>NZ_JBGSOZ010000184.1:0-41667 GCF_041738905.1 Aestuariivirga sp.
CAGGCGCCTGAGCCTGGTCGAGCGGCCAGCGGGCGCGGGCGGCGACGCCCAGATCATCGACAAGACCAAGCGCCAGGCGTTCGGCTCCGGCCCAGGCGATCATGGCGGCATTGTCGGTACACAGCCTTGGCGGCGGCACGATGAGGTCGAGGCCGTGGCGCTCGGCCGCTTGCTCGAACACCGTCTTCAGCTTCGCGTTGGCCGCGACCCCGCCTGCCACGATCAGGGCTGGCCTTTCGACGGCTGGATGAGCTTCGCGGAAGAGTGTTACGGCCATCTTGAGCCGGTCGGTCATGGTCTCGGCCACCGCCGCCTCGAAGCTCGCGCAGATATCGGCGACATCCTGATCCGTCAGGGTGCCCAGATCATTCACCGTCTCGCGGACCGAGGTCTTGAGGCCGGAGAAGGAGAAATTGCAGTCCTTGCGGCCCTTCAGCGGGCGCGGAAACGCGAAGCGCTCCGGGTTGCCACGGCGTGCAAGCGCCTCGACCTGCGGCCCGCCCGGATATCCGAGCCCCAGAAGCTTCGCCACCTTGTCGAAGGCCTCGCCCAGCGCATCGTCAATCGTCGTGCCCAGCCGATGATAGCGGCCGACACCCTCGACGATCTGGAACTGGGTATGGCCACCGGAGATGAGCAGCAGGAGATAGGGGAAATTCACCTTCTGCAGAAGCCTTGCCGTCAGCGCATGGCCTTCGAGGTGGTTCACCGCCAGCAGCGGCTTGCCGTGAGCAAGTGCTATGCCCTTGGCCATGGTGAGACCGACGATGACGCCGCCCAGGAGCCCAGGCCCGGCTGTCGCCGCGATCCCATCGAGATCGGCGAATCCCGGGCCCGCTTCCTCCATTGCCCGGCTCACCAGCTTGTCGAGGTGCTCGATGTGGGCGCGGGCCGCAATCTCCGGCACCACGCCCCCATAGGGCGCATGGTCTTTCAACTGCGAGAGCACGATGTTGGAAAGGATTTCACCTTCGCCCTCCGCATCGCGGCGGATGACGGACGCCGCTGTCTCGTCGCAGGATGTCTCGATCCCGAGAATGTATGTGTGGCCTTGCTTCATGGAACGGGTGACGGCACCGGGGTTTGCGGCTAAAGATGCCCGACCCTGTAGCATCCGCCGGAACAGACTTGCAAATGCCGAAGCTGAAGATTGGTACCCGTGGCTCTCCCCTCGCCCTCTACCAGGCGAACGAAACGAAGAGCCGCCTCATGGCCGCCCACGGGCTTTCTGACGATGACATCGAGATTGTCGTCATCACAACGACCGGCGACCGCGTGCGCGACCGGCCATTGGCTGAGATCGGCGGCAAGGGCCTTTTCACCAAGGAAATCGAGGAGGCGCTGTTCGAGGGAAGCATCCACCTCGCGGTGCACTCGATGAAGGACATGCCGGCGCGTCTGCCCGATGGCCTCGTCATGGCGGCGCTGCTGCCGCGCGAGGATCCGCGCGATGCATTCCTGAGCCCCGTGGCGAAGTCGATCGATGATCTCGCCAAGGGCGCCGTTGTCGGCTCCTCCTCGGTGCGCCGCGCGGCACAACTGAAGCGGCTCCGGCCCGATATCGAGGTCATCCAGTTTCGCGGCAATGTCGAAACCCGGCTCAAGAAGCTCGAGGACGGTGTGGCGCAGGCGACATTCCTGGCCTCGGCAGGCCTCAACCGGCTGGGCTTGAAGGACAGGATCACCTCGCTCGTTCCCATCGACGTGATGCTCCCCGCCGTGGCGCAGGGCTGCATCGGCATCGAGACGCGCGCGGACGACGAGGCCACCCGCGCGCTGCTGGCGCCGATCAACCACGAGGCATCCGCCATTGCCGTCAATTGCGAGCGTGCCTTCCTCGCTGCACTCGACGGGTCGTGCCGCACGCCGCTCGCCGGTCATGCCTTGATCGAAAATGGACAGGTGAAATTCCGTGGCCATGCCCTGACACTCGACGGCGCCTTTTGCTTCGAGACTACGCGCGCTGGCTCTCCCGCCGATGCCGAACGCATGGGGCGCGAGGCAGGTGAACAAGTGAAGGCCGATGGCGGCGGCCTCATCGCCTTCTGATGCGGATCGCGGTCACGCGGCCGGAGGAAGACGCAGGGCCATTGCGCGCCAGGCTCGAAGCCTTGGGCCATGACGTGACGGTGACGCCGCTGCTGGCGATCAAACCGCGAGACAACGTCACGATCCCCTCCCTGCCGTGGCAGGCCGTCGCCGTGACCAGCGCCAACGGTATCCGCGCGCTTCCCGAAGCACACGGCCTCGCTTCCATCCGTACACTGACGGTCGGACCGCAATCGCTGAAGGCGGCCCTTGCGGCTGGCCTTGCTGCGGAAGCCCATGGCGGCGACGTCAACGGCCTCGCCGCCTTCATCCGCAATGAGCTTGACCCGGCTCAAGGT
Source organism: Aestuariivirga sp. (assembly GCF_041738905.1). Taxonomy (GTDB): domain Bacteria; phylum Pseudomonadota; class Alphaproteobacteria; order Rhizobiales; family Aestuariivirgaceae; genus Aestuariivirga. Next base: position 2,388 of record NZ_JBGSOZ010000184.1, read on the forward strand.
CCTATCCTCTATCTTTCGGGCGCGGAAACGGCGGGCGATCTCGAAGCGCAACTCAAGGAAGCGGGCTTTGCATGCCATCGGATTGTTCTCTATGACGCAGTGCCGGCTCAGGCACTGGGCGAAATCGGTGACGCGATCCGCAACGGCCAAATCGATGCCGTGATGCTATACTCTCCGCGCAGCGCGAAAATCTGGCGCGGCCTGGTCGAAGCTGAAATCCTCGGCACCCAGGCTGCAGAAATCCAACACCTCTGCCTCTCACGCAATGTTGCCGCAGTCCTGCCCGAGGCTTGGAAGAAAGTGGTCGCAACGTCACCCGATGAGGCTGCGATGTTGGCCCTGCTTGATCAAACGCGGTGAACCCTTTAGGCCGTTGAACATGACCGATCAGAAATCCGAAGACGACGGCAACGCGGCGAAGCCGCAGGTGATCGACCTCGTGGCCGAGGAGATCAAGCCGGAAGACATCAGGACCGGGATCGATGAGTCCCGGCCGGAGGTCGAGGATATCGCCCCCGACACCGTGGAGAACAAGCCCGATCCTGAAGAACCGGAGCGGGAGCGAGACGCAGACATTTCCGCGCCTCCACCCCCGCCGCCCCCTCCTCCACCCCCGCCGCCTCCTGTCCAACCCCGGAAAAAAGCCCGCGGCGCTGCCGGCTGGATCATCGCCGCGCTTATCCTTGGCGCGATCGGCGGTGGATGGCTCTACCGTGACGTGCTGTCGAGCTATTTCCCCACGAACGAGATCAAGGCCTTGCAGGTGCGTCTCGACACGCTGGAAGCGAATGGCAATTCCCTGAAGGACCAGATCGCCGCCGCCGACCAATCCGCCAAGGCTGCGGCGCAGGCTGCCGAAGCCCTGAAATCCGACGTCCAGTCCACGGCCTCCGGCCTCACGGATATCTCCGCGCGCATCGATGGCGTGGACCAGCGCATCGCCGCCGCCGAAGACGCGGTGAACAAGGCCAAGGCCGACCTCGATGCCCTGCTCAAGAGTGTATCGGCACCGGGTTCAGGAACAGGCACGGGCGGCACGGCCGATCCGGCAGCCTTGGTCGCCCTGGGCCAGCGCCTCGATGCGCTGGAAAAGGACGTGGCCAGCTTGAAAACCTCAGAGGGCGGCGGTGACAAGGCTTCCGTGACCGCGACGTTGTCGCAGGCGCTGTCCGACCTCAAGGCCAAGATCGCCGCCGGGACTGGCTTCGCGCCCGAGTTTGATCGCATCTCCCGCATGGTTCCGGCCGCAGCCGGGCTCGATGTACTTGCCACCAATGCGGCCGACGGCCTGCCCACGGCGGAAGGACTTGCCAAGGAGCTTCGCGCCGCTATCCCCGCCCTGCCGCAGCCCGAGGCCCCAGCACCCGCCAGCGACAGCTATTGGGACACGCTGCTCGAATCACTCTCCGGCATCATCTCGATACGCGAGATCGGCGAGGCCGACTGGCCGCAATTGGCCGAGAAGGCCGCGGCCTTCGCCGAGGCAGGCGACCTCACCCAGGCGATTTCGGTTGTGGACGCCGCCGAGGGCGAGAAGCCCATGGCACTGACCCAGTGGCGCGAGCGGGCCGCCGCCCGCCTGCAGCTCGAAGCCGCCGCCAACCAGGTCTCTGAGGCGGTGCTCCGCCAGATCACCGCGCTGGGAGGCAATCCATGATCAAGCTTCTGTGGCGCTTCCTGCTTCTGGTGCTGCTCGCCGCGGGATTTGCCTGGATCGCCGACCGGCCCGGCACCCTTACCGTCCGCTGGCTTGGCCGCGAGATCGAGATGAGCTTCATCGCCGGCGTGGTGCTGGCGGTTTTGGCCGTCGTCGCCATCTGGTTCGTGTGGAGCCTGTTCCGCCGGCTGTGGAGCAGCCCGCAGGCCGTCGGGCGCTACTGGACGTTCCGCAAGAACCGCAAGGGCTATGAATCGCTGTCACGCGGCATCATCGCGGCGGGTGCGGGCGATGCGGTGGCAGCCGCCAAGCACGCGGCCATCGCTGGTAATTCACTTTCCGATGAGCCCCTGGTCAATGTGCTGGCGGCACAAGCTGCCCAGTTGAAGGGTGATCGCGCCTCGGTAAAACGCATCTTCGAAGCGATGACGAAATCGCCCGACACCGAAGCGCTGGGTCTTCGCGGCCTGTTCGCGGAAGCCCGCCAGTCAGGCGACATCGGCACGGCGCGGCGGCATGCCGAGCGCGCTCTGGCTCTCAACCCGCGCCTGGCATGGGCCTCGACGGCGGTGCTGCAGCTTCAATCCGCCGCCAAGGACTGGAGCGCCGCATCGGCGACTTTGGCCCAGCAGGTGAAATCCGGCCTTCTGCCGGCACCCGAAGGCAACAAGAAGCAGGCCGCCATGCTGGCCGCGCAGGCGCTTGCACTTGAAGATTCAAACAAGCCGCAAGCTCTCGATCTGGCGCTGAAGGCCCACAAGCTCGATCCCGCACTGGTGCCCGCGGCGGTTGTCGCCGCGCGCGTGCTCGTGTCGCAGGCTTCGCAACGCAAGGCGTCCAAGATCATCAAGGAAACCTGGGTTGTCTCGCCCCACCCGGAGTTGGCCGATGTGCAGGCACACCTGTTGCCAGCGGACGGGCCGGACGCCCGGTACGAGCGTATCCGCGACCTCCTGAAGGAGGATAAAGGCGGCCTCGAAGGTGCCGTAGCGCTGGCAAGGGCGGCGGTGAAAGCGCAACGCTGGGACGTGGCCCGTGACGCTCTAAAGCCTTATGCCGAGAACCGCCCGCAAGCCCGCGTCTGCGCACTGATGGCCGATATCGAGGAAGCCCAGGGTGACAAGGGCCGGGCCCGCGAATGGTTGGCCCGCGCACTCCACGCGCCGCGCGACCCGATCTGGGTGTCAGATGGCGTTGCCAGCCCGCGCTGGACTCCCGTGTCTCCCGTCTCGGGCGAAATCGTGCCGTGCGAATGGAAGGCGCCCTTCGAGATGCCGGAACAGCTTGAAGCCGACGTGGCAGCGGCACCCGCCGCCATGCAGTCCGTTGCGATTGCAGCACCGCCAAAGGCAATCGAAGCACCGAAGATGGTGGTTCCGCAGCGCCCGCCCGACGATCCCGGCCTGCCAGAAGATTTCGATGCGCCGGAATCTGGCGCCCGAAAATCCCTTCCTGCAGACGGTTGAAATCGAAACCGAAACCGTCTATCGGTTCGCCGCACCAGACGGCGCCGCTTTAGCTCAGTTGGTAGAGCACCGCATTCGTAATGCGGGGGTCGCAGGTTCGAGTCCTGCAAGCGGCACCAGTCCACTGTTCGGCACCATTCGCCAACATCTATAATCCCAAACAATTTCAATCGATTATCGGATTTCTGCGTTCGCCAGAGTTCGGCATCATTCGCCTTCAATCGGAGGGAATGTCGATATATCTGTAGGTATGTGGTACCTTGGCATTTGAAGATACGACAAACGAGACGCCCACCTCACACGGATTCAGGGCCACTGCGTCTACATTCTTGAATGATAGCAACCTCTTTTCATCTGACGCGATCGAGCGGGAACTAGCCCACCAAGACGAAGACGCAGTTCGTCGAGCATATCGGCGCGGGGAGGCCATGACAGAAAGGGTCAAGATGATCCAATGGTGGGCCGACTACTTGGACGCTTTGAGAATCGAAGGACAGCCTAGATTTATAGCCACAGAAGTAGAGCTTCATGGTTCTTCACTCAAAGAAGAAAGCCAATAGAATCTATGTATTTCAATGGCTTGACACGATTCTCTCGATTTGCTAATGTGGTGACGCTAGGGTAGCTCGGCCCAATCTTGGCCACCCCTCGGCAAATCGCACAAATCACCACATCTTGAGGACAGTCGTGAACGGACAACCTGCAAAGGTTCTCCGCCCCACTGACGTGCGCCGCGCTCTCTCATGGGTCGCGAAGCATCGGCATGGGGCGAGGAACAAGACGATGATCTTGCTCAGCGTGAAGGCTGGGCTTCGAGCTGGCGAGATCGCCCAGCTCACATGGGCCATGATCACCGACAGCAATGGCGAGATCGGCGAAACCATCGAGCTCCCCGGTGCAGTGGCCAAATACGGCTCAGGGCGGCGGCTGCCGCTGCACGAGGACATTCGTAGAGCCCTCCAATGCCTCCAGCGCCAGACTGTGGGCAAGTCTATAGCCGAAGGGCCAGTCATCAGATCCCTGCGCGGCGGCCACATGAGCCCCAAGGCGGTTGTGAACTGGTTCCATGCCCTCTACGCTGAGCTGGGGCTCGAAGGGTGTTCGTCGCACTCGGGCCGCCGCACCTTTATCACCAATGCGGCGAAGCTAGTGCATCGAGCTGGCGGCTCCTTGAGGGACGTCCAGCTTCTTGCCGGTCACCGGTCAATCCAGACGACCGAGGGCTACATCGAAGGCGACGGCATTGCCCAGCGAAAGCTCGTACGGCTGATGTAGCCGCTTCCAAGGGTTCCAACCCTCGCTTCCTACCCATAGACGGCTCTTGAGGCCTTCTAGACCCTCCCACGCGACGGCTGACGCGTGTCGAAGGGAAATCGATCTCCCAGCCGATCCCTCCAACCCAACATCGTCAATAGGAGCATTCCATGACCAACATGGACAATGACAAACTGTGCCCTTCGTCAGAACAAATCACGAACGCTGGTCGGCGCCAGAATGGCTGCCAGTCCGAAGCATGCAAGGGCTACGGCAGCATGGGCTGCACATGCCGCATTCGCGAGCTCAACGACAGGCTCAGAACCACCATGAGTGGTGGCCTGGTCCATATGACCGATGGCATCGCTGTCCTCGGTCTTTCCACGGTGAACGCGATCTTCAAGGCCATCTCGACCTTCACAGACTTCACACCGGACAATGATCCTTGGGGCGAGCACGACTGCGCCGTCATGGAGGTCGGGGGTCACCGGATCATCTGGAAGATCGACTACTACGACCGACACAGAACCTACCACTCGCCGGATGCCGCCGATCCAAAGGTGACGGTGCGTGTCCTTACCATCATGCTTTCCCAAGAATACTGAGGTGGGTCATGGAGAGCGAAAATCACTACGCCAAACGCCTTAACATCAGCGCCGCGATCAGAGCTATTTGCTCAGACGCCGTCAACATCCCAGAAGCTCACCGGCGCGAACAGGTCCTGGCAGGCCGCCTTTACGAACGCCGTATCGAGCAGCAGATCGAGATCAAATGTTTGGGAAACAGACAGGCTGTTTGTAAACGACAGGTTGGACGTGAACATGATTGCGCTCCCGTTTGGCGTTGCGACAGACAACGGCTCAGCGCTCCCGATGCACACGCGGCAACAGAAGGAGTCGAGCCAGTTTGAATACTGATTGAGGAATAATGCAGGAACACGGAGGCAAGCTTAAACGCAATGCAAGCACCCAAAGGGCATCACATAGCAATCTTGCAACAAGCCGGTTCCGAGAACGGATTTATTTTGAGAGCTTGGCAGAACGAAGCCCGGATTACCGAGGTTCAGCCAACCGTTTTCATCTCATATTAGAAGTGTCCCTCAGAAAATAGCAAATGTCAAGTAAAATTCTTAATCAACTCGGAAGTTGGTATGGAGGTCAAGAGGGATGAAGAGTATTGAAGTCTGCCAGGACCGGGTTCGCTTCGTGCGTGCCGGCCATGAGCAAGCCTATCTTTCTTTCGTGGCGACCCCGCCTTATTGCCCCCCAGTGACGGTGGATGACGGCAGGCGGGGCGGGAAATAATCTGCGCGTTTCATTTCAGCGACATTTCAATGACAAGACCATCCCGACGATCCTGACCACGTCGCAGAAGCTTTCAACCGGCGTGGACGCCCGCAACATCGTGTTAATGCGCCCGATCCGCTTGATGATCGAGATCAAGCAGATCATCGGACATGACACCCGCACCAATGGCGGCATGATTGCCGCGAGCGAGGAGAAGGACATGAGCAGAAGTCCGCGCCGGAATCATAGCCCTGCATTCAAGGCGAAGGTGGCATTGGCTGCCTTCAAGGGCGAGAAGACTTTGATTGAGCTATCGCAAGAGTTCGATGTCCACCCGAACCAGATCAAGCAATGGCGGGACCAGCTGCTTATCCACCCTGTTCAGATTTGCCGAGCCACCTCTCAGAACAGTGAGTTGCATCACTTCGTAGCACTGGTATGACATGGTAGAAATGCCCAAATGCCAATTCGTAATGCGGGGGTCGCAGGTTCGAGTCCTGCGGGCGCACCATTCCCCTTCAAATCCAATCCGTCGATCAAGGCATGCTTTGGCCTTGATGTGTTATCGGGCTTGTCACGTCCGTTTTCAGCCGTGGGGCTAAGGGCGCAGGGTGATTACTGCCCGGCGATAATCCGGATGGGCGCGCCCAGGATGGCGCCGAGGGTGCCGCCTGCGGTTTGCTGGCGCTGGGCGGTGCTCTGGCCGAGTCCCTTCCCCAGCACCTTGCCGAGTTCGGGCCCAACCGTGGCGAGCTGCGCGAACTTGGCATGATTGGCTGCGTCGTCGCCCTCGAGGTTGGTCAGGTCGATGACCGTGACGCCGAGATCGGCCAGTTCTTGCGCATTGGTGGCATCGCCCACGCGCACTTGCCCGCCGGCGATGAATTTCGAGAAGCCAAGCGCCACGTCGTCCTTCGAGATGACGATGTAGACCGGCTTGTCGGGCCGGCCGATTCGCCGCATCTGGGTCTTGAACACATCCAGATCGATATCGGGAGAGGCCAGGAAGACGCTGCCGATCTTGCCGGTATTCTCCAGATTGCCGGAAATCTTGATCTGCCGGAATGCCTCGACCGCGACCCAGTTCCCCATCGAATGGGCCAGGATGTTGACCTCCTCGGCATTGCTCGCGAGGATCAGACGGAGCGTATGCTCGAGGTCGTCGCGCGCGGCCGTGGCGCTGTTGTTGTCATAGACATATTCAGAGACTTTTCCGCGCGAGGCCCAGGTGAACAGGACTGGCACGGCGACGGCCTTCGAATCGTGAACGACCTGCGTGAAGCGATAGAGGCCCTCGGCGAACATGGTGTTGTAGCCGTGGATGAACAGCAGCACGCGCCGGCTTCCCGGGGGGCGCTGGGCCAGTTGGGCGTTCAGGGACTGGATGAAGGCCTGATCGCCATCGATGTAGGCGGCATCGCGCACGACAAAGGAGGATTCCGGCTTGCCGGGCGCGGTGGAGGCCAATTCGACCTTGCCGGGCACATGGGTGGGCGGAACCGAGACGGTGATGCTCGCATGGTCGAGGCTGCTTGTCCGCTCGCCGTTGAACAGCGTTCCAGGCCGCATGTCGCGCTCGCGTGTCGTCGCCACCAGGATCGTGTGCTCGGACGTAACGGAACTGCTCCCGGCGACAGGCGTCAGGTAGCCACTCTCCGGCCGGCTCGCACAGGCGAAGAGCGGCCCGGTCACAATCAACAGCATCAAGGCCGATTGAAGCCGGCGCGAGGCGAAAAACAGCATCTGAACATCACACAACGTGGTTGGTACGGCAGAACGAGCCCGGTCCATACTACATTTGCGCCACATTTGGAAAAGAAGTGTGAGCCCTGTCCAAGACTCTGCGCCCCGTCGCCAGACGGGCAGCGAGGCCGCATTGCACCCTGACTGCGCCTAGAGAGCCCCCTCGTCGGTCAGGGAACTGACCTCGGCAACCTGGCCGTTCTTGACGAGGCACTTCCACTTGGCCTTGTTCGCCCCCACCCCGATGATGACCTCGTTGTTGGCCTCCGAGGACGAAGTTTGCAGAAGCGTCACGTCACCGTTGTTGGTCTGGATGGATACGGCCTGCAGGCAGGCCTGCTCGTCCTCGGACGGAATGCCGGCGCCGGCATTCGAAGCGGAGCCCGAAGACGCGCCGTGCTTGGACGAGACCGTGCAGACGCCATTGGCGCCGCCCTTGGCGGTGTAGGTCACGGTCGCCTCGGAACCTTCCTTGGCGATGCTGAGGATGAAATCGTTGTGCCTCGCTTCCCAATAGTTCTCGTTGAACTTCTTCACCGACGCCTTGTGGCCATTGATCAGAACGTTGGCGTGCTTGTCGGACTCGATCTTGACGCCCATCGGGCACGTCCCGTGAAACTCCGGCATGCTGGCCTGAGCCGTGCTCGCAAGAGCCATGAACAGGGTTGCGGCGGCTCCGGCCATCAGAATGGTCTTCATCGTCTTCTCCTTGGTTGAATTGAAACAGGCGGGCGACAAATCGTGTCGCGGACTGGCGAGACGGCGAAGGCGTGGCATCAGCCTCCATACACCACGGCATCCGGGATCTCGAACCGTTGATCACCGATGGTGATGATCGACAGGTCGGCGTTTCGCGTCACTTGCAGCGTTGCGCCGCCATCAGCTTGGGATTCGTCATAGCGGACCGCCGTGCCGTTCTCGAAGGCGATGACGCGGCTGCCGCCATCGGGCCACGTCACTGTGACAGTTGCACTACCATTGCCCTGCCGCTTCACGCCGAAGCCGCAGCTTCCCATTGGCTGGCCGGCGTCACGGGCGCAGGGAATGCTGCCGGTGGCGTTGAAGTCTGTGCCGGGAACGATTGCGTCCGTCGACTGGTTGGCGCCCTCGACGTAGCTGGACTCGCGGAGAAATCGCCCTGCGACCCAACCCTTGACGGCGGCATCATCGGCGCGCTCCACTGCGCACCAGCGCTCGCTGCCCGTCATGCGGCAGCCCTTGTTCCGCAGCACCATGCCATTGGCAAGTCGCGTGACCACGGCGTCGTTCACGGAAGGACCGGACCGCAAGTTGAGCAGCTTTCCGGCCGCGAGTCCCCTCACGTCCCAGAAATCCGGGCCGCCAGACAGACTGTCGGCAAAGTCATCCGACACCGCGCCAGTCTCGGCCGGCGCATCAGCGATTGCGATGTCGAGCGTATAGTCCGAGCGCTCGTTGCGGCGGGCAGCATTGCGATAGAGGTAGACCGAGACGATGTAGGTCCCGGTTTCGGGAAGCGTGCCCTTGAACTGGTTGAGGTCCGGCACCATCGGGCCCGTTATCTCGCTGACCGCAAGGGCTTCATCGCCAGGGCCCTTTCCCGGCGCGTAGACGTTGAAATAGGTGGCGGTGTTCTTCGCAGCGAGTCTGACCGACATGACCTGCCCCGCCCGGGCGGACAGCGTGTAGGAGACCGACTCGCGGCCTTTGATACTGTCGCGGATGACCGTGCCGCTCGCGCCCGGCGGGAACTGTACCTGCTCCGTCCGGATATCGCCATCTGCAAAAGCCGGTGCCGTTCCGGCCCACAAGCCGAATGCGACCATTGCCGCCAGAAAAAATCTCATGATCGAACCTCCTGGGTTGAATTGCATCAGTAGATGCCGTCGATGATCACGAAGTCTCCGCCGCTGCGGTGGACGTCGGTCGAACTCTCGTTGGTGGTCACCATTGTCATGCCGTGGTGCAGGCGCTTGCGCACTTCCTCGCGCACCCTGGGCTCGGCCTCGATGCGGCTCAGTTGCGCTGACATGTCCTCGCGGTCCGACTTGCCATAGCCGATCGATGTCCAGCGCAAGTCCTTCGTGCCGGAGTCGGCGCCATGCAGCATGTAGGCGCGGTTGGCCAGAGGCTTGTGGTCATCCACGATCTTGACGCCGCCAGAGGCCACGATCCTGTCGTCCTCGAACACGGTGATCCTCTTGTCTTTCGCACTCACCACCACGCTCGTCGCCTTGTGGCCGGAACTGCGGCCTTCGCTGTACTGACTCTTCTTCAGTGCCATGTCGACAGCGTCAAACTCGCTACGGGCATACTGGCCGAGCACCATGCCGGGATGGACAACACCCGATGGAAAGGACTTGTTGTCTGCAATGACGACGGTCATTCCCTTTCTCGTGATGCCGAACAGCATCTCGGAAAACTGCAAGGGAAGCCTGACGCAACCATGCGAGGCGGGATAGCCGGGCAGTTGCCCGGCATGAAGCGCTATCCCCGACCAGGTGAGCCGGTTCATGTTCGGCATCGGCGCATTGTTGTAGGTGGACGAGTGGTGATGCTTGTCCTTCTGGAGAATCTTGAACACACCCGTCGGCGTCGAGTGGCCGGGCTTGCCGGTCGAGCAGGTCGAGGCCGCAATGCGGACACCGTTCCGGTAGACATGAACCTTCTGGTCCGGAATCGACACGATGATCAGCATGGGTCCGGAGGCCGAGCGCTCCGGGAACCAGTTGAACTCACCGTTCTCGAGTTGATCGGCATGCTTGCTGACGAGCTGCGCTGGGGCTGACCCGGCACCGATGCCAAGCGAAACCAGCGAACCACCTGCCAGCTTGTAAAAGTCTCTCCTGTTCATGACGGCCTCTCCAAAGTGATTGAACGGCGGGCTGCAGTTGCGTTCGCAGTCATGGGCTGCGGCCTGTCCTCAGCGACCCGCGAGCGGAACCAGCGGGCGAGCGCCTGGAGCTGCGGTTCGTGCGCGCGGCTTTTCCTGAAGCACAGGTGATAGGTTCGGTGCGACGGCAGACGGACATCGGAAAAGGCAACGAGCGACCCGGCGCACAGGTCATGCTCGGCCAGAAAGTCCGGCACGAGTGCGATGCCCTGGCCGTTCTTCGCCATTTCAAGCGCCAGGAGGTAATGCGAGCACTGCCGCCATAGGCCCTGCTGAATATCGCCAAGTTTCAGATCTGCCCTCTTGCAGAAGGTGATCCAGTCCTGTCCCACGCGGCCCTTCTCGATGTCCGTCGTGATCAGTGCGAAGCGCTGATCCTCCCGGCGCCCCGGCAAAGGGGCGTGAACCGCGACCAGATGCTCGTCCTTGAGCTTCAGTGACGCGTGTTCGGGCCTCACCGGATAGGCGGTGACGAAGGCATCGGCCACCTCGTTGGTCAGCAGCGGGTCCTGCGCATAGAGGCGAAGCTGCAGGTCGATCTGGGGATGGGCTTCATAAAAATCATCGAGCCGGCCGATCAGCCAGCCGGGGCCGAAGCTGCTGCAGACGGCGAGCTGCAGCACATGCTCGCCGGAGCCGGCGAGATCGCTCACAAGGGATTCCAATCCTGCGAAGGCCTCGACGAGTTTCGCGGCCAGCCTCTCCCCCGTCGCGGTGAGTGCTATGCCGCGGCCTGACCTGATCAGGAGTTGCTGTCCGATGGTATCGGAGAAGCGCCGCATCTGATGGCTGACAGCGCTCTCGGTGACGCCAAGGTCCTGCGCCGCGCGGCGCAGCGAACGGTGCCGCGCCACGGCCTCGAAATACTGGAGGCCACGCAGGATGTTGGGGTCCTTGGTCTTCTGCACGCTGGTCACTTTCAGGCCTTGCAAATCATGAGCACATGGCAAACGGAGCGCGACGGTGTGCTGATGGCAATCGTCCGGGGACTGACGCCGCCACACAAAACATGCCCCGTTTCACAAATACATGACAGCTTGTCAAACGTGGAAATGGCGGAAATCGGGCGATCCGGCCACCTCCTGATGCGAACATGCGCATTCAGAGACACGTCCGCCACCATCGCGCGCATTCTTCTCCGATACTTGCTGGTTGGCATTCGCGCGCGGCGCGCGGCCTTCGTCACAGGCCCGAACAGGCCCGCTCAGAGTTGATCGTTTTCGCTCAGGCTGATTCTGACTTCCATGGCAAAGACGAAAAGGGAAAGGCAGAGCAGCGCCATCGACAGGGTGAAGGCCACGGCGGCGCCCCAGACATGGGTTATGGAGAGGAGTGCGGCGACGAAGGCGCCGATGATCAGCACGCCCGCGACAATGCCGCTCCAGATCGACAGGTAGAGTGAACTGTTCAGCAGATGCAGGCGCCGCTTCAACCGTGGAATGTCAGCCCTGAGCACGGACTTGGAATGTCCCTCCGGGGGAATGTCGTTGATGACACGCATCCGGTCCAGCACTTTCTCGACACGCGCCAGCAGGATCGACGTGAAGCTCGCGACGGCGCCCAGCAGGAAGGCAGGAGCCACCACATGCGACAGGATCTGTCCGAAATGCTCGATTGTTCCAGGCTCTACCATGTCCGACTCGACCTCTTGCCAATTGGTTCGGTGTAGCAAGGCGCATGCTTGCGCTCCACCCCCCGCCCCGATGTGCGGTTCGTTCAGTCCGGGAGAAGCTGTTCGACGCGCGCGAGGCAGGAGGTGCAGAGCGATCGGGCCCGCATGGGATTGTCCGATTCTGCAAAGCACCACGAATCTGGTGCGTTGCCAGAGGCCGGCTTGAAGACCTGAGGGACGATCAGGCGAGATTGCGGAAATAGGCGATCGTGCTCTTGAGGCCTTCCGACAGATCGACCTTCGGCTCCCATCCGAGCTTCACGCGGGCCTGCGTGATATCGGGCTGGCGCTGTTTCGGGTCGTCCGCAGGCAGCGGCTTGTGGGTGATCTTCGAAGACGAGCCCGTGAGCCTCAGGACCTGCTCGGCCAGTTCCAGCATGGTGAATTCGCCGGGATTGCCCAGGTTGATGGGACCAGTCACCGCCGTGTCGGAGGCCATGAGGCGGAGGAAGCCCTCGACCAGGTCGTCGGCATAGCAGAACGAGCGCGTCTGCGAGCCATCGCCATAGATGGTGAGGTCTTCGCCGGCCAGCGCCTGCGTGATGAAGTTCGACACCACGCGCCCGTCCCGCGGGTGCATACGCGGTCCATAGGTGTTGAAGATGCGCGCCACCTTGATGTCGACGCCGTGCTGGCGGTGATAGTCGAAGAACAGTGTCTCGGCGCTGCGCTTGCCCTCGTCGTAGCACGAGCGGGTGCCGATGGGGTTGACGTTGCCCCAATAGCTCTCGACCTGCGGATGAATTGACGGGTCGCCATAGACTTCGCTGGTCGAGGCCTGGAAGATCCGGCACTTGAGGCGCTTGGCCAGCCCCAGCATGTTCATCGCCCCGAGGAACGACGTCTTGATCGTGTAGACGGGGTTGTGCTGGTAGTGTGGCGGCGAGGCTGGGCAGGCGAGATTGTAGATCTCGTCGACTTCCACCTTCAGCGGAAAGCAGACGTCGTGACGGATGACCTCGAATCGCGGATTCGCGTGATGATGCTCGACGTTGCGCTTGGTGCCCGTGAAGAAGTTGTCGACGCAGATCACCTCATGGCCCTGGCCGATGAGCCGGTCGATCAGGTGCGACCCGAGGAAGCCCGCACCCCCGGTGACGAGGATGCGCTTCCGGCTTTCGTAAAGTCGCGGCATGTGCGGCTTACACCGTGCCCGACTTGAACGGGATGATGTCGGCCCTGCGGCTCTCCGGCGGCACCTGGCTGGTGCGGCCGATCGAATGATAGGCCATGGGCGAGCCCTTGACGTCATCCAGCGTGAAGAGATTGCGGAAGTCGATCATCACCGGCTGCCGCATGCCCTTGGCGAGGCGCTTCAGGTCAAGCCCGCGGAACACGTTCCACTCGGTGAGCACCACGACGGCATCGGCACCAATGGCCGCCGAGTAGGCGTCCGCGCACCATTGCACTTCGTCGAAGGCCTGGCGGCCGTTGTCCATGGCCACGGGGTCGAAGGCCGCGACTGCGGCACCGCGGCGCTGCAGTTCAGGGATGACGGTCAATGCCGCGGCATCGCGGATGTCGTCCGTCTCCGCCTTGAAGGCGATGCCGAGCAGCGCGATCTTCTTGCCGGCGAGCGTTCCGCCCACGACCTTCTGGATCCGGTCGGCAAGGTCGCGCTTGCGGGACTCGTTGGCCGAAATCACGTTCTCGACGATGGTGAAGGGATTGCCGTACTGGCGGGCGGTGGCAGCCAGTGCGCGGGTGTCCTTCGGGAAGCACGAGCCGCCGTAGCCGGGGCCGGGGCTGAGGAACTGGAGGCCGATGCGCTTGTCGAGGCCCATGCCGCGCGCCACGTCCTGGATGTCGGCGCCGACGCGCTCGCACAGATCGGCGAGCTGGTTGACGAAGGCGATGCGGGTGGCGAGGAAGGTGTTGGCCGCGTACTTGATGATCTCGGCCGCCTCGCAGGAGGTGGCGACGATCGGCACGTTCTTGGCCGCAAGCGGGCGGTAGAGCTGGCGCAGCGTCGCCTCGGCACGCTCGGAGCTGACACCGATGACCACGCGGTCGGGGCGCAGGAAGTCCTCGACCGCCGAGCCTTCACGCATGAACTCGGGGTTGGAGGCGACTTCGAAATCGCCGTCGGGGCGGGCCTTGGAAATGATCTCGCGGAGCTTCGCGGCGGTGCCCACGGGAACCGTCGACTTGGTGACGATGACGGTGAAGCCATTCATCGCCTTGGCGATCTCTTCGCCTGCGGCATAGACAAACGAAAGGTCGGCGGCGTCCTCGCCTTCGCGGGTCGGCGTTCCGACCGCGATCAGCACGACGTCGGCGGAGGCCACGGCCTCCTTTAGGTTCTCGGTGAAGACGAGACGGCCCGCCTGTCGGTTGCTCTGGACGATGGGCTCGAGGCCCTGCTCGTAGATCGGGATCTTGCCATTCTCGAGCATCGCGACCTTGCGCGCATCGCGATCGACGCAAGTCACCTCATAACCGAAATCCGAAAAGCAGGCCGCCGAGACAAGGCCGACATAACCCGCGCCGATGACAGTGATCTTCATGGTGCTTTCCGCTTTCTTGCCACACAGGGAGGCAGTTCAATTCAAATTGTATTTTCTATCTAACGCGTCTGGCGGCCAGCGAGAATAGCACCTCCGGCAAAACCCTCGGATGTAGTAAAAAGAATAGCTTAAGTTTCAGAGTAAACAAATGCTTAATGGCGACCGTGAGGCAGTCCGGCAGCTTCCTCCTTCAGATTTTTGCGGCCCTCAGCCGCAGCGCATTGCCGACGACGCTGACCGAACTCAGGGCCATGGCGGCAGCCGCAATGACGGGCGACAGCAGGAGGCCGAAGACCGGATAGAGGATTCCGGCAGCCACCGGCACGCCGGCGGCATTGTAGAGAAACGCGAAGAACAGGTTCTGCCGGATGTTCGACATGGTGGCCCGCGACAGGCGGCGGGCCTGCACGATGCCGCGCAGATCTCCCTTGAGCAAGGTGACGCCAGCGCTCTCCATGGCGACATCGGTCCCCGTGCCCATGGCAATGCCGACATCCGCGGCGGCGAGAGCGGGCGCGTCGTTCACGCCATCGCCAGCCATCGCGACAACGCCACCCGCCTTTCGGAACTTCGCCACCACGTCCGCCTTGCCATCGGGCAGCACATCGGCCTCGACATCCGATATGCCGAGCCTGCGGGCGATGGCGTTTGCCGTGGTGCGATTGTCGCCGGTCAGCATCACGATGCGGATGCCATCGGCGCGGAGCTGGTCGAGGGCCTCGGCGGCCGTGGCCTTCACGGGGTCGGCAATCGCAAGCGCGCCTGCGAGCTTGCCGTTGATGGCGACGAAGATCGCCGTGGCGCCGTCATGCCGCAGGGCCTCGGCTTCGGTCGCGAGGGCGCTGGCATCAATCTTCAGTTCATCGAGAAATCTGGCGTTGCCGAGCACAATGCGCTTGCGCTCGACCATGCCGATGGCGCCCTTGCCGGTCGGGGAATCAAATCCCATCACCTTGGCCAGCGGGATCGAACGCTCCTTTGCAGCTGCGACGATGGCCGCGGCCAGCGGATGCTCGCTGGCCTGCTCCACGCTGGCCGCAAGCCGCAGGACTTCAGTCTCCTCGAAACCCTCGGTGACGACGATGCGGGTGACGGCGGGCCGTCCTTCGGTCAGCGTTCCGGTCTTGTCGATCACCAGCGTATCGACCTTCTCAAGCCGTTCCAGCGCCTCGGCATTGCGGACGAGAACGCCGGCCTGTGCGCCGCGGCCGACGCCCACCATGATGGACATCGGCGTTGCCAGCCCGAGCGCGCAAGGACAGGCGATGATGAGGACAGCCACGGCGGCGACAAGGCCATAGGCGAGTCGGGGCTCCGGCCCCCACATGGCCCAGCAGGCGAAAGCAACCACGGCAACGAGAACGACCAGAGGCACGAACCAGCCCGAGACCTGATCGGCCAGCCGCTGGATCGGCGCCCGGCTCCGCTGCGCATCCGCCACCATCTGCACGATGCGCGCGAGCATGGTGTCGCGGCCGACCCGTTCTGCCGTCATCACGAAGGAGCCCGACGCGTTGAGCGTGCCGCCGATGACCTTCGATCCCGGTTCCTTGGTGACCGGCATCGATTCGCCCGTCACCATCGATTCATCGACCGCGACATGGCCCTCGACCAGCACGCCATCGACCGGGATTTTTTCGCCGGGCCTCACGCGCAGGCGGTCGCCCACGCCAATGAGGTCGATGGAGATGTCGTCCTCGGTGCCGTCGTCCTCGACCCGCCGCGCGATCTTCGGTGCAAGATCGAGCAACGCGCGGATGGCGCCCGAGGTCTGGTCGCGGGCGCGGAGTTCAAGGATCTGGCCCAAGAGCACCAGCACGGTGATGACGGCGGCGGCCTCGAAATAGACAGCCACAGACCCGTCATGCTGCCGGAAGGCATCGGGGAAAATGCCCGGTGCGAAGGTCGCAACGAAGCTGTAGGCATAGGCCACGCCGGTGCCCATGGCGATCAGCGTGAACATGTTGAGGTGCCCGGTTCTCACCGACTGCCAGCCGCGCTCGAAGAAGGGCTTGCCCGCCCACAGCACAACGGGCGTGGCGAGCACCAACTGAATCCAGTTCGACGTCTGCTGGGCGATCACGCCATGAAGATCGATAAGATGCCCGCCCATCTCCAGCAGAAAGACGGGAAGCGTGAGGGCCAGTCCGATGCGGAAGCGGTGCGTGAAGTCGATCAGTTCGTGATTGGGGCCCGCCTCGGCCGTGGCGAGCAAAGGTTCCAGCGCCATGCCGCAGATGGGGCATGACCCCTGCCCGACCTGGCGGATCTCCGGATGCATCGGACAGGTGTAGATCGTTCCCTCGGGCACGGGCACGGCCGCGGCATCGCCCGGTTCCAGATACTTGAGCGGGTTCGCAATGAACTTCGTGCGGCAGGACGGGGCGCAGAAGTGATAGGTGCGCCCGCCGTGGTCGGCCTTGAGAGTCGAGGTGTGCGGATCGACCTTCATGCCGCAGACCGGATCGATGGCCATGCCGTCGTCATGAGCGTGGCCATGACGGCCATGCCCGTGCATGCCGTGATCGCTGGTGCTTGTCATGTTGCTGTTCTCGTTCATTCCGACCTGCATAGAACAAGCCAGCCCAAGGCGGTCAAGGGCTGAACGCGAGACCATTGCGCGCAGATGCGAGACCGCAGGCAACACGCGGGTCAGAGGGCCAACTGCAGCTTGCAGACAAGTCCCGCGGGCTTGAACTGGCGTTCCACCTTGAGCGCACTGGTGGTGATGAGAAGCGTACCGAACCCTTCATATTCTGGCGGCGCGTCGATCACAGGCCCGTTGCATTCCCGCCAGCACAGGCTGAGCCTGGTCTTCGTGGCGGTCCACTCAATCTCGACATGACCGTCGGGGACTGACAGCGCACCATACTTCAGGGCATTGGTTGCAAGCTCATGGAGGACGAGACCGAATTGCGTGGCCGATTCGGCGGTCAGAGTCACGTCAGGCCCGCGCATCCTGAAGCGCGATCCAAAATCATTGTCCATTCCAGCAGTCTGGTTGCGGATGATCGCATCGACCCTTGCGCCACCCCAGTCGGCTTCCGTCAGCAAGCTGTGCGAGGTCGCAAGGCTGTGAATGCGGCCTTCGAAGGCCCTCACGAAATCTGCTGGACTGGCGCTCAGGCGCAAGGTCTGCCGGGACACCGACTGGATGACCGCGAGCGTGTTCTTGACCCGGTGTGAAAGTTCCCGCAGCAGGATGGCCTGCCGCTCTTCCCAACCCTTGCGCTCGGTGATGTCCTGGTCAATGCCACGGGCGCTGACGGGCCGGCCATTCACATCCTTGATGACGTCGCCCGCCAGTGCCGTCCAGATCTCCGAGCCGTCAGGCCTGATGATGGGAAACTCGAGCGTGAAGGAGCCACCTTGCAGCGTGGCCTTTGAAAACTCGGCCTGAGCGCGGCTTCTGTGGGCCGGTGCGATGCAGGCGGCCATTTCCTCACGAGTCGGCTGTCCCTTCGCAGGATCGAGCCCATAGAGCGCGAACATTTCCGGCGACCAATGGAGTTCGCCACGAACAAGGTCATAATCCCATGCTCCAGCACGGGCGCTCTTGAGAGCCAGCCGCAGCCGCGCCTCGTTCTCGCGCAGCCTTTCGTTCTGGAGCCGCCGCTCCGTCACGTCGCGCGCAATTGTCGAGGCCCCCACCACGTCGCCCCGCGCGTTCAGGATCGGCGAGACAGAAATCGAAACATGAATCATGCGGCCCGACTTGTGGCGGCGCACCGTCTCGTAGGGCGGAATAGACTGACCCGTCCGGATGGTGCTGAGAATGTTGATCTCCTCATGTTCAATTTCATCGGGAATGAGTTTCCGGATGGACTCTCCGGTCATTTCACCGGCGGTGTGGCCGAACAGCCGCTCCGCACTCCTGTTCCAGCTGGTCACCATGCCATACAACGTCTTGCTGATGATCGCGTCTTCAGACGACGCCACAATGGCCGCCAGCCGGGCTCCGGCTTCTTCCGAGGCCTTCCGGTCGGTGATGTCGATCATCACACCGTAGGATTCGAGGGGAACACCATCGATGTTTCGCACGATCTCGCCGCGTGACAGAAGCCAGCGCATGCCGCCGTGCCGGGGCATGACCCGGAATTCGATTTCCATCCGGCCACCGGGCGCGACGGTGCTCTCATGTGACCTCCGCCAGGCGTCGCGGTCACCGGGATGAATTGCCGCCTCGACGGCATGCGACGTATCGTCAAACCCAGCCCGGTCGATCTCAAGCAATTCCAGAAGTTCATCAGAACAGGTGAAGCGGCCCGTTGCCGCATCGAAATGCCATGCGGCCATGCGGCCAGCCTCGAATACGACAGTGCGCAGCCGCACCGCCTTGCGCAGTTCACGTTCGACGCTATGGCGAGCCGATACATCGATGATGGCGCCTGTGATGCTGACAAGCTTCCCGTCCGCATCGAACTCCGCCTGTCCGCGATCGAGCACCCAGAACTCGCGTGACGTCAGCGCATGGCGAACCCTGTATTCGACTTCGAACGCTGGAGAAGCACGAGACAACCGGCGTAGCGCGTCTTCATATTGCGAGCGGTCCTCCGCCGCGATCATCCTCGGCCACGCGGCCACCGTCCCGTTGGAGGCTATGCCAAGATCCTTCTCGCTGTTTCCCGATCTCTGAACCGTGCCGCTGGTGGCGTAGACCGTGTAAAGAACAGTGCGCGCTATGCTGACGGCTTGCGTCTCCCATACAAATTCTCGTGGAGGCCGCATGAATCCTCCACTGTCACTATTATAGTGCGTGCCTGCTGGCGACGACTCGCGCGACTCACTCATCTTCAACGCTGGGTGGCACCATTGGCACTGCTCCTGCTTCGCCGCTGGGCTATGCCCTGACGGAGATTCATTTTCCGGATGAAGGTCCTTTGCCGGATTGCCGACAGCCCCGGCGACACCAAGGAAACCCTCCTCACCGCGCTCCTCGACGGCAAATTGCTCCACCGCCAAACGTCATTGGAACAATGCGTCCCGAATGGCGATCATCAAACAATCAACGCCCGGATCAACAGGAAGTTCCATCCGCGGCCCAGGAGCCAGAGGGGTAGAACAAAGCCAGAATCATCACGAATGCGATGATGACGCCGCCGAGACCGAACAGCAGGACATACCGGACGTTATGGCCCGTCGCCCCCTGCCGGGCCTCCTCCTCGTCAACCCGGATGGCACGGCCGTAACCTTGCGGTCACAGCGGGGCTTTCATCAACGAACTGCCATCAGTTCATCTTCATGGCGTTCAACGGCCTTGCGCAGCATCTTTGCCATCGCGGGACGCCCGGCATGTTCACCGGTGGCCGGCAGCTGCAGGACGCGGGCGCGCTGGCCCACCTGCAGCATCGTCAGCTTGATGATTCGGCCGTCGGCGAGTTCGATCGAGTCATGATGCGTGTGAGGATTGTTGAGATCCACCTGCCGGAAGCGCGCCACCGTGCCATCATCAAGCGTGTAGCCGAGCCTGGCACGAACACGATCAACGATGAGGCCCCAGAGTCCACTGTGCCTGATGGGGCCTTCAAAGGCGAGTTCGGTGCCGGGCAAGAGGCACACGGCAATGCCTGGCTCCTTCTCGGCACAAAATCCGCGTGTCGGCGTCATCGGAAAGCTGCAAGTGACGAGCTTGTCGCCGACCTCTGCGGCTCGGCTGATCTTGTTCTCCAGGCTATAGTCGCACATCGAAACACCTCTGAGCGTTGACGCCGTCCGAACCGAACCTTTCCGTTCGTTCGATGTGAACGCCGTCCGTGAGTGAAGGTTCCGAAATTGCGTCGAGCGCCGTCAGGCAAGGCGGTTGCCGTCTGCGCCAAACAAATGAACCTGTTCGGGGTCGAGCGAAATGATTGCGTTGTCTCCGGTTCGGAAGCTCGGTTCGCCCCGTACTTCGGCGATCACCACGTGGCCAGTCGCAAGTCTCAGATGCGCGAAACCCGTCTCCCCCAGGCGCTCGATGAGATCAACCGTCGCATTGAGCACCAGGCCTCCACTCCCACCAAGACGTAAATGCTCGGGACGCACGCCCAGCGTGAGCCTGTCTCCGCTTCTCACCGATGAACGGGATGGCAAAGCCAGCTTTCCGGCTGCACCCAGATCGAGGCAGCCATCACCAACTGTTCCGGAGAGAAAGTTCATGGCCGGCGAGCCTATGAAGCCCGCAACGAAGAGATTGGCAGGCTTGTAGTACAGGTCTAGCGGCTTGCCCTGCTGCTCGATGCGGCCGCTGTTCATCACCACGATCTTGTCGGCAAGCGTCATAGCTTCGACCTGATCGTGGGTGACATAAACGATGGTGGCCTTCAGCAGCTTGTGGAGCTTGGCGATCTCGACGCGGGTGTTGATGCGAAGGGCTGCGTCAAGATTCGAAAGAGGCTCATCGAACAGGAATACTTGCGGCTTCCGAACGATGGCCCGGCCGATGGCGACCCTTTGGCGCTGGCCGCCCGACAATTCGCGCGGCTTGCGCTTCAACAGGGGCTCAAGCTGCAGGATGCGCGCGGCCTCGTTGACCCGGGCGTCGATCTCCGCCCTGGGCGTCCCGGCGAACCGCAGGCCGAAGCCCATGTTGGCGGCAACATTCATGTGCGGGTAGAGCGCGTAGGACTGGAACACCATCGCGATTTCGCGCTTGGCTGGCGGCAGGTCGTTCACCTGCCGGCCGCCGATGGTCATGGTGCCGGAAGAAACAGGCTCAAGCCCGGCGATCGAGCGCAGCAGCGTGGACTTGCCACATCCTGATGGGCCAACGAGGACCACGAATGATCCGTCCTCGACCACGAGATCGATATCCTTCAGCACCTCGACGGGACCAAAGGACTTCTTCAGCTTCTGGATTCGGACTTCGGCCATGGCGTTCTCACTTCACCGCGCCCGAGGTGAGGCCCCGGATCAGCTGGCGGGAAAAGATGACATAGAGGACGAGGACGGGCACGATGGCGGTGGAGAGTGCCGCCAGCACCGCGTTCCAGTCGGTGATGTATTGCCCGAGGAACTGCTGGACACCGAGCGTGATCGTCTGCTTGCCCCCGGTGGGCGCGAGAAGCAGCGGGAACCACAGGTCGTTCCACACCGGGATCATAGTGAAGACGGCGACGGTCGCCATGGCCGGGCGCAGCAGCGGCAGGACGATATAGAAGAAGATGTGATACTCGGTCAGCCCGTCGCAGCGCCCTGCCTCGCGCAAGTCCTTCGGAATCTGTGCGATGAATTCCGACAGGATGAAGATGGCAAGCGGCAGGTTCTGCGCCGTGTAGACGAGGACGAGAGCGGTCAAGGTGTTGATGAGATTGAGGTCCGCCACGATCTGGATGATCGACACGGAGCCCAGCCTGATCGGCACCATGATGCCGATCGAGAGATAGAGTGCCAGCACCGTGTTCCAGCGGAACTTGTATTCGGTAAGTGCCCATGCGGCCATGGCGCCGAATAGCAGCGTGAGCACAATGGTCCCGACCGTCACGATGATCGAGTTCATGTAATAGAGGCCAACAGCCCCGTCACCGAAAACCTTCGTGTAGCCGATGGGGTCGAAATTCCATGGCATCGGGGGCTGCAGCGGTGTGTTGAAGATCGCACGCTTGGCCTTGAAGGAGTTCATGATCACCAGCACGATCGGGAACAGTGCAAGCAGCGTATAGAGACCAAGGATCGTATGGACCGCGATGGCGGAAGCCGGCTTGCGCATCAGAAGCTGTACCTCTGCATGCGGCGCTGGATGAGGAAGAGATAGAGCATCACACCGATGAGGATGACGACGAACATCATGGTAGCGATGGTGGAGCCCATCGACGGATCGCCCAGCTGGAGCTGGTTGCCGAAAAAGGTGCGATAGAACAGCGTGCCCATGATGTCGGCCGAGAAATTGGGCCCGGCAAGCGCGCCCTTCATGGCGTAGATCAAATCAAACGCGTTGAAGTTGTTGACGAAGGTCAGGACCGAGACAAGCCCGATGGTGGGCCAGATCAACGGCAGCTTCACCCACACGAAAGCCTGGAACTGGTTGAGGCCATCGACGGTCGCGGCGTCGATCAGTTCTTCGGGGATGGCAAGCAGCGCTGTGTAGATCAGGATCATCGGAATGCCAACGAACTGCCAGACGCTGATCAGCGATATGGTCAGCAGCGCTGTCGATTCCTCACCGAGCCAGGGCCCGAAGAGGAACCCCAAGCCAATGAACTGCAGGAACATCTTTGCGATGCCCCAGAGCGGAGAGAGGATCAGCTGCCAGCTGAAGCCGATGACGACGACCGAAAGCATCGTCGGCATGAAGATCAGGGTGCGATAGGTGGCGCGGAGCTTCAGGCGAGGCAGGCTGAGGAGAGCGGCAAGCACGAGGCCGATCGGGTTCTGCACCACCATGTGAATGACGAAGAAATAAAAGTTGTTACGGAGCGCGTTCCAGAACGGGCCGGACCATGTCTCGTCGAAAAGCAGCGTCGCGAAGTTGCCGAGCCCGTTGAACAGAAAACTGCCGTCCGGCAGCCGCAGGTAAAGCGAATTGATGATGGTGGAGATCAGCGGATAGATCGAGAAGGTAGAGTAGATGATGAGGGCGGGAGCAAGGAAAACGGCCAGCAGCCGCAGGTAAGTCCCCCGCGACATGCCGACAAGTCCGCTTTGCTGCTGTGTTGACATGCTGCCGCCGTGGAAGGTGCCTCTCCCGCGTGATGCACGGGAGAGGCGTCATTCTAGAAGCAAGTTACTTCTGGTGCGGCGCATACCACTTCTTGAGGCCATCCTCGAGCTGGGCCGCGGCGGCGTCCGGCGTGAGGGTGCCATTGATGACCTGCGCGGAGACGTTCCACATCTCGTTTTCGAGATTTGGCGTGCCACGCGACAGGATCTGGTAGGAGTTGCGGATCGTCGACTTGCACTCGCCGCGCCAGTTCACGAAGGCCTGCGCCACATCGTCCTTGAGGCTCACCTTGGCGTTCGAGAGCGGGAAGAAGCCCGGAAGCTCGTTGCCAAGTATGTTGGCGAATTCCTCGGATCCGATCCAGTCGAGGAACACCTTCGCATCCGCCGCATTGGCCGACTTGGCATTCATGCCGATGCCGATGTCGGTATGGTCCGAGATATAGCAGTCGGTGGAGCCTGCTGGCACAGGCGGCTTGAAGGCGCCCATGTTGACGTTCTGGCCGCGGAACGTCGAGATGTCCCACGAGCCCGCCGCATAGATGGCACCCTTGCCCAGGCCAAAGAGGTTCTGGCTGTCGGGATAGGTCTGCGCCTTGTAGCCGTCGCCGAGATAGGGCGCCCACTTGGCGAGCGTTGCCAGCGTGTCGACATACGCCTTGTCGGTGAGCTTGCCGGAGCCGTCGATCAGCGCCTTGCGGCCTTCCTCGCCCTTCCAGTAATTGGGTCCAATGTTCTGGAAGCCCATGGTGGCGGCTTCCCACTGGTCATTGGTGCCAATCACCAACGGAACGTACGTGCCGTTGGACTTGATCTTCTCCAGCACCGCAAAAAATTCTTCCTCGGTCTTGGGTTCGGTGAGGCCCAGTTCGGTGAAGATGTCCTTGTTGTAGATGAAGCCATGAATCACCGAGGCCATCGGCACGCAGAAGGTGGTCTTGCCATCATCCGTCGTCCAGGCGCTCTTCGCGACGTCAGAGAAATTCGCCATGGAGGCGAGATCGTTCAGCGGGGCGAGGTGGCCCTTGTTGAACAGTTCGAGCGAGGCGTCGAAGGGGCGGCAGGTGATGATGTCGCCGGCGGTGCCGCCTTCGAGACGGGCGTTCAGCGCGGCGTTGTACTCCTTCGGCGCCGTCGGATTGAACTCGACGGTGATGTCCGGATGTTTGGCCTGGAAGGCGGGAATGATCTTTTCCTTCCAGATGGTGGCATCGTCGTTGCGCCAGCTCTCGATGGTGATCTTGCCTGCGGAGGCTGCTCCCGTGAGAGCAACCGTCGCCACGGCGGCGAGCAACAAGGTCTTCAGTCCGGTCTTCAGCATGGGGTCTTCACTCCTCCCGTTGGTTTTTCTGATTGGTGGCACTATGGCGCAGCAAGGCGCGCCAAGGCCAGACGCAAATTTCCCTTCGCGTCCCTCAGCAATCGCTGCGCTGCATCATGGTTTTCCGCGCCCGCGCAAATGAGAACGGCGGGCTTCACATGGCCGCCTGCGGCATTGAGGGCGTCCATGGCCCGCGCCTCGTCGACATTCGCGATCTTCGCCACAATCGCGGCGGCGCGCCGCTTCAGCTTGGCATTGCCCGTCTGCACATTGACCATCAGCCCATCGTGAACGGCGCCGAGCCTGATGTGGGTGAGGGTCGAGAGGAGATTGAGCGCTGCCTTCTGCGCGGTGCCAGCGCCCATGCGGGTCGAGCCCGCGATCACTTCGGCGCCCGACGCGAGCAGGATTTCGATGTCAGAAATGGCGGCGAGCGCCGAGCCCGGATTGTTGACGACAGCAATCACGAAGGCTCCCTTCTCCCGCGCGCGCCTTGCCGCTGCAATCGTGAAGGGGGTGGAACCCGAGGCGGCAACCGCCACCATCACGTCGCCCGGCTGGAAGATTTCAGCCTGAGCAGCCCCATCCACCGCATCATCCTCGGCTTCCGCGAGCGTGTCGAACATGGCGTTGCGGCCACCGGCGATGAGATAAGCGATCTTGTCTTCCGGCATGCCGAAGGTTGCGGGCAATTCGGAACCATCCTGCACCGCAATCCGGATCGAGGTGCCCGCGCCTGCATAAATGAGACAGCCGCCATTGGCGATGCGTTCCGCCACAACGGCAGCAGCCTCGGCAATGCGGGGCAAGACAGCCCGGACAGCTGCAATCGCACGCTCCTGTCCGGTGATGAGCGCATCGAGGATGCGTGCATCATCCCAGGTGTCCAGTCCTTCAAAGGCACCCGCAGCTTCGGTTTGGACATGTTCAGATCCCATGCCAAATCAATACCAACCTACTACCACTTGTCCAGAGAAAATTCTTGAGGGGCAATGTTCGGGCTGATTGTCCTACAGATACATAGTTTTTCCTGGTGGTTGCAAAAAGCTGAAGAAAGCCCTTCCTATTTGGTATTGTTTTGGTATTGTGAGTATATGAACGGCAAACAAGTCCATTTCCTCGGCGTAGACGGGGGCGGCAGCAAGTGCCGCGCGCGAATCCGGAGCAGCGGAGGCCAGGTTCTCGGCGAGGCTGTGGGCGGCGCGTCCAACATCTATCAGGACTTCGACGGCGCGATTGCCACCATCGTGGCAACAGCCGCGGAAGCCGCCAGGCAGGCGGGACTCGACATGCGGGCGCTTCATGCTGGCATGGGACTGGCGGGCATCGTGACATCGGTTGGAGCCGAGAAGATCGAAGCCGCCCGGCTCCCCTTTGCCAGCGTCACCGCCGACAATGATGCCTATGCGGCCTGCATGGGCGCCTTCGCAGGCGCTGACGGCGGCATCGTCATCGCCGGAACCGGTTCCATTGGCTTTGCTCTCGTCGGGGGCGAACGCTACATGGTAGGCGGCTGGGGCTTCCAATTGGGCGATCACGGCTCAGGTGCTTGGGTCGGCCATCACGCGGTCCGCCGCGCGGCGCTCGCCATAGATGGATTGCTGCAGCCCACACGCCTTATCGATAACATTCTCGCCCGGACGGGGCGCACACGCTTCGATCTCTCGCGCTGGTCTGAACAAGCAGCGCCGAAGGACTATGCAGAGTTCGCGCCCATCGTGTTCGAATGCGCGTCTCAGGGCGACGTGCAGGGCATGATGATCGTGATCGAGGGCGCAGCGGCCATATCGAATCTGGGCCG
This sequence comes from Aestuariivirga sp., assembly GCF_041738905.1. Classification (GTDB taxonomy): domain Bacteria; phylum Pseudomonadota; class Alphaproteobacteria; order Rhizobiales; family Aestuariivirgaceae; genus Aestuariivirga. Next base: position 28,604 of record NZ_JBGSOZ010000184.1, read on the forward strand.
TGCCCTGCTTGCGCGCGGCGCCAGATCGGTCTGCCTCCTTGGGGGCCTGTCGAAAGTCTACCCGCCCTATCTCGATGCCGACGTGAAACGCGCATTGGCGGAACCGCGCTACGATGCCATGGATGGCGCCATCATGATGGCGAGGCGTGCAATGGGGCTGCCGGAGCGTTGGGCATGAGTCTCGCCTCGCGCATCTTTCAACCGGAACGCTTCCCGTCGGATGATCCAGCACCGCTCTATTCGCGCATCAAGCGAATGGTACAGGACGCCGTGACGGCGGGAGAATTGAAACAGGGCGATTCGATCCCCAGCGAGCGCGACGTGGCGGACATGCTGAAGGTATCACGCGTGACCGTGCGCAAGGCCTTTTCCGACCTGGTGACGGAAGGCGTGCTGGTGCAGCGGCGGGGCTCGGGCACTTATGTCAACGGGCAGGTCAAGCGCATCGAGCAACCCTTGTCGCGCCTCACCAGCTTCAGCGAGGACATGCAGCTCAGGGGCCTCAAGACCGACGCCGACTGGCTCGACAGGTCGAGCGGCCTTCCGACTCCTGAAGAGGCGATGAAGCTTTCGATCTCGCCTAATGAGCATGTCTCGCGCTTTCACCGCTTGCGCCGCGCGGCTGGCGTTCCGCTGGCGATCGAGCTTGCTGTCATTCCGCACCGCTACCTGCCAGATCCAGCGTCAGTCTCGGGATCGCTCTATGATGCATTAGGCGATCGCGGCGTGAGGCCGGTGCGTGCGCTCCAAAGGCTCCATGCCACGGCCCTGTCATCGAAAGAAGCGAAGCTGCTCGACCTCAAGGAGGGGAGCCCCGCCCTGTTCATCGAACGCATTTCGTTTCTGGGAGACGGACGCACAGTCGAATACACGCGCTCGCACTATCGCGGCGATTCCTATGATTTCGTGGCGGAGCTGACGCTGGCGCCGGAGGTAAGCACATGAGTCACATGGCAGACGAAGCCCGCGAGGCGCCTGAGGCCGCCGCGCGGTTTCTCGACCGCAATGCAGCAGCACTTGCCGAACTGGGCGCGCGGCTGCGCAACACTGAGCCGCCCGTCATCCTCACCTCGGCACGCGGCAGCTCCGACAATGCGGCGGGCTTCTTCAAGTACCTGACGGAAATCCTGCTGGGCGTTCCTTGCGCTTCCGTGGGGGCCTCAGTGGTATCTGTCTATGGCGGTTCGCTGAAGGCGCGCGGCGCGCTGGCCATCACCATATCGCAATCGGGCAAAAGTCCGGACATCGTGGCCTTGCAGGATGCGGCCAGGACTGCTGGCGCGCTCACGGTCGCCATGGTCAATGTCGCGGACTCGCCTGCGGCCCGCAATGCCGACATTTGCCTCGCTCTTCATGCCGGCGAGGAGAAAAGCGTGGCGGCGACCAAGTCTTTCATCGTCTCCTGCGTGGCAGGTGTCGCCATCGTGGCGTATTGGCTGAACGACGCGGCATTGCTCGGAGCCGTATCGCGGCTGCCGGAGACCCTGGCGGAAGCGGCAAAAATCACATGGCCCGGTTTTACGGCCTTCGCGAAAGATGCCGGTTCGCTCTATGTGCTGGGGCGCGGGCCATCCTTCCCCATCGCGCAGGAAGCCGCACTGAAACTGAAGGAAACCTGTGCCATTCACGCCGAAGCCTATTCCATTGCGGAAGTGATGCATGGTCCGTGGGAACTGATGGAGACGGGGTTTCCCGTGCTGGCCTATTCGCCTGATGACGCCGCCCGCGAGATCACACTCGAGGCGGTGGCGAAGATGCGCCATGCGGGTGCGGAAGTTCAGGTGGTGGGCGCGGGCGGTCTGCCCTTCGCAGGCTCGGGCCATGCACTGCTCGATCCCATTTCGATGATCCTGACCACATATCTGGCAATCGAGAAGGTGGCGGTGGAATTGGGCCGCGACCCTGACCGGCCACGTCTTCTCAAGAAAGTCACGGAGACGATGTGATGACGTTCGCGCTGACAGGCGCCCGCATCTTCACGGGCGAGACGTTTCTGGACAACCATGCCGTGGTGATCGACGGATCGCGGATCGCGGCAGTCATACCCCGAAAGGACATTGCGGCCGTTGAAGTGCGGGATCTCAAAGGTGGGATTCTTGCACCGGGCTTTATCGACGTGCAGGTCAACGGCGGCGGCGGGGCCTTGCTCAATGACAATCCGTCGGTGGAGACGGTTCGCACCATCGCATCATCGCATCGCAAGTTCGGTACCGTTGGACTGCTTCCGACGGTGATCACCGACGCGCCGAGCGTATTGACGAAGTCCGCCGAAGCCGTGCGTGCGGCGCTGACGCAAGGAACGCCCGGCGTGCTCGGCATCCACATCGAGGGACCGTTTCTCGATGTCGCCCGCAAGGGTGCCCATGCCCAGCGCTTCATTCGTGAAATGACAGCGGACGACGTGAAGCAGATTGCAGCCCTCGACTGCGGTGCCGTGATGCTGACGCTGGCTCCCAACCGCGTGGCGCCTGAACTCGTCAAGGCGCTGGCGGACAAGGGCGTACTCGTCAGCCTCGGTCACTCCGACGCGACCTATGCGGAGGCGGAGGCGGCACTCGATGCCGGGGCACGGGCCTTCACCCATCTCTTCAACGCGATGAGCCAGATGAACGGCCGCGAGCCCGGCATGGCGGGTGCGGCGATGGCGGATTCCACGAGTTACGTCGGCATCATCGCGGATGGCCATCATGTGCACGACGCTGCGCTGAAAGTTGCTTTCGCAGCAAAGGATCCTTCGCGCATGATGCTCATCACCGATGCCATGCCGACGGCAGCCGGCGGGCCTGAGCGTTTCGACCTGCAGAGCCGCGAGGTGGTGCTTGAGGACGGACGGCTCTCGCTATCGGATGGAACGCTCGCGGGGTCCAACCTGACGATGGATGCGGCGGTCCGCTATTGCGTGCACACATTGAAACTCGACCTCGCCCATGCCTTGCGCACGGCATCACTCAACCCGGCGGGATTCCTGCGGCGAAATCACGAACTGGGCCGCGTGGCCCCCGGTTACCTTGCAAGCCTCGTGCTTTTGAGCGAGGACCTTCGCGTGCTGGCAACATGGATCGATGGCCAATGAAGAAGAGTGGCGAGGCCATGAGGTTGCTCGGTTCAGTCACGCAGGGCAGCGGTGCCGTCAACGAGGACGGTTTTGGCGTTGTGGGAGCGACAGAGATATCCTCGGCATGGATCTTCGATGGTGTCACGGGCATCAATGCGCGGAACTATCTGCCCGCGGCGACCGATGCACAATGGCTTGTCACCCGCGCGCACAAACATCTGCTGGAACTCGCAGGCCAGGACATTGCGCTGCCCGATCTGCTGTCGCGGCTGGTGGAAGCAGTCGTTACCGATTGGAAGGCTGCCAGCGCCGGGTTGGATTTGCCTCCGAACTATGATCCGCCCGCCGCGTGTCTCATTCTCGCGAAGCGCTATGGCGATGGATGGAAGGCCTTGCGGCTCGGCGATTCCTGCCTGCTGGCACGAGACAGTGACCGCAGCCATCGCATCTTCGTGGCATCGCCCAACAATGCCTTCGACAACTGGCTGTCACGCGAGGCTCGCAAGCGCCGCGATGCGGGCGTCCTCGACATCAAAGCCCTGCTCGCCGAATTCCGCCCGCAGTTGCAGGCGGGACGCGCCAAGCGCAACCAGCCCGATGGCTACAGCATCCTCGAATGCAGCGAGGCGTCACTCGCCATGCCGGAGTATATCGACCTCGGACATCCTGCGGAAATCCTGCTGTGCACCGATGGCTACTACCGCGCCGTCGACCACTATGAGATGTGCGATGACGCAAGCCTTCTCGACGCCAGTGCCGCCAGCGTGGGCAAGGTGCTTGAAAAGCTTCGCGCCATCGAGGCAACCGACCACGACTGCCAGCGCTTCCTTCGATTCAAGCCTGCCGACGATGCGACAGCGGTGATGCTGGCGCTTCAAACCGAGGAGCAAGACCAATGAACTTTCGGGCAATCAAGCTGGCCGGTGTGCTGCTGGCATCCCCTTTGGCTCTCGCACCGCTCGCGGCCGAAGAGGCGATCACCACGATGTCCAGCGAGGACAGCAAGGACGGCATGGTGACGCGCAGCGTTCATTTCGCCGGGGCATGCGGTGACGAGTGCCTGCTCGCCAGCATCACCTGTGGCGGGTCACCCCGCCTCGAGGTGGAACTGATGGATATTCCCGCCGAGGAAGCCGCGAAGTCCATTGCGCAGGAACAGAGCGAGTTGATGCTCGCTGCTTCCGGGCAGACATACAAATTGCCAATCACAAATTTCGGCTACACCGAGATGAACGGAAGCTGGGATGCATCCGCCTATGGACCCGACCCCGATGCCGTGTTCAAGAGCCTTGCCAAGGCGAAGAAATTCACACTCTCCGTCAAGGGGCGCAGCGAGGCGCTTCCCGTGACCGCCGACGTTCGGGCCTGGGCGGAAGCCTGCCTGAAGTGATCCTCACGCCTTGCGGCGGCGCGACTTGGCGAAGGTGTCGAAGGCAACCGCCAGCACGATGATGACGCCGATGATGATCTGCTGGATGTAGGAGTTGACGTTCATCAGAACGAGGCCGTTGAGCAGCACGCCGATCAGGATGGTGCCGATCACGGTTCCGAAGATCGAACCCGAACCGCCGAAGAGGCTCGTTCCGCCGATGACGACGGATGCGATCACGGTGAGCTCATAACCGGTGCCGGCGACCGCCTCCGCTGAATTGAGCCGGGCCGAGAGCACGAAGGCGCCGAGTCCCGCGAAGAAGCCCATGATGATATAGACGCTGCAGATGATGCCGCTGACATTGAGGCCAGCGAGGCGCGCGGCTTCCGGATTGCCGCCCACCGCATAGACCCTGCGGCCATAGCGAGTGTAGCTGAGGACGATATGAGCGATCAAGGCCGCCACGAGAAAGATGATGACCGGAACCGGCACCGAGTAGATGCGGCCCTGCCCCCACCACGCAAAGTCCGGCTGGAAGCCGGAGATGGGGCCGCCCGCCGCGAACAGCAAGGCAGCACCCCGGAACACCGACATGCCGCCGAGTGTGACCACGAAGGCCGGCACCTTGAGCCTTGTGATGGCAACACCCTGCAACAGCCCGCCGATCAGCCCCACCACGATGGCCGCGAGCGCCGCCAGCGGCCAGCCGAAGCCGATGGCGTCGTCACCCACGGTGAAGCGATCCTGCAGGCCGCCCTTGGCAACGGCCGCGGCCACCAGTCCCGCAAAGGCGAGGAGCGAGCCCACCGAAAGATCGATGCCGGCCGTGAGGATCACGAAGGTCATGCCGATGGCGAGGAGGCCGGTGATCGAGACCTGCCGCATCACGTTGAAGAGATTGACGGACGACAGGAAGCGCGGCTCCAGGATGGCGAAGACAGCCATCAGCAGCAGCAGGAAGATCAGCGGGGCGAACTTCGCCAGGAAGGAGAAGGCATCGAAACTGTTGTCCGTCTGTCGCGCGGCGGCGTTTGTCATCGGCTTCCCTGTTCAGGCTGCGCGCTGCGACCCGATGGTCATCAGCGTCATGAGTTTTTCCTGCGTCGCATCGCGCCGCATCACTTCACCGGTCACGCGGCCCTCGCGCATCGTCACGATGCGGTCCGCGAGCGCCAGCACTTCCGGCAATTCGGACGAGATCAACATGATCGCAATTCCCGCCTCAGCCATCTGGAAGAGCAGGTTGTGAACCTCGACCTTGGCGCCGACGTCGATGCCGCGCGTCGGCTCGTCGACGATCAGCACCTTGGGGCGAAGCGCCAGCCAGCGCGCGAGAACCACCTTCTGCTGGTTGCCGCCCGAAAGGTTGCCGACGAGCTGGTCGGGCGAAGCCATGCGGATGTTGAGGAGCTTGCGGTATTCCTCGACCAGCGCGTCCTCTTTCGCGCCACTGATGAAGAACCCGGCGGTGGAAATGCGGTCATGCGCGGCAATCGAAAGATTGGTGCGAATGGCGAGCGCCAGAAACAATGCCTGCTGCTTGCGGTCTTCCGGCACCAGGCCGATGCCGTTCTGGATTGCGTCGTGCGGCGAGGCGATCGAAACGGCCTTGCCATCGATCGATACGGTTCCTGAATCCGACTGGTCGGCGCCAAATATGACGCGTGCCGTTTCGGTGCGGCCCGCGCCCACAAGGCCTGCGATCCCGAGGATCTCGCCCTTGTTCACATGGAAGGACACGCCATGAAGCTCGATGGCGCTGGCATCCGTCGCCTTGCGCATGCGCGAGATGTTCTCGACGGCGAGTGCCACCTCGGAGGTGGCGAAGGAGGTTTCGCGTGGCGCCAGAAGGCTGAGCTCGCGGCCGACCATCAGGCGGATGATTCCTTCCATCGAGGTATCAGCCACCTTGCCGCGTCCCACATGCCGGCCATCGCGCAGCACGGTGTAACTGTCGCAGATTTCGAAGACTTCTTCGAGCCTGTGGGTCACGAAAATCGTGGAGATGCCCTCGCGCTTCAGGCCGCGGATCATCGTGAACAGGTTTTCGACCTCGGTGCGGCTCAGGGCGCTGGTCGGTTCGTCCATCACGATGAGGCGGGACTTCATGGACAGCGCACGGGCGATTTCCACCATCTGCTGCTCGGCCACTGAAAGATCGCGTACCAATGCGCGCGGGCTGCGGTCGAGGCCGATCCTCTTGCAGAGCACCTGCGTCTGGTCTTCGAGCTGCTTGCGGCTGATGAAGAAGCGCGAGCCGGGCTCGCGGCCGATGAAGACGTTCTCCGCCACCGTCATGTCCGGAGCGAGGGTGAATTCCTGATAGATGGTGACGATTCCGGCGGCCTGTGCGGCTTGCGGGCTCGCGAAACTCATCGTGGCGCCGCCGAAGGAAATGGTTCCGGTATCGGGCGACTGTGCACCCGAAAGGATTTTCAACAACGTGGACTTTCCGGCACCGTTCTCACCGAGAAAGGCATGGATCTCAGCCTCGCCCACTTCGAAGTCAACGGAATCGAGGGCGCGCACGCCGGGAAAGGATTTTGAAATCCCCGTCATGCACAGAAGCGCCGGTGTCGCTGGTGATGAGGCCATGGTGGAAATGCCTTCCGGCCGGTGCTGCCACCGGCCGGAAGGCGATTGCCTTGCTGCTTACTTCACTTCGCCGAGGCGTTCGGCGATGTTCAGGTTATCCTTGGTGACAGCGACCGGCGTCAGCAGGAGTACCTTTTCGGCGGGCTTCGTGCCGTCCTTCAGGAAGGCGACGAGCGTCTGCACGCCAAGGGCGCTCTGCTGGCCGGGGAACTGCTCGATCGTGGCGGTGAGGCCGCCATCGCGCACCTGGGCCAGGGCTTCTGGCAGGGCGTCGAAGCCGATGATGGCGATGCCGGAGAGACCACGGGCCTTGACGGCTTCCATGGCGCCCAGCGCCATGTCGTCGTTGGCGGCGACGATCACCTTCGGTGCTTCAGCGAGGCCTGAGAGAGCTGCTTCCGTCACCGACAGGCCCTTGTCGCGGGCGAAGCCTGCGGTCTGCTCGAAAACGATCTTGTACTTGTCGTTGCCGTCCAGCACGTTGTGCAGGCCCTTGTTGCGGTCGATGGCGGGCGAGGCGCCCGACTGGCCCTGCAGGTTGATGATGGTGGCGCCATCGGGGAACATCGACATGATGAGGTTGCCCTGGGCTTCGCCGCCCTTCACATTGTCCGCGCCGACATGGGCGAGGATGCCTTCAACCGAGGGAACGCGGCGGTCGACCGTGACGACCGGAATACCGGCCTCGACAGCCTGCTGCAGCGCCGGCGCCATGGCGTCGACTTCGTTCGGGCTGATGACGATGCCCTTCACGCCCTGCGTGATGGCGGCTTCGACGTCGGCGGTCTGCTTGGGCGAGGAAACCTGTCCGTCGCTCTCGATCGCCTCGTAGCCCTGCTTCACGATCTCCGCCTTGAAGGCGTTCATCATGTGAACGAAGAAGGGGAAGCTGAGGCCCGGCACCGAGGCAAGGATCTTGTCGGCAGCAAGCGCGCTGCCCGACATCAGCGACAGCGCGACGACGCTGGCAACAACGGTTCTTCTGGTCATCTTGTACATTGGTGGTCCTCCCATGAAAATCTCTGTTGCAGTGCGCACGAGCAATGCTGGCGGCCCTGCGGACGGACTCTCTTGTTGTATTGATCAGCCCTGTCCGGGCGGCAACGTAGTTTGCTTTCCAGAGCTTGTCCAGAATGGACACTGCCTCAGAATGCATCATAGCACGCAGCATGGCCGTGCGCATTTATCATGGCAGGCCGTGTTGCCTCATCAAATGGCAGCGATGATTTTCAGGACAGGGACTTGGCCTTGCGGTCCTTCACATGCCAGTTCCAGGCGGAAGCGAGAACCTGGTCTATGCCACTGTTGCCGGCCTGCCAGTTCAATACCGAGCGCGCCTTGCCGACGGCCGCCACGAGTTCCGCCGGATCGCCCTCGCGGCGCGGCGACATGCGGTGCGGCACGGCCTTTCCGGTGACGCGCGCGGCGGCGTCGAGGATGTCCTTCACGCTGGTGCCGCGGCCGGTGCCGAGGTTCACCGCATCAGACTTGCCGCCATCCATGAGATAGAGCGCGCCCGCAATATGGGCGCTGGCGAGATCGTTGACGTGGATATAGTCGCGGACACAGGTGCCGTCAGGCGTCGGGTAGTCGGAACCGAAAATGTCGAGCGCGTCGATCTCGCCGTTCGCCGCCATCAGCGCGCGCGGAATGAGATGGGGCTCGGGGTCATGCCGCTCGCCCGTTTCGCCGTCCGGATCGCAGCCGCAGGCATTGAAGTAGCGGAACGCCATGAAGCGCAACCCGTGGGCGGCATCGAAGTCGCGGCAGATCTTCTCCATCATCAGCTTCGACTGGCCATAGGGGTTGATGGGGTTCTGCGCCGTCTCCTCGGTGATCGGCATGCGATCGGGCTGGCCATAGGTGGCGCAGGTCGATGAAACGATGAGGTTGCCGGCCTTGGCTTCCGTCATCGCCTTCAGGATCGACAGCGTGCCGCCGACATTGTTGTCGTAATACATGTGCGGGTTCGTCACCGACTCGCCCACATAGGCGAAGGCGGCAAAATGAATGACGGCATCCGGCCTGAACCAGCGCATCGCCTCGCGCAGCGTGACCGTATCGCGGATGTCGCCTTGCACCAGATGGCCCCACTTCACGAGGTCACGATGGCCGCGCGACAGGTTGTCGTAGACGACGACCTCATGACCCGATTTCGCCAGCATCTTGCAGGTGTGGCTGCCGATATAGCCCGCCCCGCCGGTGACCAGAAACCTGCCCATGACTTAGTCCTCGCATTGTGAGGCCGCCAAACTCCGCGAGAGAGGTTAAAAAACAGAAACAGGCAGGCGGGTGAAAGGACTGGCACCCCACGCGCCGTCTTGGAACGCGAAGCGTTCTGTGGGATGACCTTTGCAGGAACGGTACGAGAGGCGTCAGCGCAGTGAAGAGTCGTGGGTTCGGTTCGCCGGATGGATTGAATGCTTGAAACTTCTGCCGGCGGGCCTGCGTCCGATCCGAACTGGTCGCCGCAGATGGGGCCCGCAGCATTCCGCACGCTTTGCACCGATTGCGGGTTGTCGCGGTCCAGCGAGCCCAGCCGCTGCGGTCAGGCCTGCCAGTTCATCAAGCCGGACTATCCAGCTCTCGAAGCGAAGGTGCATGGCCGAAGCCGCGATCCGGCCCGGGCCGACGAAATCCACTTCGGCCCATTCAAGCGAATGGTGCGGGCCTCGCTCGCCGCACCACGCGAAGGCGCGCAATGGACCGGGATCACCACCCGCATCGCTGAGAGGCTGCTGGAGACCGGTACCGTCGACGCCGTGCTGACCATGGCGCCCGACCCTGAAGACCGCTGGCGCCCGGTGCCGGTGATCGTCACGAAGCCTGAGGGCATGGCCTTCTGCCGCGGCATGCGCATGGGCTATGCGCCCCTCCTGGGATTGCTGGAGCCTGCACGAGGGAGGGGTTACAAGAGACTCGCCGTGATCGGCATTCCCTGCCAGGTCTATGCGCTCCGAGCGATCGAGGACGAACTCGGCCTCGAACGGCTCTACGTGATCGGAACGCCCTGCTCCGACAACACGACGACGGAGCGCTTCCACCAGTTTCTTGCTCTCTTGGCGGAAGACCCTGATACCATCACCTATCTCGAATTCCGCGCCGACTATCATGTGGAACTGCGTTTCACCGATGGGCGGACAAAGGAAATTCCCTTCCTGCAATTGCCGATCTCGAAACTGCCCCGCGATTTCTTCCCGCTCACATGCCGCACCTGCGTCGACTACACCAACGTGCTCGCGGATATCACGGTGGGCTACATGGGCGGACAGGGCGAGCAATGGCTGCTGGTGCGCAACGCGCGGGGTGAAGAACTGGTCGAGCTGCTGGGCTCCGAAATCCGCACTGCCGCCCCGGGGAGTGCCGGAAAGCGGCAAGGTGCTGTGAAGGGTTTTCTCGCCAATGTGGAGCGTGCGGCAGGCGGGCTGCCCCTGCGCCGGATGCCGGAATGGCTCCGCCCCATTGTCGGCTGGCTGATGCCGCGGATCGGGCCACGCGGGCTGGAATTCGCGCGCGCGCGCGTCGAGATGAAGGCCGTCGAGACCATCGTCCATCTCCGCCGCGAGATGCCACGGAAGATGCGCAACATGGTGCCGGCGCATGTCTGGGCGCTGGTAAAACCATATGGGCTGGAACCCACGGAAACCGGGAACCCACCCGGCCCGGAAAAAGCGGACGTGCAGACGGGCGGCTGATCTCGGTAGTCTGCGGGCGTTGAAGGACAACATCGCCCGGTTCCATTTCCCGTTTGCCGAGCGCATCGAGAAGGGCCGCGCCGCTGGCTCTCAGTCCAGCATGACCACCTGTCCCTCGTGGATCGAGCGGTCGGCGGCGAGCACGATCTTGAGGCTCTTCACACCGTCGTTCATGTGATCGGTGAGATCGACGTTCTCGCGGATCGCCTTCAGCAGGTAGCGCTGCTCACGTTCGCAGAGATCGTCGTGGCTCGGCTCGTCGCTCATGTCGATGCGGGTGTCGGGCGTCTTCATGTCGGCATGGTGCCAGAGGATCTGGCTGGTCTTGGTGTGGGCGTTGATGTCGTCGGATTTCACATCACCCGCCGTCTCGGCCATGACGATCGATACCGAACCCTTGGGGCCGATGACGTCCTTCACGAAGAAGGCCGTCTCGCTCATCATCGGGCCCCAGCCCGCCTCGTACCAGCCGACCGAGCCATCGTCGAATATCACCTGCAACATGCCGTAGTTCTGCTGGCTCACCTCGTCGGAAAGCCGCGCACCGATGGCATGGACCCTAATGGGCCTGCCCTTGGTCATCTGGCACATCACGTCGACATAGTGCACGCCGCAATCGACGATGGGCGGGAATGAATTGAGCAGGCGCTTGTGCCATTCCCAGGTCTGGCCGTTGGACTGCTGGTTGAGGTTCATGCGGAACACCAGGGGCGTTCCCAATTGCTGTGCGATCTCGATGAACCTGATCCACGAGGGGTGATGCCTGAGGATATAGCCGATCACCAGCTTCCTGCCGGTGCGCTTCGCGGTCTCGACCACTTTCACGGCGTTCTCCGCATTGTCCGCCAGCGGCTTCTCGACGAACACATGGGCTCCCGCTTCCATGGCCTCGATAGCGAACTGCGCGTGGGTGTCGGGGAGCGTGTTGATGGAGACGACATCGGGCTTCAGCCCGGCCAGCGCCTTCTCGAAATTGTTGAACTTGCTTGCCCCCTGAAGAGCCTCGGGCAGTTTCCGTTCGGCGATGCGGCGCTCGCAGACGCCAACCACTTCAAAGCCGGGAATGCGTGTATAGGCGAGCGCATGGCTCATTCCCATGTTTCCCAGGCCCACCACCAGAACCCGCAGTTTCTTCTCGCCCATATTCCGTTTCCTATCCGATTCTGATCACATTGCCGGTGCGCGCCGCCGTGCACGCCATCGAACATCGTCCAGTAGGCCGTGCCCGGACTGTACAGCCTGCTGGCATCGACGTCTCCGGGATGGGGCAACGTTTCCTGATTGTGGATGATGCCCTCAGTGCCGATGATCTACATGCGCTCGTCAATATGGAAGCGTTGCCGACCCTTGTGTAGTGAGCAAGTTCGCTCTGGCAATTTCTTTCCAAAAGCAATGAACCTTCTCTAGACTGCGGCCCGACCAACGGAAAAGGCAGCATGGCCGACCAGACGCTTGCGCGATACGTCAACGAGTTCCGGATTCTCTCGCTCCTGCGCACGGGTGGCCAGGCAACGCGGGCCGATATCGCGCGGCGCTTGTCGCTCACCCCGGCGACGATCACGCGGCTCATCACCAATCTCGCCGCACGCGGCCTCGTCCGCGAGGTGAACGAGGAGCCGCGCCAGGGCCAGCCGCGCGAACCGGGGCGCCCGGGCGTGGGCGTGGCGATCAACCCCGGCGGCGCCTATTTCCTCGGTGTCGAGATTGGCGTCGGCCATCTCCGCATGGCGCTCATCGACCTCTGCGCAGCCACGGTGAATGCAGCGGAGTTCCGCGTGTCCAGGACCATATCGCCTGAAGAGGCGGTGAGGACCATCGCCGATCACCTGACGCTGCTCGAGCACGACATCCGCTTTCGGAATCGGATCAGGAGCCTCGGCGTGACCGTGCCCGGCCTCGTCACCAGCGATGGCCATGTCGTGAACCTTCCCATTCTCGGCTGGAAGGACGTGAACCTGCTGAACCTGCTGAAGGCGCAGGTCAACCTTCCGGCCTTCGTCGAGAACAATGCCAATGCCGCGGCCTTCGCCGCCGTCTACATGGAACCGGCGGGCGCCACGGACTCGGCCATTTTCCTGAAGATCGGCACCGGCTGCGGAGGTGCCGTCATCGTCAACGGCAGGCTGCTGGCGGGCAGCACGGGGACGGCCGGCGAATTCGGCCACATGCGGATCGCCCAATCGGGCACCACCTGCGACTGCGGGCAGGTTGGCTGTCTCGAGACTTTCGTCAATCTCCGCGCCCTGGCCCGTGCCTATCACGGCACCGAGGCCGTTTCGGAGGAGGAATTCGCGGCCCTTCCCGGCCTCGTCGCGGCGCGATGGGACGACGGCGATGCCACCGCGCA
>NZ_JBGSOZ010000186.1:0-10383 GCF_041738905.1 Aestuariivirga sp.
GCCGCCATGGCCGCCGCCGATCCGTGTACGCAGCGCCCTCAGCGCCCATGCGTCATGGGGGTTGTTCCAGAGGCGTTCGAGTTCTTCCGCGAAATGGCCCAATGGCGCGTTGAAGGCTTCGGCGGCGAGCGCGAAGACATCCGCCACGACCTCGAGGCGCTCCCTTGCCGCAAGGGCCGAGTCCGCCACCAGCGCGGCGGCGGCGGGCGATCCGTTGACGAGCGAGAGCATGTCCTTCTCGGCAAGATCGATCGACTGCGTGAGTGGAAGGAACAGATGCGACAGCGAGAGGATCTCGCCAGCACCGCCTTGCCCTCGCGCGGGCACTGGCGGCAAGCCTGAGCCATCGAGCAGCCGAGCTACGGCTTCAGCCACATGGGGTGAGGTGGCGGCGTGGCCATCGATGAAATTGGCAAGCCGCGCAAACACGATGGCGCGGGCCACGCGCTCCGGCACGGGATCGCCCCACGAGGCGGCGCGGTGATGGGTGGGGGCTTTCGCCTGTGCCTTCCGCTCATCAGGCGTCAGCCGCCGCTTGGCCATATGTCCATAGCCGGTGTTGACGCCATAGATGACGATGTCCTCGCGCTCGATGAGCGTCAGGAAGTCGGCGCGTGCGCGTGCGATCTTCGCTTTCGCCTCAGCGCCCAGTTCAACGGGCTCGCCGCCCCACGCCACGCGCTTCAAGGCTTCGAGCGTGAGGTCGCTCCGAGACTCGAGAGCAAGCGTCATGCGCCGGCGGGTTTCAGCGGAGCGCGGGCCTTTTCGATCTCGGGGTTCAGCACGTTGGCCACCCCTTCTTCCGACAACGGTCCTATGAACTTGAAGCGGATGATGCCCTGGCCGTCGATGACGAAAGTCTCAGGAACTCCATAGACCCCCCAGTCAACAGCGGCGCGGCCCGCCTCGTCGGCCACGGCCGCGGCATAGGGCTGGCCCAATGTTCCGAGGAAGCGGCGGGCATTCTCCGGTTCGTCCTTGTAGTTCAACCCGACGAGGCGGATGTCGGTGCGCTTGCCCAGTTCCATGAGAAAGGGATGCTCGATGCGGCAGGGCCCGCACCATGAGGCCCAGACATTGACGAGGGTGACGCCACCCTGCTTCAGGCTTGCGGTGTCGAAGCCCGGCACGCCCAGTCCCCCGACGGGGGGAAGCGTTACATCTGGCACCGATTGCCCGATGAGCGCCGAGGGAATCTCGTTTGGCTTGCCCGACAGGCCCTTCCAGAACAGGGCAGCAAGTCCTCCGAAGGCCACCACGGGGATGGCGGCAATCCACAGGCGCGAGCGTTGGGGTTTTCCGTCTATGCCGGTCATGTCCGTGTCTTTCGGCGTTGCTGGTCGAGGCGCTCGGCCTCTGCCCTCAGCTTGCGGTCCTTCATCAGGATGCTGACGATCAAGCCACCGATGAGCACGAAGGACATGCCGTATGAGGCGAGGACGAAGCCGATATGGTTGGCGGTGAAGTCCATCAGCGTTCTCCGATCTCGGCGATGTGGATCTGGCGGATCTTGCGCGCGGCGATTTCGGCGCGGATCGACACGAGATGAAGCGCCAGGAACAGGAACGTATAGGCGAGGCCCATGACGAGGAGCGGCCACAGCATCGACTTGTCGATGGTGGGCCCGTCCATGCGGAACACGCTGGCCGGCTGGTGCAGCGAATTCCACCAATCGACCGAGTACTTCACGATGGGGACGTTGATGAAGCCCACCAGCGCCACGATGCGGGCGATCATCGCCGCGCGATGCGGCTCGTCGATCGCAGCCCAAATCGCCATGTAGCCAATATAGAGAAGCATCAGCACGAACATGGAGGTGAGCCGCGCATCCCACACCCACCAGGCGCCCCACATGGGCTTGCCCCACAGCGAACCGGTCGCGAGCGAGAGGAAGCAGAACACCGCTCCGATGGGTGCTGCGGTCTTCGCCGCCACATCCGCCAGCGGGTGCCGGAAGATGACGGCGATGGCACTGGCGAGCGCCATCACCGAATAGACCATCAGCGCCATCCAGGCGGCCGGCACATGGACGAACATGATGCGCACGGTCTCGCCCTGCTGGTAGTCAGGCGGCGAGGCGACCAGCGCGCCATAGAGGCCGATGGCGAAGAGGCCGAGGGTGATGGCCCAGACATAGGGCAGCACCGCATTGGCAAGTCTCAGGAAGCGTGTGGGGTTGGCAAGATATTGCATGGGGCCTGTCTAATTGGGCTCGATCACTTCAGATAGGACCTCAGTGCCGCAGCCGAGGCAAGGGGAGAAACGACGAGGCTGACCAGCGCCATCGCCGCGAGGATCAACAACGACGGTGTGGCAATATCGGGGCTGGACGTGGAGGCTTGCGAGGCCGACAGCCCGAAGATCAGCACCGGAACGTAAAGCGGCAATACCAGCACCGAGACCAGCAGCCCGCCGCGCCTCAGGCCGACCGTCACGGCGGCGCCGATCGAGGCCAGCAGCGAGAGCGCGATCGAGCCCAGCGCCATGGCCATGAACAAGGGCAGGATCGCGGAGGGTTCGAGATTGACGAGAAAGCCGAGGATGGGCGCTGCAATCGCCAGCGGTAGGCTCGTCGAGAGCCAGTGGGCGATGGATTTTGCCAGCGCCACCATCTCGAAGGGAACCGGCCCCATGGTCATGATGTCGAGGGAGCCGTCTTCATAGTCCTGCTGGTATATGCGGTCGGCCGACAGGAGAACCGACAGCAGCAGCGAGATCCACAGGGCGCCCGGCGCGATGCGGCCCAGCAATTGCTGGTCCGGCCCGATGCCGATGGGAAGCAGCACCACCACCGTCAGAAAGAAGCCAAGGGCCGTGCCGACGCCGCCGCCCTGGCGGATGCTGAGCGCCAGGTCGCGCGCGATCAAGGAAAGGATCAGCTTCATGCCGCCTTGCCCAGTTCAAGGCGTGCATCGGGCGCGCGGCCGAGCGGCACATGGGTGGCGGCGATGATCATGCCGCCCTTTTCAAGATGCGACGTCATCACGCCAACGAGCCGTTCCAGCGAGGCGGCATCGAGACCCACGGTCGGTTCATCGAGCAGCCAGAGCACGCGCGGGATGAGAACGAGGCGGGCCAGCCCCAGCCTGCGCTTCTGGCCCGCCGAGAGCAGCCCCGCCGGGTAGGACGACAGCCTTGCGAGATCGAAGGCGCCAAGTGCCTCGTCCACGTCGCCGCCGCCCAGGAAGTCGCGCCAGAAGGCGAGGTTCTCGAAGACTGTGAGCGCGGTCTTCACCGCTTCCTGGTGGGCGATGTAATGTGCCTGCTGCCCGATGGCGAGGTCGGCATGGCCGCCTTCCAGCGACAGTGCGCCGCCTTCCGATTCATTAAGTCCCGCGATCAACCGGAGAAGCGATGACTTGCCCGAGCCGTTGGGTCCGGAGAGCTGCATCAGCTGGCCCGCTGCAAGCGTGAGGGACACGTCGCGGAACACGGTCCGCCCGCCGCGTTCGCAGGTCAGGTTGGTGGCCTTGAGTTGCATTCGTCCCCGGTTCCGTCACCCCGGCGAAGGCCGGGGTCCAGCTTTGGCTGCACCATAGAAAGATGAAGAGCGGGAAGCCAGCTTTCGCTGGCATGACGGTATGGCTATGGTCAAATGCGCTCCCGCGCCGCCCGCTCCATCAGATCATGTACTGGCCGCCATTGGCGGAGAGCGTCGAGCCGGTGATGAAGCCGGACTCGTCGGAGGCAAGGAACACCACAGCGCGGGCGATTTCGTCGGGCTGGCCGAGGCGGCCCACCGGGATATGCGGCAGGATGTTCTTCTCGACCACGGCGGGGTCGATCGCCAGCACCATTTCGGTTGCGATGTAGCCCGGGCAGATGGCGTTGACGGTGATGCCGGCGCGAGCACCTTCCTGGGCCAGCGCCTTCACGAACCCTAGGTCTCCCGCCTTGGCGGAAGAGTAGTTCACCTGGCCCATCTGGCCCTTCTGGCCGTTGATCGACGAGATGCAGATGACGCGGCCGAACTTGCGGGCGCGCATGCCTTCCCACACGGGGCGCGTCATGTTGAACAGCGAGTTCAGGTTGGTGTTGATGACCTGGTACCACTGGTCCTTCGTCATCTTGTGGAACATGCCGTCCTTGGTGATGCCGGCATTGTTCACCAGCACCTCGACGGGGCCGAGATCGGCCTCGACCTGGCTCAGGCCCGCGGCGCAGGCGTCGAAGTCGGAGACATCCCACTTGTAGACGGCAATGCCGGTTTCCGCCTTGAACCTCGCGGCGGCCTCGTCATTGCCGGCATAAGTTGCGGCAACCGTATAGCCCGCTGCCTTGAGTGCTTTCGAGATCGCAGCGCCAATGCCGCGCGATCCGCCCGTTACGACTGCAACACGTCCCATCTTTCCGTCCCTTCTTTTTTCTAATTAACGTTCGACGCACATGGCGATGCCCATGCCGCCGCCGATGCAGAGGGTGGCAAGACCCTTCTTCGAGCCCCGGCGGCCCATCTCGAAGAGCAGCGTGTTGAGCACGCGGGCGCCTGAGGCACCGATCGGGTGGCCGATGGCAATGGCGCCGCCGTTAACGTTCACGATGTCCGGGTTCCAGCCCATGTCCTTGTTGACGGCGCAGGCCTGCGCGGCAAATGCTTCATTGGCCTCGACCAGATCGAGGTCCTCGACCTTCCAGCCGGCCTTCTTCAGCGCGGCGCGCGAGGCGGGGATTGGCCCTGAGCCCATGATCGCCGGGTCGACGCCGACGGAGGCCCAGGAGGCGATGCGGGCCAGAGGCGTGAGACCGCGCTTTTCGGCTTCCTTCTCGCTCATCAGCATGACCACGGCGGCGCCGTCATTGATGCCGGAGGCGTTGGCGGCGGTGACCGAGCCATCCTTGGCGAAGGCGGGGCGAAGCTTCGTCACGCTGTCGAGGGTCACGCCCTTCTTGATATATTCATCGTCGGAGACGACCACGTCGCCCTTGCGGGTGGAAATGGTAACGGGTGCGATCTCGTCCTTGAACTTGCCTGCGGCCTGAGCGGCTTCCGCCTTGTTCTGCGAGGCCACCGCGAAGGCGTCCTGCATGTCGCGGGTGATCTGCCACTGGTTGGCGACGTTTTCGGCGGTATTGCCCATGTGGTAGCCGTTGAAGGCGTCCCAGAGGCCGTCACGGATCATGGTGTCGATCATCGACCAGTCGCCCATCTTCACGCCCTCGCGGAGATGCGCGACGTGCGGCGCCTTGCTCATGCTTTCCTGGCCACCGGCCGCCACGATCTTCGCGTCGCCGCTGGCGATCTGCTGCATGCCGAGTGCCACGGCGCGCAGCCCCGAGCCGCAAAGCTGGTTCATGCCCCAGGCCGGGCTTTCCTTCGGAATGCCCGCATTGATGGAGGCCTGGCGGGCGGGGTTCTGGCCCTGGCCGGCGGCAAGCACCTGGCCCAGGATCACCTCGTCGACCTCGGCGGCCTCGATCCCGGCACGCTGCATGGCGGCCTTGAGCGCCACGGTGCCGAGGTAAGATGCCGGAACGCTTGACAGCGTGCCGTTGAAAGAGCCCACGGGGGTACGCGCCGCAGATACGATGACGACCCCATTTCCAGAACCGGCCATGAATGCCTCCTTGTTGGTTGTTGGCGTGTTTATGATCTCCTTACCATCATTTGTGCAATGCGACATAGGTCTTGGGCAGGGTCTGCCGAAAATTTTTGCGCTTGCAATTGTGCAGTGCGGGGCGCAAGTTTTGAGGACAGGAAGCCAAGAAAATCCGGCAAACGGATAGGTTGTACAGGAGGAGTAGTTTCGTTGAGCGATGAGAAAGCAGCGCCCCAGAGCGCGGTCGTCATCAAGAAGTACGCCAATCGGCGTCTCTACAACACGTCCACCAGCACCTATGTGACGCTCGACGATCTGTCGACCATGGTCAAGGGCGGAACGGATTTCCTGGTTTACGATGCCAAGACTGGCGAGGACATCACCCGGTCGGTGCTGACCCAGATCATCTTCGAGGAAGAGAACAAGGGCACCAACCTGCTGCCCATCAACTTCCTCCGCCAGCTCATCCGCTTCTATGGCGACTCGATGCAGGCCTTCGTGCCGGGCTTCCTCGAGTTCTCGCTCGACAACCTGGGCAAGGAACAGCAGAAGCTGACGGCTCAGATGATGGAATCTTGGGGGGCAGACCCTTTCAAGGCGATGCAGGATACCGCTGCCCGCAACATGACCATGTTCAACGACGCGATGAAGGTGTTCAATCCCTTCGCAGCTGCCATGGGCGGCGCCGTTCCGGGAGCGCCCGCGCCGAAGCCGCCGGGGTCAACCGGCGAGCCACCAACGTCTCGCGATGACCTTCAGGCGCTTAAGGACCAGCTTGCCGCGATGCAGCAGAAAATCGACACGCTCGCCAACAAGTAGAATGCCAGACGGACAGGCGCGTGAGCCTGTCCGGGCTTCGATGAGTTTGTTCAGCTCGCCCTTTGCAGCGCAGTATCGCTGATGAGGTCAGCAAGGCTCGGTTCCGCAAATTCCGGTTCAGCCGGAGGTTCCTGGCGCTTGAAAGCCTGGTCGAGTGCTGCAATGGCAGCGCGCAACTTGGCGAGCTCCCCAGACAGACTTTCCTCGAAAGCGACAACGGTTTCCTCAGCGTCTGCGGCAATCCCGGCTGATGCAGGTTCCAGTTCCGCTTCCACGTCAATCGCATCGACGGCTTCAATGACTTCGGCGGTAGCAACGGCTTCAACCTCTTCGACGGTCTCAACCTCTTCCATAACATCAAGAGCATCGGCAATGAGCAGGGGCTCCTCAACGAGAGGCCCGGTATCAGCAGGTTCCGTTGCCCAATGCGATTCAGTGGCGATGGGGAGGTCGTCGTTCACGTCTTCCGCCTGTTCCGCATCGAAACTGAAAGCGGCTTCAACAGCAACTGGTTGCTCGTCGGCAGCCAAAGGAACGGTGCCGGATTCCTCTATGCTGGCCGCCTCCGTGAACTCGGGCACTTCGCCCGTGTCCTCGGCTACCCAACCATCTTCTTCCGACAAGGTGAAGGGGATGGAGTTTTCGGCTTCGGCATCTGAGCCCAGACTTTCCGCCCATGGCGGATCGAGCTGGGCGTCGCCGAAGTAGTTGCCCTGCATCATGTCGACCTTCCAGTCGCGGAGGAGAGCTGCATCCGCTTCGTTCTCAACCCATTCCGCGACCGTGCGGATTCCGAAGGTGCGCGCCAGATCGATGAGCGAGCGGACATAATACTGATTATCGCCGTTCTCCGAGAGATTGCTGCAGAACGTCCCATCGAGCTTGAGCACGTCGACCGGCATGGCGCGCAGGTTGCGGAAGGACGTGTAGCCCGCGCCGAAGTCGTCGATGGCAACACCGCAGCCCAATTCGCGAAGCTGTTCCACGAAGCGGATCGTCTCGCGCAGGTCACCCAATGCCACAGTCTCGGTGATTTCGACGATCAGCCGGTCGGTGACGTTTCGATTGGAGGCAAGAATCTCGATGATCTGGGGGTACCAGCGCGGGTCGGTCGCGGTGGTACCCGAAATGTTGAAGGACAGCCTGGCATCCGGATATTTGTTGAGAGCGGCCACGGTCATCTGCACCACGGCGCGGTCGATCAGGCGCACGAGGCCCAGCTTCTCGGCAATGGGAATGAGGTGCCCAGCGGCGACGATCTCGCCGGCCTGGTCGGTCATGCGGAGCAGGGCCTCGTGGAAGGCCGGAACACCGGAGGTTGCGTCGACCACGGGCTGGAAGGCCAGCCGGAAGCGCTCCTCGCGCAGGCAGCGCACGATTTCGGTTGCGGAATGGGCATTGAGCGTGCGTTCGGAAGACCGCTGCTGCGACGGCTTGTAGACGACATAACCATCCGACGGCAGCTTGCGGGCCTCGGTCAAGGCCTCCTCGGCGCGTGCCACCGCCATGTTCGGATCAGACGCATGTTTCGGAAGGATCAGCGTGCCGATCGAGAGCAGCGCCCAGACGGGTCCCCGCTCGGTCTCGATGACGCTTTCGCGCGCCACGCTGAGGAAGCGCTCAGCGGCGATGGCGAGGTCGTCCTCGGTGCAATTGTTGAGGATCAATCCGAATTTCGAGCCGGAATATCGCGCAATGGCATCGCCCGTGCGGACCACGTGCCGAAGCCTGCGGCCCATGTTGATGATGACCTCGTCGGCCACTTCGAATCCGTAGGCGTCGTTGACCACCGAGAGATTGTTGATGGCGGCGATGACGAAGGCGCATTCGGTCCCGTCACGGCCGGCAACCGACATGGCTCCCCCCAGGGCTTCCATCATGCGGCCGCGATTCATCATGCCGGTCAATGGATCGCAATTGCCGAGGAAGCTCAGGTGCTGGTCACGCATGTGACGGTCGTCGATGCGGCGCACCGTGCCGAAAACCTCGACCGGACGCCCGTCCTGTCCGCCGAACCAGCGCCCCTGGTCCTCCAGCCACACGCTGGATCTTCCCATGCGGCCCTCCGGCCGGAACTTGTATTCGATCTGGAAGGGCACACCTGCGCCATCGTCGCTCTGGGCGCTTCGCATCACGGTGTCGTAGCGGCTGGTGAAATTGTCGGGGTCGAGGAAGGTGGCGAATGCACGCCCTGTCGAGAAGCCGCGCACATCCGCGCCCAGCACGTCCATGGCATTGGGCGACCATACGATCTCGTCCGTCTCAACGACCCAGTGATAGGTGGCGAGGCCCGATGCCTCCACCGCCATGCGCAGGCCGCCATCGTCTGGAGCAGACAGGCCAGTCACGGCATGTTGGACGGACTCGAGCACGGCCTCGTGGCCCAGCTTGGACTCGAAGTTGAAAAGTGACGCATTCTGCGGGTCGCTCAAGCTGCCTCCGGACTCAAATCAAATCGCCGGTACGGCCATACCCGCCCCGCGCGAAACGTTTCCAGCCCCGATGCTAGCGGAGATCGAAAAATCATTTGTTAACGGCGGGCCCGGTGAAGCCCCCGCTAGAAACCCAGAGCGAAGCCATCCTTGCGGGGGTCGGAGCCGCCGACCAGCATGCCGAGTTCGCGGTCGATGGCGATGGCCTGGCCGCCGCCCAGCGGTTCCGAGGGCGTTTCCATCACATGGCCCCTTGCAGCGAGTCCGGCCTTCACCGCTTCGGGCACCGTGCTTTCGGCCAGCACCTTGCCAGCCTTGGGGAAGTAACGGGCCCAGTCGATCGCCTCCTGCGGGTCCATGCCATAGACATAGCGGTTCACCGTCACCGTCATGTGGCCCATGGGCTGGTAGTCGCCGCCCATCACGCCGAAGCTCATGTCGATCTGGCCGTCCTTCTTCGACATGCAGGGGATGATGGTATGGAGCGGGCGCTTCGAGGGCTGAATGCAGTTCGGATGGCTGGGGTCGGTCACGAAGCAGGCGCCGCGGTTCTGCAGCGCGATCCCGGTCTTCGGCGTCACGATGCAGGAGCCGAAGCCGTAATAGACCGAGTTGATGAAGGACACAGCGAGGCGCTTCTCGTCCACCACCGAAAGATAGATAGTGTCGGACTGGCGCATCGCGGCGTCGATGTCGATGGCCCGGTTCATGTCGATCATGGCGGCGAGCTTGGCCGCCGTCCTGTCGCTCAGGAGTTCGTCGACCGGCACTTCGGCGAAGTCCGGATCGGCAATGTGGCGGTTGCGCAGTTCCCAGGCGATTTTCATTGCCTCGATTTCGAGGTGGTGGCGCTCCACTGAATCCGGTGCGTGACGCTTGAGGCCGAACTGCGACAGGATGTTGAGGGCGACAAGGGCCGTGAGGCCTTGCCCTGAGGGCGGGATCTCGAGGATCTCGTGGCCTGCGAATTTGGTCGAGATCGGCTTCACCCAGTCGCTCCGGTGCGAGGCGAGATCGTCGCGTGTAAGGAGCGAGCCCTTGGCGCGCACCGTCGCGATGATGTCGTCCGCAATCTCGCCCTGGTAGAAGGCGTCGCGCCCGTCGGCGGCGATCAACCGCAGGCTGCGCGCCAAGGCCGGATAGGCCATCGTCTCACCCAGCCTGGGCGTCCGGCCGTCCTTCAGGTAATGCAAGCGGCCGCCTTCGTCGGCGGCGAGGTCGGGCGTATCCTCCGGCCAGTCGAAGGCGACGCGCGGGGTGACGGGCACGCCTTTTTCCGCCATGCGGATGGCGGGTTTGAGTGCCTCGAACAGGTCCATCGTGCCGTGGGTCTTCAGCAGCTGGTCCCATCCGTCGATGGCGCCTGGAACCGTGATCGCGTGAATCGAGCGCGGGGCAATGGAGGTCAGCCCCGAGGCCTTCAGCCAGTCGGCATCGGCGCCGGAAGAGGAGCGCCCGCTTGCGTTCAGTCCCGTCACCTTGCCTTCGGGCGTTCCAACGAGCGCGAAGCAGTCGCCGCCGATCCCGGTCATGGCAGGTTCGACCACGCAGAGAACGGCGGAGGCCACGACCGCTGCATCCGCCGCGTTGCCGCC
>NZ_JBGSOZ010000142.1:0-6162 GCF_041738905.1 Aestuariivirga sp.
GATGTCCATAGAGCCGAGTATCGCCACCGAATCCGCGAGCATGTGGCCCTTGCACATGTAGTCCATGGCCTGCAGGTGCGGGAAGCCCGGCGCGCGGATCTTGCACTTGTACGGCCGGTTGCTGCCGTCGGCCACGAGATAGACGCCGAACTCGCCTTTCGGCGCTTCCACCGCGGTGTAGGTCTCGCCCGCCGGCACGTGGAAGCCTTCGGTATATAGCTTGAAATGATGGATCAGGGATTCCATCGACCGCTTCATTTCGCCGCGGGTCGGCGGCGCGATCTTGCGCTCGCGGTAGATCACCGGCCCGCCCGGCATCTTATCAAGGCATTGCGCGATGATCTTGAGACTCTGCCGCACCTCTTCCACGCGCACCAGGTAGCGGTCGTAGCAGTCGCCGTTCTTGCCGATCGGGATGTCGAAATCCATCTCGTTGTAGCATTCATAGGGCTGCGACTTGCGCAGGTCCCATGCGGCCCCGCTCCCACGCACCATGACGCCCGAGAAGCCCCACTCGAAACATTCCTTCAAGGACACCACACCGATGTCGACGTTGCGCTGCTTGAAGATGCGGTTGTCGGTCAAAAGGCCTTCGATGTCGTCCAGCACCTTGGCGTGATGATCGACGAAGATGCCGATATCGTCGACGAGCTTCTGCGGAATGTCCTGATGAATACCGCCCGGCCGCACATAGGCCGCATGCATGCGCGAGCCCGACGCCCGCTCATAGAACACCATCAGCTTCTCGCGCTCCTCGAAGCCCCAGAGCGGCGGCGTCAGGGCGCCGACGTCCATCGCCTGCGTGGTGACGTTGAGAAGATGCGAGAGGATGCGGCCGATCTCGGAATAGAGCACACGGATCAGCTGGCCGCGCTTCGGCACGCTGATGCCGAGCAGGCGCTCGACGGCCAGAGCCCAGGCATGTTCCTGGTTCATCGGCGCCACGTAGTCGAGGCGGTCGAAGTAAGGCACGGCCTGCAGATAGGTCTTGTACTCGATCAGCTTCTCGGTGCCGCGATGAAGCAGGCCGATATGCGGGTCGACGCGAGTGCAGACTTCGCCGTCAAGTTCGAGGACGAGGCGCAGCACGCCGTGGGCCGCCGGATGCTGCGGCCCGAAGTTGATGGAGAAGTTGCGGACGGATGACGTGTCGGTCACTGCTTCGCCTTTTCATCGCCGGGGAGCACGTAGTCGGTGCCTTCCCATGGGCTCAGGTAATCGAAGGAACGGAACTCCTGTACCAGCTTCACAGGTTCGTAGACCACGCGCTTCGACTCGTCGTCGTAGCGGACCTCGACATAGCCGGTAAGCGGAAAGTCCTTGCGGAGCGGATGGCCCGCAAAGCCATAGTCGGTGAGGATTCGGCGGAGATCCGGATGGCCGGAGAACAGCACGCCATAGAGATCGAAGGTTTCGCGCTCATACCAGTTGGCGCTGGGGAACACGCCGATCGCGCTCGGCACCTGCGTGTCCTCGTCGGCCTGAACCTTCACACGGATACGGCGGTTCTTGTAGGGCGCCAGCAGGTGGTAAACGACATCGAAGCGCTTCTCGCGCTGGGGATAGTCGACGCCGCAAATATCGATGAAGCAGGAGAAGCCGCATTCGGCGTCATCGCGCAGGAAGGTCAGGACGCCCACGATGTCGGCCGTTTCGGCCAGCAAGGTCAGTTCGCCATACGCGACATTGAAGCCGGTGACAGAGGCTCCGAGCTTTCCCGCGATGTAGTCGCCCAGTTCGTTCAGTGTTTCAGCCATGTCAGCGCTCGATCGTCCCGGTGCGGCGGATCTTCTTCTGCAGTTGCAGGATGCCGTAGACGAGCGCTTCGGCGGTCGGCGGGCAGCCCGGCACGTAGATGTCCACCGGCACGATGCGGTCGCAACCACGCACGACCGAGTAAGAATAGTGATAGTAGCCGCCGCCATTGGCGCAGCTTCCCATCGAGATGACGTAACGCGGATCCGGCATCTGGTCATAGACCTTGCGGAGCGCGGGCGCCATCTTGTTGGTGAGCGTGCCGGCGACGATCATCACGTCCGACTGGCGGGGCGAGGCACGCGGCGCGAAGCCGAACCGCTCGAGGTCGTAGCGCGGCATCGAGGCCTGCATCATCTCGACCGCGCAGCAGGCAAGCCCGAAGGTCATCCACATCAGCGAGCCCGTGCGGGCCCAGTTGATGAGATCGTCGGAGGCCGTGACGAGGAAGCCCTTGTCAGCCAGTTCAGCATTGATTTCAGTGAAGAATTCGCGCTGCTCGGGGGTCGCCTGTTCGATCAGTCCCATTCGAGAGCTCCTTTGCGCCATTCATAGATGAAGCCGATGGTCAGCACGCCGAGGAAGATCATCATCGACCAGAAGCCATAGACGCCCACTTCCTTGAGCGAGACCGCCCAGGGAAACAGGAAGGCCACTTCGAGATCGAAGATGATGAAGAGAATCGACACCAGATAGAAGCGCACGTCGAACTTCATGCGGGCATCGTCGAAGGCGTTGAAGCCGCACTCATAGGCCGACAGCTTCTCAGGGTCGGGATTGCGGATCGCGATCAGGATGGGCGCAATCAACAGGATCAGTGAAAATCCCAGCGCAACGGCCAAGAAGATGACGACCGGCAGATATTCTCTCAAAAGGTCAGGCATATGCTTTCGCCCCTCCGTCCACCCGCTCGGTGGACCAGAATCCGCCGCTTGGTAGCGCACCGCACCATGTCCCGCAAGCTTTTCGGCACAGTTGTCGGGTGCCGGTGACAAGTGTCGCACAAGGCTTGGGCAATGGACAGAATCGCCCGGACGTGCCCAATTGCAACGCCCATTGAACGGGCGCGACAAAATACCCCAAATGAGAGGACCCACATGAAACGGACCCTGGCCGCAGCGGCAATGACCTTCACTGCCGCGGCTCAGGCCGCAATCATTGATCTCGCCACGGTGAAGTGAAGGCCGGACAGACCCGGCGCTACATCCCTGAAACGACGAAGGGCCGTTCCCCGAGGAACGGCCCTTTCGTTTGAACTGGATGGCGCGAGAGACGGGGCTCGAACCCGCGACCTTCGGCGTGACAGGCCGACGCTCTAACCAACTGAGCTACTCCCGCAATCCAATGCGGCGCGTGATAGAGGAGGCCCCTCACCCTGTCAAGCGGCGCGCAGAAAATTCGGACATCGGCTGCGAAGCCACGCTGGAAGAACCACGGGGCTCCTCTGATCACAATTCGCCCCCAATGCCTAAAGGATCATATCGCCGGCGGTTACATTGCTGACACCCTGCAACTCGATCTGCATCTCGAAAGTGCTGTCGGCATCGGTGTTGAAGTCGATGAAGGTGTTGCCGTTGATCACGCGGATGCGGAACTCACCAGCGCCGATCAGGCCATCCGCATCCAGGACGAAGGCCTGATTGTCCGCAATACCGGTATTGGCATCCACGCCCGACACATCGATCACGTCGATGGTCTGAAATCCGCGGATGATGTCCCGGTTTCCGGCGCCAGCTGCGCTTTCGAACGCGGAATTGAACACGAACGTGTCGGCACCAGCTCCGCCCACGAGGTCGTCCGCGCCATTGCCGCCGATCAGTCTGTCGTCACCGCCGAGGCCCTTGAGAAGGTTGCCCAACTCATTGCCGGTGATCGTGTTTGCCAGACCGTTCCCCGTGCCATCGATCTGAAGCCCTTCCACCAGCACAAGGTTTTCCACGAAGCCTGTGAGGGTATGCGAGATGAAGGCTGCCACCGTATCGATCCCGCCGGGATCGGTTCCGATGAGGATTTCAGCCGCAATGTCCCCCAGTGAATCGACCAGATATGTGTCGTTGCCTGCCCCACCGAACATGAAGTCGTCGCCGGTGCCGCCGTCCAGCCTGTCATTGCCTTCGCCGCCGATCAGCAGGTCGATACCACCAAAGCCGTCCAGAATGTCGTTAATGCTGCTGCCGGTGATCGTCTCGGCGTTGTTGTTCCCGGTGATCCGGACGACTTCGCCCTTGGAGATTCGCGGCAAGACGAAACTGAATCCGTCGGCACTCACGGTCGTTTCCCCCTCCATGACGATGTCGATCAAATGGCTGGATCCCGCTTGCATGGAGAACTTCAGTGCGGACGGCAACCCATTGAAACCGAACTGCTCTGCCGACATGAGAATCGACTGCTTGACGAAGCTACCTCCCGACTCGAGCCGGATCGTCTCGAAACCCCGCAGCGTGGCACCGCGAAGGTCCGCGTTGGCTGTGGTCTGCAGGAGCATGTCCAAGCCGGCTCCCCCATCGAAGCTGTCGCCGGCCGATACGCCGTCCAGCGAAAACCTGTCGTTTCCTGCGCCTGCCTTGATCGTATCCGTGCCGCCACCGCCTGAGATCGTGTCGTTCTTGATTGTGCCAATGATCGAGTCGTCGGCGCCCGAAGCGGTGATGATGAACCTGTCGTTGGCGTTCCAGTTACTGAACGTCAGCCCCGAAAGATCGAGCGATGCATCGTTGAACATGTTCACCCGGATCGTGTAGGCGGCATCGTCGACGGCGATTCCAAGATTGTCCACAAACCCGAAGCTGCCAAAGCTAGTGGAATCGAAGATGGCGGTCACATCGACTGTGCTGACAATGTCGATCCCATCCATCGCAAACAGTTGCGAGTCACTGAAGTCTGCAATGAAATCACCGACGACAGGCCGCACGATCTCCGAGATGAGGAGGATGTCGCTGTCATTGTCGCCACCGTCATAGATTTCACCGGACTCTGTGTCGCCATCTCCCACCACGAAGAAGTCGCGGCCCAGGCCGCCGATCAAGATGTCCCGGCCGCTGCCGCCGTTCAACGTGTCGGAACCAGCCCGGCCATCGAGCACGTCGTCTCCACCCAGTCCGATGAGTATGTCTCCCAGCACGCCACCGGTAAGGGTGTTCGGCCCATTGTCGCCCGTCTTGTTCGCCATGATGGTTCTCCCTGATCGGCTCACGCCAGATGTTGTATCTGCAGTCGACTATCAGCCTATTGTCGTGACACCGGTGTCACCCAGGTTACATCGGCAGGATATTTTCATCGATCAGGTACCGCGCTTCTTGCCCGTCACTTCGATCTCGATCTTCATGCGCGGGTCGGCGAGGCCCGCCACGATCATGGTGGAGGCCGGGCGGATGTCGCCGAAGTACTTGCGCAGCACCGGCCAGCAGGGCTCGAAATCGGCGGCGGCGGGGAAGATGTAGTTGGCACGCACGATGTCGGCCATGTCAAAGCCGGCCTTGTCCAGCGCGGCCTTGATGTTCTTTAGCGTCTGCTCCGCCTGCTCGGCCACGTTCTCCGAGATGGTCATCGTCTCGTAGTTGAAGCCGGTGGTTCCGGCGACCCAGATCATGTCGCCATCGACGATGGCGCGGGAATAGCCGATCTCGGCCTCGAACTTCGAGCCGGATGAAATCTTCGTGCGGGTCATGTGGCGTTCTCCTCTGCGGGGTCGATGAAGCCGCCCCAATCCAGTTTCCGGCTGCGTTTGTAGGCTGCGGCATCGCGGCGGGCAATGTGCCGGTTGACGAGGCCCTTGCCGGTGCAAAGCCGAACGTCGATTCCGGGCTTGGTGTGAACGGGCGGCGTCAGCACGCGGGCTCCGCCCGTCGCCTCGCCATCGCGGGCGACTGCCAGATAGGCGAATTTTTCATCCTCGTAGGGAACGCTCGCGGCCTTGGCATGCATGTGAGCGCGGCTGCGGGCCAGCCTGACGCTGAAATGGCACCAGTCATCACCCGTCATGGGGCAGGTTCCGGCATGGGGACACGGCGCCACTGGAACGGCTCCGGCCCCCAGAACGAAAGCACGGGCCGCCTTCAGCCTCGCAAAGCCGGCGGGCGTTCCGGGTTCAACCAGGACCAGAACCGTACGCGTTGCAGCCCACAACGCCTTCACGGCCGCTGAAAGGCGAGGCGCGGGAATTTCGGCCAATGCGTAAGCAGCGATTACCAGTTCGGCGCCCTCCCCCGGCACGAGGCCCTCGATCTCGCCAACGCGTCCGGCAACAGACGAGAGGGCCGCATTCGGGCTCCCGGCAGCGAGGCGTTGGGCGAGCGACAGGAAGCACGGGTTCGAATCGAGCATCGCAAAGGCCGAGAGGCCGGGCCAGACCTCAGCGGCCGCCCAGCTTGCCGTGCCGGGACCGGAACCGGCGTCGAGCAGCGATCC
>NZ_JBGSOZ010000040.1:0-28415 GCF_041738905.1 Aestuariivirga sp.
CCCGCCGGCGACAAGATCGTGCCCTACACCACGCAGGTGGGAATCGTCCTGCTCTGGATCGCGGCAATCATCACCCTTTATACCGGGTATGACTATTTCCGTGCCGGCCTGAAGCATGTGATGGAGTGAGCCGATGAAGCTCGTATATTTTGCCTGGATCAGGGAGCGAATCGGGCATGGCGAGGAGGAAGTGACGCTGCCGGGTGACGTCACAACAATAGCCGGCCTTCTCGAATGGCTGAAATCGCGTGGCGAGGAATATGCCAGCGCACTGGAGCATGACAGCATCGTGCGCGTCGCCATCAACCACGAACATGTCGACGACCGCAATACGCCGATCGGCGGTGCGCGCGAGATCGCGCTGTTCCCGCCAATGACGGGTGGCTGAAATGCAGCCGGTCGTGCGCATCGAGGCCGACGATTTCGACATCGCGGCCGAGATCGCGGCGCTGACGGCGGGCCGGACGGATATCGGTGCGGTCGTGACCTTCACCGGCCTTTGCCGCGACGAAGGCGGAACGCTGGCGGCACTGGAACTCGAGCACTATCCCGGTATGGCGGAAGCGGAGATCCGCAGGATCGCGGATGAGGCGGCGCAGCGCTGGACTCTTGACGGGCTTGTCGTCATCCACCGGCATGGCAGGATCAAGCCGGGCGGCAACATCGTGCTGGTTGTCGCGGCTTCACGGCACAGGCACGCCGCATTCGAGGCGGCGAGTTTCCTCATGGATTTTTTGAAGACGCGCGCCCCTTTCTGGAAAAAGCAGCACACTGTCGACGGCAGCGCGTCGCAATGGGTCGATGCCCGCGTTGCCGACGACGCGGCAACGGGGCGCTGGAAAAAGCGGGAAGACTAGTCCCCGCCGCCCGGGTCTGCCGCGGTGATGTCGAAGCGCTTGACGCCCTGCTTCGGCATGAAAACCTCGGCGCAATTTCCGGGGCCGTCGGTCATCATCCAGGGATGCGTGACGTAAGTGTCGATCGTGATTTTCTGTCCGGGCTGCAGGTCGGCGTAGTTTTCCGGCTGGCCTTCGAAATTGATCCACATGACCGAGCGCATGCTGTTGGTCTTGTTGCGAAAAGTCACGCTGATCGGGACATCTGAATTTTGTGAGCGCAGCTTGCCGACGGAACGGCAATTGGCTGCGACCTTGGCGCCGCCGCCCGCGCTTGGCGGCGCGCCTGCGCCTTCCAGCCGGGTGATGCGGTACAGCAGACGAAACTGTTCGCCGCCGCCTTCGCCGTAAAGCACTTCCTTGTTGGCGATGTCGAGTTGGATATAGACGTCGCGCGATGCGTCGTAGAGCATCACTGTCGTCTCGCCGCGCGCTTCCTCGACGAACTCGAACGTCCCTTCAGTGCTCGATTCCACCCAGCGCCGCTTGCCTACCTTGCGGAAATATCCGCCGGGATAGCCGATCTCGGTCACATTGTTGCCAGTCAACTGCACCAGCACCAGCAGATTGCCGGGAGGCGTGACCGCAACTCCCATTTTGGGAGCAGCCATGGAAAAAGGCGCCGAAACGCACACGAAAAGATACGCAGCCAAAGCCGTTCTTGAATACATGGAAGCCCCCGAAGCCCGATAAGTACCGTTACGGTATGCGTGAACCAACGGGGCGGCAAGATCGAAAATCAGGCAATCGCCGCGAAGGATGCGCTGGCGACGGCAGCAAAGTGGCAGCTGGCGGCTGCGAGCACGAAAGCGTGCCAGATGGCGTTCTGGAACTTCAGCTTTTCCCAGACATGGAAGATAACGCCAATTGTGTAGAGAACGCCGCCTGCCAATACCAATATGGAAGCGGCCAGCGGCAGCGTCTTGAAGATCGGCCATGCCAGCAAGAGGCTTGCCCATCCAAGCGGCAGGTAGATCGCAAGCGAAATGCTGTCAAAGCGTTTGCGGAAGGCGAGTTTTCCTGTTGCGCCGATGAGCGCTGCAACCCACACGCCCGTCAGCACCACATAGGCGAACATGCTTCCCAAAAGCATGACCAGCGGCGTGTAGGTGCCGGCGATCTTCAGGAAGATCGCGGCCTGGTCCCAGCGCTTGAGTGCCGGCTTCCAGTGCATGTGCGGAATCATGTGGTAGGCCGCCGATGCAGTGAACATCAGGACCATGGCGACGCTGTAGATTATCAACGCCGTACCGGTCGGCGCATCGGCGCGTGGCAGAGCGAACCACAACAACGCCGTGACCGCAACAAGGCTCGACACAATGCCGAGCGCATGTATGACGCCATCGGCAATGAGCTCGCCGGTGGTGTAGATTTTTTCCGGTTTCATCATCGCTCGACAATCGCCGCAAGACAGTTGTGTGTCAATTATAAGATGTCAAACTGGTTCACGACCGATTGTCGCGCCGGGTGTGAACCAGCAACGCGCAAAGCACGCAATAGGTCGCGGCATCGCGCCAGACGGCGGGGAAGTACCCGTCCCAAAGCGTCTCGAACAAGCCAATCCCCAAACCACCGAAGGCGGCGGCAAGCGGATCGCGTTACCGATGCCCTAATCCACCCCGTGCTCAGACGTGATATGCCCTGATGCCGGAATGAACCACGGTGGAGGCTCCTGTGCCGGTTGCATCTGTACCGGTGTTGTATGCTCCCGCCTTGAAGTAGAACGGATTTGCGCTCCAGGTGCCATCCACTACAAACTGCAAGACGTTTTTTCTGCCGCCGCTTTCAGCGACAACTTCGGCATTCCCGTTGGTTACGGAAATTCGGTAGGAGAATTTCCCACCCAGCGGCAGATTTTCCAATAGCTTGTGGCTCACAAATTTGGACCCCTTGGTGGCCCGATACTCCGCGTAAAGCTGCGGGCCGCCCTGCCTGTCGGTCCGGTACATCAGCTTGATCGGCGGATTTGTATTGTCGATGGCATGAATCTGCGCGAGCGTGACCCGTTTTCCTGATGCTACCGTGCGAACTGCGGCCTGTCCTTCAAGGACATGAGTGCCGACATAAGGGTTCCAGTTTTTCAGCTTGCCTGCGGCATTTGTTTCGCGCAACTCGGAGCGCGTGAAACTGCTGTTTTTGGTCGTGGCGCCGGTAGCCGGGGCAAAAAAGACCAGATCGCCTTGCTTTGTCTTGCTGACATATGGGCTCGACGTGCGCAGCGCCTCTTCAAGCATCATGGTCTTGCCGTCAGGTGTCGTCACACTAAACGCAGAAGGCACTGCGCCGCGAGGAATCGATTGACCGACAGGTGCGGCAGGCCCGGCCTTGGGTTTATTTCCAGCATCCGAACCGGCCGCCTTATTCGGCTGTACCCTGTTCACAATTGCCAACGATGAATTGATACTCAACACTTCAGGCCCCCTTGGTAATTGCGCGTGTCTCGCGTCTAGAACAATTTCCACTGTGACCCGCGCAGGCAACTACGGTCCATTGAGGTAAACTACCTAAGACTACCTAGATTGCAGGACCAAGATTTAGGGTACCCGTCATACTGCGCGCCGGGTGAGCACCAGCAACGCACAAAGCACGCAATAGGTCGCGGCATCGCGCCAGACGGCGGGGAAGTACCCGTCCCAAAGCGTCTCGAACAAGCCGATCCCCAAACCACCGAAGGCCGCGGCAAGCGGCGACGACAATCCGCCCAACGAAGCGATGAACAACACCTTTACTGCGAATGACAGGCCCGTACCAAAATCGATGTTTCCGTAGTGGAATGCGGCCAGCACGCCGGCAAGGCCGGCCACCAGTCCCGCCCACAGCATGGAATTGATGAACACCTTGCGCCCGTCGATGCCCATCAGCGCGGCTGCCGTTTCGTCCTGCGCCACTGCGCGCCACAACCTGCCGGCCTTGCTAGACGAGAGGTACCAGGCGCCCAGGCCGATCACTGTTGCGGAAATCAATGTTTCGATGAGCTTGATCGGCGTCGTGGTGACGGTGAAATCGACCCCGGCCAGGACAATGACGCGGTTGAGGAAGGGCGAGAGCCAAGGCACGCTGCTTGCCGTGGCGATGCGTACCGATTCCATCAACACCAGCATGACCCCGAGCGAGGCGGCGATGGTGGTATTCGGCGCGGCGCGGCGTATGGGCTCCAACACGGTTCCCGCAATCAGGCGCGCGGCAAGCGCCGTGTAGGTGAGCGCCGCCGCGACGCCGAGGCCCAGCGCCGCGGGATAGACCAGCCACAAAGCATGCCAGCCGAGCCCGGTGAAGATGATCGCCACCTGACCGGAAAAGGCAAAAAGCGCGCCATGGACAAAGCTCGCACGGCGCAGCACCGCATGGGCAATGGCGTAGCCGAATGCCAGCAATGCATAGAGCGCACCCAGATGAATGCCGTTGACGATCTGCTGCGCGAAATAGCCCATCGGGCGCTCCGTTGCCGACCAAATATTCTAACTGGTAAAATTGCAAACGCCAGTTAGTTTAGTGCATGCGTTTTTCCTGGAACCAGCATCGTTTCTCCGGCGGCCTGTTGGCACTCGATGTCGCCAACTCGGTTATCATGCGCCACGACAACGATCGCCGCCGCGACCGCTTCGGCGATGCGGCGACATTCGAGGGCTTTGTGGATGGTGCGAACCGCCATTGCGGCGAGCGGTTGCGCTTCGGTGCGCTGGCGGCACTCAGGGGGCCAGCCCGCACGCAATTCATCGCCCTGCGCGAAAGCATCGACTTCCACTTCCGCGGCATTGTGACCGGCGCGGCAACGCAAGCCTCACTGTCGCGGCTGCTGGCTGATTGCGCGGCGCTGCTGGGCGATGCCAGCGCGAGTGCGCTCGAGACCGAGACAGCGCTTTCGGCCCTGCGCCTTGCGGCTGAACCGCCAGTGGACCGGCTGCGAATCTGCGGCCATTGCGGATGGCTGTTTATCGACCGCAGCAAGAACCGCAGCCGCATGTGGTGCGACATGGCTGTGTGCGGAAACCGCGAAAAGGCACGCCGCCACTACAGGCGGGTCAAGAGCGGGGAGGAGGTGCTGCCATGATGAAAACCGCTCTTGCCTTGGCGGCGATCGTGTTGGCCATGACCGGCTGCCAGCGTCCGCCCGAGGGGTTCTTCTCGGTCAACGGGCGCATATTCGTCTTCAACTACCGGCTGGCCTATGCGCACTATCTAGTCACCTTGAATAGCACGCGGGCGGTGCCGGAAGGGATGCGCTATGTGGCGCGTTTCGAAAATCCGGCAGGCGGTGAAACGCTCGTCGCCGAACGGAAGATCTTCCCCGCGCAAGACAAGCTCGTCATCGAAAGCCCACATGTCGAGTGCGTGAAAAAGGACCGGCCATACGCCGTGAAAATCGAGATCTTCGACGCCGCAGAAAAGGTCGTCCAGACGCTGGAGACGGCGGTGGTCTCCGATCTCGACCAGAGATTCCTGCCGCGCGAGCCGCTCGTGACGGGACCGGCCTATCAGCCGAACGCCAACGCCCGCGATGCCGATGGCAAGATCACGATGCGGGACGCCAGCGCCTGCCCTGCCTGAGCGCCTTCAGACGATGGTGAGAATTTCGTCCAGCGGCTTTTTCATCATCGCCGCGGCAGGCACGGTCGCGTCCGGCGAAGCCTTGCCGACGGCAAGAATCATCACCGGCTTTTCCGAAGCAGGCCGGCCGAGAAGGCCGTTCAGGAACTTCATCGGGTTTGGCGTGTGTGTCAGGACCGACAGTCCGGCGTGGTGCAGCGCCGCGATCAGAAAGCCGGTGGCAATGCCTACGCTCTCCGGCACATAGTAGTTCTTGTAGCGCGTACCGTCCGAAAACTCGCCGTACCGCTGGGCGAAGATCACGATCAGCCAGGGAGCGATTTCAAGGTGCGGTTTCTGCGGCCCGGTGCCGATCGGGGCCAGCGCGGCCAGCCATTCCTCCCCTGCCCCGCCGCCGTAAAATGCAACTTCCTCTTCCTCTGCCGCGGCCCTGATGCTGCGCTTGGTTTCGCTGTCGCGGATCGCGACGAAGTGCCAGGGCTGGTGGTTCGCGCCCGACGGCGCGGCGCCCGCAACGGCAATGCAATCGCGGATCACCGCATCGTCGACGGGCTCGGGAAGGAAGTCGCGCACGGTGTGCCGCTTGCGCATAAAGGCGAGAAATTCTGCGGCGCGCGAAGCCATTTCAGGTCCCCCGAAGTTCATGCGATCTGGCAGCGGAACCGGCTGGTAGTTCAACTTCTCCCTTGAGAACATCTCGGCTCCACCTCTTTGCGCGGTAAATTTGGCGATTCATTTCAGCTGCTTGCAGGCAAAACCGGCCATGCCGATTCACACCCGCGCACAAACTGATTCAACGGCTTCACGCTATTGTAAAGATTCAAACAAAAAGGCCGGCAATGACGCCGGCCTTCCTCATGTATCGATTCATCTGTGCCCGCTTCTTCAAGTGGCGATTCAGGTAAGCTTCAGCCGACGATCTCGGTGCCGGAGAACCAGTATGCGATTTCCTCGGCGGCGGTTTCCGGCGCGTCCGAGCCGTGTACCGAATTCTCGCCGATCGAAAGTGCGAAGGTCTTGCGAATGGTGCCTTCGGCCGCATTGGCCGGGTTGGTGGCGCCCATCACGTCGCGGTACTTGGCGACGGCGTTCTCGCCTTCGAGCACCTGGACGACGATCGGGCCCGACATCATGAAGCCGACGAGGTCGTTGAAGAAGGGACGCGCCTTGTGGACGGCGTAGAAGGCCTCGGCCTCGGACTTGCCCCACTTGACACGCTTCTGGCCGACGATGCGGAGGCCAGCGGCCTCGATCTTGGCGTTGATGGCGCCCGTGAGGTTGCGGCGGGTCGCGTCGGGCTTGATGATCGAGAAGGTGCGTTCGATGGCCATGGAATTCCTCGGGTTGCAGTCTGTGAAATGGTTCGGGCCGCCGTATAGCGGCGGCCCGGCTCCAAGGCAAGCTCTCGCAGTTGCGAGAGAGGTCTATTCGAGCGCGCCCACCAGCGGCGTGATGCGGGCAATCGAGACGCGGCGGTTCTCGACTTCCGGCTCGGGCGTGGGGATCTTGAGGTAGCGCTCGCCGAAGCCCGCGGTTTCGAGGTTCTCCTCGGGGATGACGTAGTAGGTGGTGAGCGCTTCCTTCACCGCGTCGGCGCGCTGGCGCGAGAGCTGCAGGTTGGCGCCCTCGGTGCCCACCGCGTCGGTGTGGCCCTCGATCATGAAGACCTCGCCCGGGCTTTCGGTCAGTATCTTTTCCATGATCTCGGCAATGCGGTCGAGGTTATCGACCTCTTCCTCACGCAGGAAGCCCTCGCCGAAGCCGAAATTGACGGTGTCGATCTCGATCCGCGAGACCGCATCGCGCAGGCCCGGATCGGACTCGACCTCGGCCATCGAATAGCGGCGCTCGATGGCGCGGCGCGGCGGTGCGGCCAATGCTTCCACCAGTTCCTGCTCCTCGGCTTCAGCCGCATAGACATAGCGCGGCGGCAGTGGACGGCCGGGACGGAAGACGAGACCCAGATCGATGTTGATGTCGATGTCGTCGGAGCGGAGGCGCGCCTCGCGCACCCGGCGCTGGGCGATCAGGCGGTCACGCAGCACCAGGCGGTCCTGCTCGAGGGCAAGGCGCCAGCGGCGGCGCTCGGCCTCGTTGTAACTGTTGTCGTTGATCACCACGCTGAACACATTGATGCGGCGATGCAGCTCTTCGTCACGCAGGTCGCGGCCCGGACGGCGGTCGTTGATCACCACCTTCACATCCGTATTGTTGATCACCGTATTGTTGTTGACGACCACGTTGGTGGTGTCACCATTGCCACCGCGCAGCACATCGCGCTCGGTGGCAAGCCTCTGGCGCAATTCGTTCTTGGTCGCGGGAGAGAGTTGATCCGAGGCGAGAAGCTCGCGCATCGAATCGACGCGCTTGCGGCGCGCCGCCTTGTCCATGTTGGCCGGTGCGCTCTCCGTGAGAAGTGCGCGGGCCTTCTGCTCCGAGGCCTGATCGACCTTGGCGTCTCCGGCCGGCTGGTTCGCCTCGCCCGTCTGCTGCTGATTGCCCGTCTGGCCGGTGCCGCCCTGCTGAGCCGTGCCGCCAGTCTTGCGGCGATCCATCTCGGCGCGGCCTTCGCGCACGATGTCGCGAAGCTGCTTGCGCTGTTCAGGCGAAACGCCCTGCGCCTTCGAGAGCTGGGCGGCCTTGCGCATCTGGCTGCGAAGGTCCTTGTCGTTCAGGCCGGCGACCGGCCGAGCCGAACCGAGGAAGCTGCCCACGTCGCCATTGCCCTGGGCACCATCGGCTGTTTGCTGAGCCTTCTTCTTGCCCCCCGCTGCATCCTGCGATGCAGTGCCGTTCTGCTTCTTGGCGCCCTGCTGCTGGCCGTTGCCGTTGCCGTTACCGCCGCCGCGCTTCTGCATTTCAGCGCGGCTCTCGCGTACGACCTCCCGCAGCTGCTTGCGCTGCGGGCCGGAAATGCCTTGGGTTCTCGAGAGCTCGGCTGCCTTGCGCATCTGGGTGCGGAGGTCTTTGTCGTTCAAGCCGGACACCGGCTGAACCGACTTGAGGAAGCTGTCGATGTCAGCCGAACCGGCAGAGGTCCCGGCCTGCTGCTGGTTCTTCTTGCCGCCGGAGGTGTTTTCTGCGGCAGGCTGGCTTCCGGCATTGCCGGATTCCGCCTGGGTCTGGGTGCCGCCCGCCTGCTTGCGGCTGGCCAATTCGGTATTGATCTGGGAAATTTCCTGGTCGAGCTGGGACGACAGATCAGCCGACAGGTTCGGGGTCTTCTTCAGCCGCTGAGCACGATTCAGGCGCTGCTGCAGACGGCCTTCGTCGAGCTTCGAGAGGTTCCTGCCGCCGGCAAGGAACTTCTGGATGGCGGCATCGCCACCTGTCCCGTTGTCATCCGCCTGGGCGACGACAATCGAACCGGGAATACCCGTCTTCGCCGCGTGGCTGGTGGTCACCGCGCCAAACAGCGCCAACGCAACCAGACTTGCATGCAATGGAGAAAGTTTCATTCCGGCACTCCGTTCCCTTCAAGTGAGCGAGCCCAACGCGCGCCCCGCTGTTCCAGTTGCGGCTTATCCCGGTCCAGCGTGGCGGAATTAAGGGGCAATCGTGCAGCCGCGCCACAAGCCTGAACGGAAGCTGACAATGAAACCAGTTACTTAAGACGACACAGCCGCCGCGGCCGACTGTGGCCGCAATTCGTCACCAGATGCCGCGCCGAAGCGCGGTCCAGAGGTATGACCAGAGCGTCGGGTGAAAGAATTCCCGCGATGGACCGTCGGCCGCGACCGGCTTGAGCCGGCCTGCCAATGCATCCTCGACGGATCGGATCAACACGCTGCGGCCGATACCGGCCTGCAGGTAAAAGTAGGTTCCGAAACTGTCCTGCGGCGTGGCGGCGAATCGCTCGCGATAAAGAACCGCGCCCGTATCGACTCCGTCATCCACAAGATGCGCCGTGACGCCCGCATGATCCGGATCGCCTTGCGCAAGAGCCCAGTAGCCACCTGCCTGGCCCCGGTAGCGGGGATTCCATCCCATGTGGACATTGATCACCGGTACGCCGATCGACTCGAGGGTCTGCCTGCCGATGATGCGCGTTCCGGCCACCACGACCACGTGCGGTGAGATCATGGCGAGGGCCGCGCGGCAGGCCATGGAATTGACCGAGCCGATTTCATAGACATGGCGAGCCGGATTGGGCGCCGTGTCGAGAGCGAGGTCCTTGACGATCTCCGCGATGCGCGGAGCCTGCCTGCGGTCGATGAATTTCTGCAGCATGACAAAGCCGATCTGCCCGAGAACGGTGAGAACGCCCTGCCGCCGCATCCGCCTGCGGATCAGCGCGAGCTTTCCATGCCGCTCCTCGGCCAGCACGCTGACCGGACCGAAGCGTTCAACAAGGGCGTTGATGAGGATCCAGGAGTGATCGGTTGGAACGGTGAGGACGGCGATGCGCGGCACTTCTGTCATGCTTCACAGGTTAGCCGGGCCTGGCTGATGAAACGTGAATGAACGCCACCACGGCTAGGCTAGAGCCGCCCTGCCTCGATGATCCGCTTGAGAAAGGCGCGGGTGCGTTCCTCCTTCGGGTCGCCGAAGATCTGCGCGGGCGGGCCTTCCTCGTGGACCACGCCCTCATAGAGAAAGCAGACCTTCGAGGCGACTTCCTTGGCGAATCCCATTTCATGCGTCGCCAGCAGCATGGTCATCCCTTGCTTCGCCAGATCGCGCACGATGTTCAGAACCTCGGACACCAGTTCAGGGTCAAGCGCCGACGTGATCTCGTCGAGGAGCATCACCTTGGGCTCCATGGCAAGAGCGCGGACGATCGCCACGCGCTGCTGCTGGCCGCCCGAGAGACGGTCGGGATACTCCCGCGCCTTGGCCTCAAGACCGATGCGCTTGAGAAGCACCATGGCGCGGTCTTCGGCTTCGGTCTGGTCGAGTTTCAGGACCTTGGTGGGGGCGAGCGTCACGTTCTCCAGCACGCTCATGTGAGGAAACAGATTGAAGCTCTGGAAGACGATGCCGACGTTCTGCCGCAGACGGTTGAGATCGATGCCGGGACCGGACACGCGGTCGTCCATCAGCCTGATCTCGCCGCCCTGGATCTTTTCCAGGCCATTGATGCAGCGGAGAAGCGTGGACTTGCCGCAGCCCGAGGGGCCGATGAGGCAAACGACCTGATGCTCGTTCACATTGAGGTTCACCCCGCGCAGAACCTTCACGGGGCCGAACTCCTTCTCGACGTTCCTGATTTCGAGAAATGCCATCTCAGCCCCCTGCCCGCATGCGGGCATTGTCGCGGTCGATAAGGCGGTCGACGAAACGGGCCTGGGGGATGGTGATCAGCACGAAGAGGATGGCCACAATGGTCACGGCGGAGAGGTTGAAGGCATTGGACGCGATGATGCGCGACTGGTTGAAGGCATCGATGACGCCAACCACCTGCACAAGGGCCGTATCCTTCTGGAGGCCGATGAAGTCATTGAGCAGCGGCGCCATGATACGCCGCACGGCCTGCGGCACCACCACGTAGCGCATGGTCTGCATGTAGGAGAGGCCGAGAGAGCGCGCCGCCGACACCTGGCTCCAGTGAATGCTCTCGATGCCGGAGCGATAGACCTCGGCGACATAGGCGCCATAGGTGAGCGTGAGGGCGAGGATGCACCACCAGCTGACGGGAATACGGGTTGCCGACCGCGCTTCGGCCACCGACATGGACGACAAGTCGACAAAGAGCCCAACGATGTGCGGAACGATCAGGTCGGGCAAGCCCGACGTTGGAATGCCGAAGCCGATGAGATAGAGTGTCACGATGGCGGGAAGGCCGCGGAAGATGTCGCAATAGAGAATGGCGAGCGCGCGGATCGGCTGGCCAGCGGGGCCGGGCATCAGCCGCGCCAGCGCGACCACCAGTCCCCAGATCAGAACGAAGATCTCGGCGAAGATAAAGATGAAGATGTTGTTGATGAAGAACTGCTTGGTGACCTGCCACCATTTCTCCTGCATCAGCGGCAACAGGAAAAAGGTCTTTCCCACGGCCACGTCGTTCATCATCACGAAGCTGACGAGGCCCATCGCGATCATCGCGAAGGCACCCCATCCGAAGGTGATCCAGCTCTGCTCGCGCGATGCGGCTGTCTGGATGCGGGCTTCGACAATGTCGCCGGCACTGAGTGCTGCACGCGCCTTCGCGGCGCCGCTCAAGGCCCGGAGCGCCGGCCAGAGCAACAGCGCGGTGGCGATGAGAGCGACCCACAGTACGGCCTGCCACACGCCACTCATCGCGCCCAGATGTTCAAGCGATGCCCGCACCAGATTGGTGGCGCCGAACGTTCCGAGCAGACACAGAAACACGAACAGCAAGGCAACAACCGCGAGGCCGTCGGCGCGCTGGCGAAGAGACGAAGTCTTGGGAGAAGTCTTGGGAGATGTCACGGTGAGGCAATCCCCCGCCACCTTGCGGCGGCGGGGGCTTGATCAGATCAGGGAGTGAAATAGGGGACGGCGGCCGGGTCCGCGCCCCAGGCTGCGGCCAGGTACTTGGCGCCCAGCTTGCCGATGGTCCCGTCATCGATCATCGACTGCATGATCTTGTCGATGGTCGCGTTGTTGGCGTTGCCCTTCGGATAGATGGCGCCATAGGCCTCACCCGTCTTGTACTGGCCGACAACCTTGACCTTGTCTGAATTGGCAACCTGCTCAGCCAGAACGATCGAGGTATCGGTCATGGCCGCATCGATCTGACCCGCGCGCAGAGCCGTGAACATGTCGCCCTGGTCGGGGTAAACCTGCACGTCCGTCAGGCCGAGCGTGTCCTGGGCGAAGGCTGCGCCGGTTGTTGCCTGCTGAACGCCGACCTTCGCCGACTTGATCGTCTTCTCGTCGATCGGCGCGTCGGTGCGCGACAGCACGCCGATGTCGGAACTGAAATAGGACACGGAGAAGTCATGCACCTTCTTGCGTTCCTCGGTGATCGAGATCTGCGACATGGCGAGGTCGAAGCCCTCGGTCTGGCCCGTGATCAGCGCATCCCAGCCGACGTTCACCACTTCGAGCTTGTCGTAGCCGGCGCGCCAGGCGATTTCCGCCGCCATGCAATATTCCATGCCGTCCTTGATGGCCTCGGGCGTATCGCCGTTCCACCAGATCGGCGAGGGAAGCGACACCTCGACGGTGAGTTGGCCTGCCTTGGCGGGACTGGCGATGGGAATCGAGCCCTTCTCGCCCGTCACCTCGCAATTGCCGATCATGTTGGCGGCAGAGGCGGGAACCACGAAAGTCAACAAGGCCGCAGCGGCCAGAAGCACACGTTTGGAAATCGCCATTTAATTCTCTCCCTGTGTTGGCGTTATGCCAAAGAATAGACTGGAAAAACCGTTCCAGAGCAAGAGGCAACACCAATAGGGCGAAGACAGCGGGGCAAAAGCCGTCTAAAGGCCGCGTCGCTGTGGAAAAACACCAGAAATCATCATGAATGTCATTGGCGTCGATTTCGGCACGACCAACACGGTCCTGGCCTTCCCCGATGGGAACGGCGCGTGTGTTCATCGCTTCGCGCGCGACGGCCAATTGCTTGAGGCCGCGCGCACGACACTGTCGTTCCGGCGCAGCCCGAAGCCAGGTGGCTTGCCTCTCGCGGAAGCCGGTCCCTGGGCGATACAGGATTTCATCGACTCGCCCGAGGACACGCGCTTCCTGCAATCCTTCAAGTCCTTCGCAGCCAGCGCCTCGTTTACCGACACGGCGGTGTTCACCAGACGGTACAAGTTCGAGGACCTGCTCCAGGCGTTTCTTGGCCGCCTGCGCGAGCATTCAGGACTGCGCGATTTCCCGCAGCGGATCGTGATCGGGCGGCCGGTGACCTTTGCCGGGCAGAGTCCTGACGACGCCCTGGCGCAACGGCGCTACGAGACCGCTCTCAAGGTCCTTGGATTTACCGATATCACTTATGTGCTTGAACCGGTGGCCGCGGCGCATTTCTATGCGCAGGGCCTCAAGCGCGATGCGGTGATCCTCGTCGGCGATTTTGGCGGCGGCACCAGCGATTTCTCGATCCTGCGATTCAAGGCAACGCCCAAGGGAGCGACCGCCGAGGCGCTTGCACACAGCGGTATTGGAATTGCCGGCGACAGTTTCGATTATCGCATTATCGACAATGTCGTATCGCCGCGGCTGGGCAAGCACGCGACCTACAAGAGCTGGGGAAAGACGCTTCCCGTGCCTATCCACTATTTTGCAAGCTTCTCACGATGGAACGAGCTGTGCCTCATGCAGCGCCCGGAAGTGCTGCGCGAATTGCGCGACCTCGCCCGCAACAGCAGTTCGCGCGCTGAATTGCAATCGCTGGTCGATCTCATCGAAGGCGGTGTCAGCTATGAGCTCTACAGGACCGTCTCGCAGGTGAAGGCAAAGCTCTCGGAACAGGAACTCGCTGAGTTCTCTTTCAATGCGTCGGGCGTCAACATCGAGGCCGCGATCTCTCGATCCGACTTCGAGAAATGGATCGCCGAAGACCTTGAGAAGATCGGGCGCACCGCGGACGACGCCATTGCCAAGGCTGGGCTCGTGCCAGCGGACATCGACCGGGTTTTCCTCACGGGCGGCACATCCTTTGTGCCCGCCGTGCGCCACTTGTTCGAGCGCCGCTTTCCGGCCGACCGCATTGATACCGGCGAGCAGCTCCTCTCGATCGCCAAGGGGCTGGCACTGATTGGTGCCGGAGATGAAGCAGAGAAATGGGCCGCGGCATG
Organism: Aestuariivirga sp.; assembly: GCF_041738905.1. Classification (GTDB taxonomy): domain Bacteria; phylum Pseudomonadota; class Alphaproteobacteria; order Rhizobiales; family Aestuariivirgaceae; genus Aestuariivirga. The sequence continues at coordinate 14,153 of NZ_JBGSOZ010000040.1, forward strand.
AAAATTACCGTCAGCGCTTTCTACAAGTTTGTTTCCCTTCCAACGTTCAAGGAGCTTCGCGCACCGCTGCTTGAGGCGTGCAAGATCCACGGGATCAAGGGCACCATCCTGCTGGCCGCCGAGGGGATCAACGGCACCATTGCAGGCGAGCCGGATGCGCTTGATTCCATGATGCGTTTCATTCGCGCCATGCCCGAATTCGAGGATCTCGAAAGCAAGGAGTCCTTCGCGGAGGGAATGCCCTTCTTGCGCGTGAAGGTGCGGTTGAAGAAGGAGATCGTGACTCTGGGTGTTGCTGGCGTCGATCCAACGCGGCAAGTCGGCACCTATGTCGAGCCCTCGGAGTGGAACGCGCTCATCTCCGATCCGGACGTGTTGGTGATAGACACACGCAACGGCTTCGAGGTGGCGCATGGCACGTTCGCTGGTGCCATCGATCCGGAGACCCGAAGCTTCGGAGAATTTCCCGCCTTCGTGCGAGAACATCTGGCGGGAGCCGAGAAGCGCAAAATCGCCATGTTCTGCACCGGTGGCATCCGCTGCGAGAAGGCAACGAGCTTCATGCTGCAGCAAGGCTATGAGAACGTCTATCACCTGAAGGGCGGCATCCTGAAATACCTGGAGACGGTTTCTCCCGAGCAGAGCCTTTGGCAGGGAAGCTGCTTCGTCTTCGATGAACGCGAGGCGCTGGGCCATGGCCTCGAAGTCACCGGCAACGGCGGCAAGGCATGAGGCGAAAGCCTGCCCGAAACGCGGCGGAATTATGAACGCCAGATAAACGCGAAGCTCAGGTTGGGTTCAGTCCGGGTTTCATAGAACGGTTCCATCAACGGTGATCGACACCGAAGAGGCAACACCAGGACAAGGAACCACACCATGCTTCGCACCGCTCTCATCGCCCTCACCGCCGCAGCCGCCGCAACTCTCGCTCTCGCTCCCGCAGCGCAGGCCAAGACCAACATCGACTTCAACATCGGCTTCGGTGTCGCGCCCGGTTTCTACGTCGGCGCCCCGGTCTATGTGGGCGGATACGGATATGACGACGACTGCCACTACGTGAAGGTCAAGCACAAGAAGGTGAAGGCCAACGGCAAGGTCAAGGTCTGGTACAGCAAGGAACGCGTCTGCTACTGAGGCAGGCCTCCGCAATACCTGGGGCATCCTTCCCAGAAACGCCCCCTCTCTTGGAAGGTTCGCCACAGGTCAAGGAGATCGGTTGAGGCTTGTGCCTTAGCCGGTCTCGCTTTCGTTTGTCAGCCCGTCCAGCCGAGGCCCGTCGCCACGCAGTTCATTGTCATCAGCAGCGGCATCATCAGCTTTTCGTTGGCGCCCGTCCTGCGGGTTTCCGTCAGCAACTGCACCTGCCAGCGGTTCGACTGATCGACCATCGGGCGCACGCGTTCGAACCGCCGTTGCAGTCCCTGAAATCTCTCGCAGAGTTTTTTCTCACCCGTCAGTTCGAGAATGGTCCGGGCCGTGCGGTTGTGTTCATGGCGGATGAGCGCGAACAAGCGTTCCGCTGCTGTGCGGTCCGTGACCAGTCCGGCATATTGCTGCGCCACATCCATGTCGGCCAGGTACAACGACTTTTCCACCTCATCGACTGCCAGCCGGAAGCCACGCGACCTGTTGAACATGTCACGCAGCAGCTTCATGCCCTCGCCGCCGCGCGGAATGAGAAAATCATCGAAGGCATAGCCAAGGCCATACCAGCCGGTGAGCAGATGACGATTCTGGCTCCACGCGAAGACCCACGGAATGGCGCGAAGATCACCAATGCCCTTGGCGCCAAAGCGCCGCGCGGGGCGCGAGCCAAGTTTCAGGTTCGCCAGTTCCTCGACAGGCGAGGCCTGCTGGAAATAATCGATGAGCGCGCCATCCTCCGCCAGCTTGCGGTAATGGCGGAACGAGGCCTGGGCAATCCACTCGACGGCATTCTGATGCTCGGGGTTCACCTTCAACTCGGGCTCGTCGATCGATTTCAGCGTGTGAACGAAGACGCTCGCGGCAAGGATCTCGAGATTGTTCTGCGCGGTGCCGCGATTGGCGAACTTGGAGGACACGACCTCGCCCTGCTCGGTGACGCGCATGTGACCACCAATGGTGCCTGCCGGCTGTGCCGCAATGGCCCGGCCCGTAGGCGCGCCGCCACGGCTGACCGAGCCGCCACGGCCGTGGAAAAAGCTGATCGAAACCCCGGCGTCGCGGCCAATGCGGATCAGCCGGCGCTGCGCTTCGAACAGCTCGAAGCTGGCGCAGAAGAAGCCGCCATCCTTGTTTGAGTCCGAATAGCCGAGCATGACTTCCTGGCGCCCGCCATGTGCGGCGATTGACCCCTTCACCACTGGATGAGCAAGCAACTCGGTCATGATCTGAGGTGCGGCACGCAGATCGTCGATGGTTTCAAACAACGGCACGACGCGGATGCGGCAGACTTCGCGAGCGGTCTCGTCGGCAAACAGCCCCATGTACTTTGCCAGCAGGTACAGACCCAGCACGTCGCTGGCATGCTGCGTCATGGACAGGATGAAGGTTCCGATCGCCTCCGGGTCCGGCCCGTCGATCGTCTCGCGGATCAGTTCAAGAAGGTTCAGAAGCTCGGTTGCTTCCTCCGAGATGCCACGAAAGCGCGGCAGGAAGCCCAGCGGCTTGTCAAGCTCGCCCTGCACCCACTGCGACCATTCCGGCGTGTCGGACACAGGCACTTCATTCTCGCTGAGCGGGTTCAGCTTGCGCCAGAGCTCAGCCAGCACGCGGTTGATGACAGTCGTGTTCTGCCGAATATCGAGGCTCATCGAGCGGAAGCCGAAGGTCTCGACCTCCCATCGCACGGGCCTGATGAGACTCGACGCCAGCGGGACCGACTGCATCTGCGCCAAGGTTTCCTCGGCGGACAGAAGTGCCTCGATCAATTCCGCTGTGTCGCGAAATCCAGTCGCCTTGCTTCCCGTGACGAAGGTCGCATCGAGACGCATCCTGAGCACCGTGAAATACTGACGGAATGGCTCGTGCTCGTTTCGGCTCCTCACGTGTTCCGCGTTGCCGCTCAGGTCCACCTGCTTCTGCAGCCGGTCGATGAAACTCTGCGGGAAAGCGATTTCCTGCGAACTGAGTGAAATCAGCTGCGCCAGGTCGTTGAGGCGCTGGTCGAGGCGGCTGACGATGGCGTTGCGGTTCTCTCTCAAAGCGTAGCGCGTGACATCGACGGTGACGAAGGGATTGCCGTCGCGGTCCCCGCCGATCCACGAGGAGTAGCGGAGCGGAGGCCTCACGCGGCAAGGCGTTTCGGGATAATGTCTCTGAAGGGCTGCCTCCAAAAGGTCGCAGAGGCTACCCGTCCGGTCGAACAGGGTTTCGCGGAAAAAGTGCAGGCCCCAGTGGATCTCCTGCTCCACGGTGGGCTTTTCGAGGCGGATTTCGCCCGTCAGCCAGAGCAGGTCGATTTCGTTGCGAAGCGCCTTGAGCAACCCTGTGCGCTCGCGCGGCGTCCAGCGCGGGCTTTCAAGCTCATAGAGCTTGAGATAGATGCGACGGTGGATTTCGAGCACCGTGACGCGCTTGGCTTCGGTGGGGTGCGCGGTGATGGTGGGCTGGACGTCCACCGTGTCGAGGGCATTCTGCACGGCTTCCGGGGAGACGTTGGCGGCCGCGACGACGGAGAAGGCATTGGAGAACGAGCCCGGCACCTGGTCCGGGCCGCTGCGCGTTTCCATCTGCCGGCGATTGCGCATGGCCGCGTTTTCTTCAGCGATATTGAGAAGCTGCAGCCAGATGCCGCTAACCTGCAAGGCGTGTTCGATAAGGTCGTGCGGCAGTTCGAGGGCATTTGCCGGTTCGTCGATCACCATGAGGACGCTGGGCTCGCGCACCTTGATGACCTGCCGAAGCAGGTCACGCAGCATCATGGTGATTTCGTCCAGATAGGAAGTATCGACCGGCCCGGCCGACGCCGCCCTAGCGTTATATCCGTCTCTCACCTGATGTACGCTCCTCAGTTCCCCTCACGATTTGTGCGGTGCAACACGAATTTAGTCAATACTGTTTTGGATGACAGAGCTTCCGGGTGACATGACACCACACCGCAGCTAGAAGCGCGGTCATCATGCTGCATATCAATGGACTTACATTTCGGATCGGTGGCCGGCTTCTGCTGGATGAGGCATCCGTCGCCATTCCCGAAGGCCACAAGGTTGGAATCGTGGGCCGCAACGGCGTCGGCAAGTCCACGCTGTTCCGGCTGATCCTCGGCGACCTTCAGTTGGAATCGGGCTCGGTGACGCTGCCGCGCAATGCCCGCATCGGCACGGTTGCCCAAGAAGCGCCGGGGGGCCCTGAGAGCCTTCTCGAGACAGTGATGGCGGGTGACCAGGAACTGGCATCGCTCACGGCGGAAGCCGAGACCGCCACGGATCCGCATCGCATTGCCGATATCCAGATGCGGCTTGCGGACATCGAGGCGCACTCAGCCCTTTCGCGTGCTGCCACCATCCTCAGCGGACTCGGCTTTTCGGACGAGACGCAAGCCGGGCCATGCTCTGCGTTGTCTGGCGGCTGGCGGATGCGCGTGGCACTGGCCGCGGCTCTCTTCGCGCGGCCCGACGTTTTGCTGCTCGACGAACCGACCAACTATCTCGATCTTGAAGGCACCATCTGGCTCAACAGCTTCATCCGCGACTACCCGCACACGATCGTGATGATCAGCCACGACCGCGATCTCCTCAATGAAGCGGTCGGCTACATCCTGCATCTCGATAACGGCAAGCTCACGCTTTATCAGGGCAACTACGACAGCTTCGAAAGGCAGCGCCGCGAGAAGCAGGCCCTCACCGTGAAGCTGAAGAAGAAGCAGGAAGACCAGCGCAAGCACATGATGGAGTTCGTGGACCGCTTCCGCTACAAGGCCTCGAAGGCGCGGCAGGCGCAGAGCCGCCTCAAGGCGCTCTCGAAGCTCGAACCGATCGCGGAGCTTATCGAAAACCGCGTTGCGCCTTTCCTTTTCCCCAACCCTGAGAAGGCCATCGCCCCGCCACTGGTGAAGTGGGACAAGGTGAGCGTGGGCTATGCCGAGAACAAGCCGGTCCTGAAGAACATCACGCTCAGGCTGGACACGGAAGACCGCATCGCGCTGCTGGGCTCCAACGGCAACGGCAAGTCGACCTTCGCCAAGCTGCTGTGCGGCAAGCTCGAACCGATGTCGGGCGAAATGAAATCTCCGGCGCGTCTGACCGTGGGCTACTTCGCGCAGCATCAGCTTGACGAAGTCTCGCCCGACCGCACGCCCTACTCCTATTTCAGCGAATTGATGCCAGACGCCCCGGAATCGAAGCGGCGCGCCAAGCTGGGTGCCTATGGCTTCGGAGCCGCCCTTGCGGACTCGCGCTGCGACCATCTCTCAGGCGGTGAGAAGGCACGCCTGCTGTTTGCCCTCGCCTCGTTCCATGCGCCCCACATCCTGGTTCTCGACGAACCGACGAACCACCTCGACGTCGATAGCCGCGAGGCGCTGATCATGGCGATCAACGACTATGAAGGGGCCGTGATCCTCATCAGCCACGACCGCCACATCATCGAGACCTGCGTCGATCATCTGTGGCTCGTCAACGATGGCACAGTGAAGCCGTTCGACGGTGACATGGACGACTACACGCGGCTGGTGCTGGAGAAGTCCCGCCAAGGCCGCAGGAGCGAACGCATGGCGAGCCTCAAGGCCTCGGCACCGCCGCCCCCTTCCGGTCCACGTCCCTCAGCCGCCGTCACCCAGAAGACATTGTTGAAGCTCGACCAGAAGATGAACGAGATTCGCGACAAGATCACCATTCTCGACCGGGCATTGAGTGACACCAGCCTCTACAGCGAGGAACCCAAGAAGGCTGCAGACTTCACGCGGCTGCGCTCGAAGCTGTCATCGGAACTTGAAGACCTCGAGACTCAATGGCTGGAAGCCTACGATGCATGATGCGGGTGTTTCAGGTGGCGCGGTTCTGCCAGCGTCCCTGTTCATCCTGCTGCCAATAGCTGATCTCATGTCCGGCGGCGCGGAAACGCTTCCACCCGGCACGTGCGCGTTCGAGGGCTTCCGCATCGTTGCCGTCGAACAGGATGACGGCGCGCGTCAGGCCGTCGATGCCGCCTGGCTCGGCGCCATCGACATAGAAGCGGACGTTCGCGGCATTCGGGTTTTCGTCACTGTCCGTGATCCAGATGGGTTGCAGGTCGGGGAACCCATCGGCCTTCGTGCCATGCGGCAGGAAGCTGTCATCGTCGAACGTCCAGAGAATGGCCGCGAGCGCCTCCGCCCGTTCTTCTGAGCCCGCCTGGAGGCTGACCCGCCAGCCGCGTTCAAGGCTGGTCGACAGCATCTTCGGCAGCACGGCTTCGAGCGGGTGGCGTTCGAGATGATAGAAGAACACGGGCGTCATGATGCCATTCAGCAAGAGGCGCAGGCGCCGTCAAGGCGGCTCTTGCGCTTGGACGCCGGGTGGCTAGAGTCAGGCGAGGAATGGAGAAGACTCGATGAGATTGGCATTCGCGGCCGCGCTGGGTTTCGCTACGCTTCTGGGAGGCACGGCTCAGGCGGCGTCCCTGTGCAATTGCTGCGGCAGCGACACCGCGCAAAGCTGCGCCACGGCCTGTGCGCCGGTCAAGGTCATGCCGGGTCAATGTGTGGCGACCGTCGATTTCGATGCGGAAGCCGCAATCGGACCCGGCCAGAACCCGCTCTACGACATTCCCCTTCAAAACGTCTGGTTGGACTCTTCAGGAAAAGACAATCTTGAAGTGTTTCGCCGTCTCATGGAGCGCGCGCGGAAGGCGGCTGAGGCCGACCGGCGCAAGGCACTCGCCGAGCGGCGCAAGGGCGCCATCGATGCTGCCACCGCCGATCGCCTGGCCAAGCGGTACGATGACGCAATGGTCAATTATTATCTCGGCATGCAATCGTATCGGATCGCCTTGTCGTCAGGCTCGTGAGCGGCGAACACATTCACCCTAAGTCAAGCGATATGGCAGTTCTCCCATATTGCGGATTGATGCTCATTCTAGTCAAAGTACAACTTAGGATGAAGGTTCGTTGAATCCCCAGTCAGGATCAGCTCCCCGCAATCCTCGGGAGGACCAGACGTGAGCAGCTCGGAATTCGACCCACTGTCACAGACCGGCAAGCCCGGGGCCGTGAACATCTACTGCATGGGTGCGCTTGTCGCGGATGAGGCCTCCAGAAACGGCTTTCTCGATCTCGCCCGATCTATCGAAAATGTTCTCTGCGGCTTCCTTTCAGGCCTGCCGCGCGACGAACAGCGCCAGGCGCTGCGTGTTGCCTATGAGATGGCGCTGGGCGGCGACGAGCCTGCGCCACCCCGGCTCAGGCTCGTCTATTCCCGGGATTAGAAATCGGTCTTCTCGCCGCCTTCCTTGCTGCGGCGGGCAACGAAAGCGTCGATCTGTTCGAGCGCGGATGGATCAAGATAAGGCTCGCGATATTCCGCCAGCGCCTGCTTCCACAGGGCATTTGCCTTCTTCTCGGCCGTCGGAGATCCGGCCGCCTCCCAGTTCGGAAAGTTCCGCCAGTCTGAAATCAGCGGCTGGTAGAATGCCGTCGCATAGCGTTGCAGCGTGTGCTGCGCACCGAAGAAGTGGCCACCGGGACCAACCTCTTCCATCGCTGTGAAGGCCATGGAGTCGTCATCGACCACCACCGGCTTCAGGAACTCTTGCACCATCTGCAGCAGATCTACATCGACGGCAAACTTCTCGTATGAGGCGACGAGGCCGCCTTCCATCCAGCCGGCCGAATGCTGGATCACGTTTCCACCGCCCATGATGGCGCCCCACAACGAGAATACCGTTTCGTAAGCGGCCTGCGCATCGACGCTGTTGGCGGCATTGGTGCTGGAGGTGCGGTAGGGCAGCCTGTAGCGCCGCGCCAGTTGCCCGCCGATGATGCAGGCCTTCATGTATTCCGGCGTGCCGAACGCGGGGGCGCCCGATTTCATGTCCACGTTGGACGTGAATCCGCCATAGACGAAGGGCGCTCCGGGCCTCACGAGCTGCGACAGCGCCAGCCCGGCAAGCGCCTCGGCATTCTGCTCGACGATGGCGCCCGCAATGGTGACGGGGGCCATGGCACCCAGCAGCGTGAAGGGCGTCACCACTGAAATCTGGTTCAGCCGCGCCATCTCGATGATGCCCATGCCCATCGGCGCGTCGAGTTTCAGCGGAGAGTTGGTGTTGATGACGGTATAGGTGGAGGGCTCCTCCAGGAGTTGCTCGTGGCTGATGCCGCGCGCAAGGCGCACGATCTCGATCCCGTCGAACAGTCGCGCCCTGCCCGTCGCATAGACGAAGGGCACCTTGTCGGAATAGACCATCTTGTTGCGCGTGATGTGCAGGTGCCGGATGGAGGCATGGACGTCGAGCGCATCGACGGAGGCGCCACCCGCCGTGTGAACCGTGTTGAAGAATTGCGAGAGCTTGACGAAATTTCCAGCATCCTCGAGCGTGCCGGGCCTCCTGCCCTTGTCGAGATCCGAGCAGTTGGGAGGCCCGCCCACAGGCGCGAAGGCAATCCATTTGCCTCCGATTCGGATGTCGTGAGCCGGGTTGCGGGCGTGGAAGGTGAACTCGGCGGGCGGCGTCTTCAGTGCCTCCTCGATGATGTCCCGCCCGATCCGCACGCGGTCGCCTGCAACGTGCGCGCCTGCTTTTGCGAAGATCTCACGCGCTTCCGGCAGGAGAATATCCATGCCGATCTCTTCCAGCACCTTCAAGGACTGACGGTGGATCGTTTCGATCTGATCGTCGGAGAGAATGCGCGAGGGTTCCAGCGTGAGGCGTGGTTGTTTCCACGGAAGCTGGTTCACCGGATTATGCGCCGCATCGGTGCGGCGGCCCCGGCGCAGAACGGTCATGATCGCCCCTTCGCATAGGCCACGGCAATCTCGGCGGCGACTTTTGCATTGTGCTTCACGAGCGCGATGTTTGCAGCGAGCGAGCGGCCTTCCGTCACGCCCGCGATTTCGGCCAGGAGGAAGGGTGTAAGCTCCTTTCCCATCACGCCTATTTGGGTTGCCTTTGCAACAGCCGCTTCGATGACGGGTGTTATCTCTGCCGCCGGAATCTCGGAGGCTGCAGGAATGGGGTTGGCGACAACCACGCCGCCCTTCAACCCCATGTCCCACTTGGCATGCATCAGCGCAGCGACTTCAACGGCGTTGTCGCAGCGCATGGGAACCGCGTGGCCGCTGACACGCGAGTAGAAGGCCGGGAATTCATCCGTACCCAGACCAACGACCGGAACGCCCAGCGTCTCCAGTGTTTCAAGCGTGAGGCCCAGATCGAGAATGGCCTTGGCCCCGGCAGTGACAACGGCCACTCCGCTTTCGGCGAATTCCGTCATGTCGGCTGAAATGTCAAATGTCGATTCGGCTCCCCGGTGAACGCCGCCGATGCCGCCTGTCGCAAAGACGCGGATGCCAGCCATGGCCGCGATCCGCATGGTGGAGGCAACAGTGGTGGCGCCATCCATCCGCCTTGCCACGACAAAAGGAAGGTCCCTCACCGACACCTTGCGGATATTGCGGCCGTCGCGTCCGAGGCGATCGAGTTCATCTGGTGCAAGGCCAATCTTCACCTCACCGCCAAGGATGGCGATGGTGGCCGGAACCGCACCGCCTTGGCGCACGATGTCCTCGACCTCGCGAGCTGTCTCCACATTCTGGGGATAGGGCATGCCGTGAGCAATAATCGTGGATTCAAGTGCGACAATGGCCGTGCCACTTGCCAACGCGTCTCTGACAACGGGGGCGACAATTAGGTTCTGCGGCACATTCTTATCCAATCAAAATCCGATAATGCGCTTGAGCCTATCACGGCTCAGTTCAGATGACACCGAGTCAAGCGATGCCAATTTGATCGCGGCTGCCGCCTGGCCGAGTGTTGCCGCCTGCCAGAGAGTCATGCCTTCGAGAATTCCAACGATCAGTCCCGCAACGGCCGCGTCGCCCGCTCCAGTTACGTCAGCAATGTTGAGCGCACCTGGCGCAATTACGTCAAACTGGCCCGCAGGTGACGACGCTACTGCACCTTTGGCGCCGCGATGGACGACGACATTCTCGAAACCGAGAGCATGAAGTTCGCGAATTGCACCACGTAGGTGCTTCTGACCCGTCATCGCTTCAAGCTGCTGCTTGTTCGGTGTAATTGCAAAAATCGGCTTCGAACGCCTAAACGCGAGCAGTTTTCTCGCTTTCGGTACAGATACAGGTTCGATCACCAGGCGCACGCCGGAGCGCGCCGAGAATGTGCAGAGCCACTCCAGGCATGAGGCATCGATGTTGCAGTCGGCCACAAGTATGTCGGCTAAGGATAGCTGATCCGCCACCGCCTCGAGGTGCTTTGGCCTAAGCCACTCAATATTCTGCATGTCATTGACCGCACTTTGAAGCTCGCCCCTTCGGTTCAGGATGACGAGATAGGTCCCCGTCGCCGCAGGGCCGGTGAGTGTCAATGACAAGTCGACGCCTGCGGATTTCGTGGTCTCGCGCACCAAAAGTCCATTACTGTCGTTGCCCAACACGGAAAGCAGCGACACCTGCAAGCCCAGCCGCACCAAATTTTCGGCGATATTGCGGCCTACGCCGCCAACCGACACCACGACGTCGCCCGGGTTGGAGGTGCCTCCCACAAAAGCGCTGCGCGCCCTGCCCTTGATGTCGACGTTGGCTCCGCCGATGACGATGACCTTTGCCATTGCGGGGTCAGAAGTCCGTCGGCGCGCCGCCCTCGGCCTTGCGCCGGTCGACGAAGGCGTTCAGTTCATCGCGAGCGCTCAAGTCGATGGCCGGCTCCTGGTAATCAGCCAGGGCCTGCTTCCACACGGCATTGGCGCGCTGCCATGCTTCGGGCTTGCCTGCCGCCTGCCATTGCTGGTTGTTGCGCCAGTCGGAGACGATGGGCGTGTAGAAGGCATTGCTGTAGCGGGCGAGCGTATGCTGCGCGCCGAAGAAATGCCCGCCGGGCCCCACCTCGCGGATGGCCTCGACGCCCAGCGCATCCTCGGTCGTCTCGAGCGGCTGCATGAATTCCATCACCATCTGGATCAAGTCGCAGTCGAGAACGAACTTTTCGAAGCTGGCGACGAGGCCGCCTTCAAGCCAGCCCGCGCCATGCATGATGAGATTGCCGCCACCCATGGTCAGGCCCCAGAGCGAGAACACGCTCTCATAAGCCGCCTGCGCGTCGACCGTGTTCGCCGCACAGGTGTTGGAGGTGCGGAACGGCACCTTGTAGCGCCGCGCCAGTTGTCCGCCGACGATGGTGGCCTTCATGTATTCCGGCGTGCCGAAGGCGGGCGCGCCTGACTTCATGTCGACGTTCGAGGTGAACCCGCCATAGATGACGGGCGCGCCCTTGCGGACCAGCTGCGTGAAGGCAATGCCGGCAAGCGCCTCGGCATTCTGCTCGACGAGAGCGCCTGCCACCGTAACCGGCGCCATGGCGCCTGCCAGCGTGAAGGGCGTCACGCAGACGATCTGGTTGCGCGATGACATTTCGAGGATGCCGCCCAGCATCGGCGTGTCGAGCTTCAGGGGTGAATTGGTGTTGATGATAGTGAAGAGCGATGGTTCGCGCTCAAGCTGCTCGTGAGAAATGCCGCGCGCGATGCGGGCGATCTCGATTGCGTCGCAGATGCGCTCCTGCCCCAGTGAATAAGCATGGAAAGGCTTGTCGGTGAGGAGCGCCGCATCGCGAAGGGCTTCCAGGTGGCGCACCGAGGCGTGAAGGTCGATAGGCTCGACGGGATAGCCCGACAGGAAACCGATGCAGTTGAAGTATTGCGCGAGCTTCAGGAAGTTGCGGTAGTCCGCATGGTTTCCGGTGCGGCGGCCGTTGTCCATGTCGGAGCAGTTGGGCGGGCTGGCGACGGTGCCGAACACCATGTTGTTGCCGCCGATGCGCTGGTTGTTCTCCGGATTGCGGGCATGGAACGTGAACTCCGAGGGTGCAGTCGCGATCAGTTCCTCGATCATCGCGGGATCGAAACGCACGCGCTCGCCTTCGATTTTCGCGCCGGCCTTCTCGAGCATGTCGCGTGCCTGGGGCAGCGTGAAATCCATGCCGATCTCGGAGAGCACCTTGAGGGAAGCCAGATGAATTGATTCAAGCTCATCGGCCGAGACGATCTGCATGGGCGGGAAGGCCCGCGTGAGCTTGCGGCGGGCAAGCTGCGGACTGGGCTGCTTTCCGCCTCCGCCGCCGCGCCGTCCGCCGCCATCGCGTCGCGGCCTTCTGGAGGTCTCGGGGCTCGATGTCTCGGGGTTCTGTGTCTCGAAGCCGGTGCTGGTCAAGCTGTCTTTCCTTTTTCGCGATAGGCTTCGAGCGTCGGATCGTTGGCGATTTGCTTCACCAGCCAGTCCTCGAAGCGCTTGATCTTGGGTTTCATGCGGTGCTCGGCATTGCAGGCGAAAAGCCAGTTGTGCCGGTGCTGAACTTTCAATGGAAAGGGCTGGACAAGGCGCCCCATCTTGATTTCTTCGGTGGCGAAGGGACCGATGGTCATGGCGATGCCCCTGCCCTCGATTGCCGCTTCCTGCGCCAGGATGTAGCTGTCGAAGGCGAGCCGGTCGGAAAGCTTTATGCCAGTGACGCCCGCCGCCTCCAGCCAGATGTGCCAGTCTTCTTCCGCCGTATAGACATAGAGAAGCTTGTGCTTCCTGAGATCGTCGGGCGTCTTCAGCGCGTTGGGGCCTTTCAGCAATTCCGGCGAACAGATGGGCGTGAGGCGCGAGTTGAAGAGCGTGCGGTAATAATGATCCGGCGATCGGTTGCGCGCGAGAATGAATCCGACATCGACATTCTTCTCGTCGAAGTCCCAGTCGAAGTAGGATGTCGAGAGCCTCACCTTCATGTCGGGATAGCGCTTCTCAAAATCATGAAGCCTTGGGATCAGCCATTTGAGCGCTACGGTCACATAGACCTGTACGGTCAACTCATTGTCAGCGGCCGACGGCTTCAAGGCCCTGGTCTGGGCTTCGATGAGGTCGAACGCCTCGCGCACGGGAGGAAAATAAGTGTGGCCGGCCTGGGTCAATTCCGCGCGCCGCGCATCGCGCCGGAAGAGTTGCACGCCGAGACGCTGCTCGAGCGATTTCACCTGATGGCTCACGGCGGAACGGGTGATGCCGAGTTCGCCCGCCGCCAGCCTGAAGCTGCCGAGCCGGGCCGCGGCCTCGAAGGCGGTGAGCGCACGCAAGGGGGGCAGGTCGCGTCTGGCCAAGATTCCTCACCATCAAGCTTGAGCCCCCTTGTACCATCATTGAAATCGATGGGCTAAGGGGCGAATGCGTGCATTTGGCTGGAAACAGGGTGAAAAAATCTAACGCAGGCCAGCAAAAGATAGGCCGTTGAAACCGGACCCCAAAACGAGGGATATAGAGGGTAATTCAGGAGTCTCCCATCATGAGTGCAGTCGAAGACCTGTCCCGCCGCCGTGGTGGCCGCGATGCGCGTCGCGCGCTCCGTTCGCGTCCCATCCCGATGGCCGAAGCCGCTGTGCGGCCCGGCATGGTGGGAGGCCAGTATAAGCCACTGACCGACCATGACATGCAGCGCATTCACGAGACGGCGCTCAAGCTTCTCGAAACGGTCGGTCTCGCACAAGCCATCCCCACCTGTATCGAGGCGATGGTGCCGCGCGGCGCCTTCCTCAATGCGCAAGGCCGCCTGTGCATTCCGCGCAGCCTTGTCGAGGACATTCTGGCAAGCTGCGCGCGGAACTTCGTGCTGCATGGCCGCGACCCACGCCATGACATGGAGCCGTCGGGCAATCGCGTGTACTTCGGCACGGCGGGTGCTGCCGTCCATATCGTCGAGGCTGCGACACGCACCTATCGCGAGTCCTATCTTGCGGACCTTTATGACGCCGCCCGCATCGTAGACAATTGCGACAACATCCATTTCTTCCAGCGCTGCCTTACCGCGCGTGACATGCTCACCGGGCACGACCTCGACATCAACACGATGTATGCCTGCCTTGCTGGCACATCGAAGCACGTCGGCACCAGCATGGTTGAGCCGGGGCATGTCGATGAGTGCCTGCAGATGCTGCACTTCATCGCAGGCGGTGAAGCCAAGTGGCGCGAGCGTCCTTTCGTTTCGCAATCGAACTGCTTTGTCGTTCCGCCGATGAAGTTCGCGGAAGACGCCTGCCGCTGCCTCGAAGCGGCGGCGCGCGGCGGCATGCCGGTGCTCCTGCTCTCGGCGGCGC
>NZ_JBGSOZ010000049.1:0-4631 GCF_041738905.1 Aestuariivirga sp.
TCTGCTCGCGCGATGCGCCGCAGGAACAACTCGTCGATATCGCCGCCACCGTCGGCATGGGCCGCATGGTGTTTCCCTTCATGGATGTGCGCGGCCTCAAGCGCGATCCGCGTGAGAGCCTCACCGAGCGCGAGAAGTCGATGCTCGCCGCCCTTGCCAAGGGCCGCACCAACACCGAGCTCGCCACCGACCTCGGCATCTCCATCAACACGGTGAAATTCCATCTGCGGAATCTCTACGAAAAACTCGGTCTGAGAAACCGATCGCAGGCCATCGCCTTCTTCTATTCGAACGATGTGTGAGGGTTGACGTAGGTCAAGCGCAGGAACGTCCGCTAAGGCTAGTGAATGTTTTCAGGAACCGGGAAGCCTGCATGGACGACACATCGAAGACCGCCGCAACACATCCCCAGTCGATGATCCAGCTCATCAAGGGCGCGGAGGGAGCGCTGCTGCCGGGGCGGCGGAAGAAGCAGGCGGATGTGGAGAGCGCTGTCGGCGTCTTCCTCGAAATGCTGCGCGGCTTCGAGTCCTTCGACGTGCCGGAGCCTTGCGTGACCGTCTTCGGATCGGCCCGGCTTGGCGATGCCGATCCGCATTATGCGATGGCCCGGACGCTTGGCGCAAAGCTCGCGTCGGCGGGCTTCACCGTGAAGACCGGTGGCGGTCCTGGCCTCATGGAAGCCGCCAACCGCGGGGCCAAGGAGGCGGGCGGATTCAGCATGGGCTGCAACATCACACTGCCGCACGAGCAGGCGCCCAACCCTTATCTCGACGCCTTCGTGCAGTTCGAGCATTTCTTCGTGCGCAAAGTGATGCTGGTGAAATACTCCTCCGCCTTCGTCATCCTGCCGGGCGGCTTCGGCACGCTGGACGAAGCCTTCGAGATCGCCATCCTCATCCAGACCGGCAAGATCTCATCCTTCCCCGTGGTGCTGATGGGCATGGCCTTCTGGGAACCCGTAAGTCGATTCATTCGCGACAGGATGGTCGCGCCCGGCCTCATCGACGCGGAGTCGCTATTGATCGTGAAGATCACCGATGACGTGGAAGACGCCGTCACCTGGATCCGCCAGGGCATGAAACCCCGGGTTTCCTATCCCTGATGCCCTGTGGCAAGACGGCCCAGTGATGATAGCTTCACAAGGAACGCCGCGCGATGCGGCTGAAATGGAGTCTGCCCCCATGAACACCGACCCTGCGGGATTTGGAACCTATGCCTGGCGAGTGACCAAGGCGACGCTGATCGGCGGGCTGGCGTTTCTGCTGCCGCTGGTGGTCGTGCTCGCCATTCTGGGCAAGGCGATGACATTCTCGGCCCATCTCATGGAGCCCGTCATCAAGCACCTGCCGCCCAGCCCCATGACGGCAAGCATCGTCGGCGCGGCCTCGCTTGTGGCGCTGATCGTGGTCTCGCTCATTGCCGGGCTGGCGGCGCGCACGCGCATCGCCCAGAGCATGGTCAGCAAGATCGAGGACTCCGTGCTGGGCGGCATTCCGCAATACCAGTTCGCCAAGAGTGCGGCCTCGAGCTTCTCGCAACTCGAGCAATCGCATGGGCTCGTGCCGGTTCTGGTCAGCATCGAGGACGGCTGGCAGCTCGGCTACCAGATCGAGACCCTGCATGACGGCTGGGTGGCGGTGATGCTGCCGCAGTCGCCCACGCCCATGGCCGGCAATGTCATGTACTTCCCAGCCGATCGCATCCGGAAACTCGACATCAGCATGGTGCAGGCGATGTCGATCGTGAAGCGGCTAGGCGCCGGTTCGGGGGATGCGCTGAAGGGCACGCAACTCGGACCGGCCTGAGTCATTGACCGGCAGCGCCTGCGAACAAGTGGCGGCCAAGCGCTCGACGCAAGTGATTCCACTTGCTCGTCCAATGCGCCTAGTCCGCCTGGACGCGGAGCCCAGTTTGCAGGGCCTGGAAGATCACGGCCGTTGACCAGCCGAAGAGCAGCACGCCGTTCATCGCTGATATGGGACCCAGCATCTGCCACTGTTTCACGGCAAGGACGTCGCCATAGCCAAGCGTGGTGTAGCTGGTGAACGCGAAGTACAGGGCATCGCCCTCCCCGGGGATGGCGCCGACCAGGCCCATGACGAAGGCCCATAGGCTGACCTCTGTCACATGGGCGATGGCAAGCAGTCCCACGACCATCACCATGCTCAGCACAAGGCGTCCCGCCTCCTCCAGGCGCCTCAGCGCAGGCAAGGCCACCTTCAGCGTCCACAACATGAAGGAGGCGTGGATCGCGACGCAGCAGGCAAAGACAAGTCCCCCGACGGCAAGCTGAAGGATCATGCGTCAGGTGTCCGTCTTTGCCGGTTCGCTCATCCGCCAGGCGGTGATCATCGCATAGGCGATGGCGATGATGACCGGGCCGATGAAGAGCCCGAGGAAGCCGAACGAGAGGAAGCCGCCGAAGACGCCGACGATCACAAGGGCCAGCGGCATGGTGATGCTGGTGCCGATCAGCAGGGGCTTGAGGATATTGTCGATGAAGACGATGAAGAGGCCCCAGCCCATGAGCAGCCAGAGCACGATGCCCGTCTCGCCATTGGCATAGAGCCAATAGACCGCGCCGCCCCAGACGAGATTGATGAGCAGCGCGCCGATCTGGCTCAACGCGAGAAGCAGCGTCACGAAGCCGAGCGGTGCCGCTCCGGGCACGCCCGCCAGCAGCAACCCCAGGGACATCATCGCGGCCTGGATGGCGGCCGTGCCGACGACGCCGTAGAACACACCCCGGACGGCGTTCACCGAGACGACCGCCATCTCGGTGAGGCGCTGGCCGCCGAGACGATGAAGCAGGTCCATGAAGGTGGCGGCGAACGTATCGCCCTGGGCCCAGAACATGGTGGCGAAGACCATGGCCAGCAGCAGTTGCAGGAGGCTTTCGCCCAGGCCTTTGGCGACATTCAACAGGACGGTCCTGAACGAACCCATGTAGGGCGCCAGCATCTCCTTGGCCGCGGTGTTCGATCCGAGCAGCAGGATCCACTGGTCATGGATGGTGTCTCCGATCAGCGGAATCGACTGCAGCCAGCTCGGAGGCGCGGGTGATGAATCGAGCCATGCGCGGACGACGTCGAACAGGCCGGTCAGCTGCGTTGCAAGTCCAGGCGCCACGGCAAGAATAGGCAAGATGATGAAGGCAATGACGAGGGCCAGCAGCAGGAAAGCCGTCACATAGCCATTCAGGCCCCAGCTCATCAACCAGCTTCGCAGCGGCCAGGCGGCGATAGCGATGATGCCGCCAAACATGAGGCCGACGCTGAAGGGCATCACCACCAGCAGCACGCCCACGAGAAGGGCAACAAACATCATCAGGAGAACGAGCTTCTCCATCAGTGCCGCGGTCTGAAAGCCGGAGGCTTCGCGTTTTCCGTCCCGAGTGTCCGACATCGCCTGTTCCTAGCGCAGGTACAACCTAAAGCCTAGAGCGCGGGAGTTGCGGATCGTGCCGAGTTTGCGCAGCAAATCCGGCAACTCCCAAAAAGTGGAACCCTCCGTGATTCTCTCGGGATCGCGGGGGTTCATTTGATTGCGGGATTTCGAAGCCACGGAGAGTTGGCGATCTCCTCCACGGCCAGACCTGCACAATCTGAATCCTGTTGCGCTTGCTGCCGAAGACAAAGACCGTTTGCACGCCGCTTGGACCTCGCCGTTGAACTCCCGGCGCAACCATCGCCGGTGGGCTTTCCTGGCCAGCTGAAGCCGAACATGGCCCGCGTGCCGAACCGAGGCGCGTTACCGGATGACAGTACCGGTTCTGCCCTGATAGGTTGTTTTCGGACCCTTGCAACATTCGAGATCGGAATGAGTGGCGGCATCTCCTCACGCGTGATCGACGACCTGATCGCGGCGCAGCGGTATGACGAGGCGCTGCTGGCGGTGCAGGCCGCGCGGGCAGCCGAGCCGGAGCATCTGCCCTATGCCGTCAGGCATGCGGCGGTGCTGAGGCGGCTGCAGCGCCCTGCAGACGCAATGGCGGCTCTCATGCCATTGCTCACCGGCGCTCCGGGCGAACTCATGCTGCGTGACGAGCTGGCGATCTGCCTGAGGCACACAGGCGACGCCGAGCGCAGCCTGCAGCTCGCTGACGAGACTCTGGCCGCACATCCGGACCACCGCCCGGCCCTTCTTGCGCGGATCGACGCGCTGATCTCGGGCGGAGACACGGATGCACTGTCCGGGCTTGCCGGCTCACTCCTTTTCACTCCCGATGAGCAGCGGCTCCAGCCGGCCCGCAGGCAAATGGTTGGTGAAGCCCTCGCCAGGATCGTGCCGCATCTCCGCCACTCCGAGGCGCAACGCGTGATGACGGCGGCAGCGGAAAGCATTGCCGCAGCCGCAAGCTTGCTGCGGCCGGAGCAGCTCTGGCCACTGTATGTCGCCGCAGATCAGGTGGGGCTGGCTGCCCGGTACCGTCCTGTCCTCGAGAGCCTGTTCTCGCGGGATCGCCTGTCAGCCGGTGTTTGTCTCGGCATCGTGCAGGCGCTCCATCGCAACGGCGACCGGGATTGGGAAAGCGTTGCGGACCGGTTTCTGGAACGCCTTGCCCCACAGGAGCGATGGCGATTCCGGCTCGAGTGCGGCGAACTCGCCGCCGGCGCCGAAGCTGCCTT
>NZ_JBGSOZ010000063.1:0-6472 GCF_041738905.1 Aestuariivirga sp.
CGCCAGTTCCAGCCCGCCGCCCAGCGTGTGGCCGTTCAGCGCCGCAACCAGCGGCTGGCGCAATCGCGCCAGCGCATCAAAGGCGCGATGGCCGTGGCGGACCCAGGCCATGCCGAAGTCATCGGGGCTCCAGGCCGACCAGGCCTCGATGTCGCCGCCAGCGCAGAAGGATTTGCCCCCCTCGCCCGTGATGATCGCGGCGCGAACGCCCCTGGCAGTCTCGATCAGGTGGGCGGCCCGCTCCAGCGCCAGCACCATCTCGTAGTCGAGCGCGTTGAGCTTTTCGGGCCGGGCGACCGTGAGGATCGCCAGATGCCCGTCAAATTCAAGGCGGATGCGGCTGTCGCCCGTGTCAGCCATGGAGCGTCATCCCCATGACCTCGGGCTGGAAGAGCCGCTTGTCCATTTCCTTCAGGCCCGGCGACACGATGAGCGGGAACTCCGCCTGATCGAGGATGTTGGCCTGGAGTTCGACGCCTGGTGCAATCTCGGTGACGACGATGCCCTCGGGTGCGAGCTTCATCACGCAGCGCTCGGTGACATAAGTAACGTCCTGACCCTGCATCACGCCGCGGCGTCCGGAGAAGGACACCTGCTCCACCTCCTTCACCAGCTTCTTCACCTTGCCTTCCTTCTCGATCTTCAGCTTGCCGTCCACGATCTCCATCTTCGCGCCGGCATTGTAGAAGCCCGAATAGACGATCTTGCGCGCGCGCGTGGTGATGTCGACAAAGCCGCCCGCGCCCGCGGTCACATGCGGCCTGACGCCCAGCTTCGAAACATTGACGGAGCCATGGCTGTCGATCTGCAGGAAGGACAGCAGCGAGCAATCGAAGCCCGCCGCCTGAAAGTAAGTGAACTGATACGCAGACGGCACGAAGGCCTCGGCATTCGATGCGCAGCCGAACTGGAACTCGAGAAGCGGAACGCCGCCCACGGCACCTTGCTCGATTACCCAGGTCGCCTGTCCGTGCAGGCCTTCCTCGATGAAGATGCGGGGCACGTTGGCGGAGACGCCGAAGCCGAGGTTGACCGCCCAGCCCGTCTTCAGTTCCTGCGCCACGCGCCGCGCGATGGCCTTGCCGGTGCCGAAGTCCATGAGCGCGAAGCTGGAGATGGGCTTGAACACCTCGCCAGAGATCGTGGGGTCATAGGGCGTCTGCGTGGTCTGCCACTGGTCGGGTGCCTCGACGATGTAGTCGACCAGAATACCCGGCACGCGCACCTGATGCGGCTTGATCGTCTCGTTCTCGGCGATGGTGCGGACCTGCGCGATGACGATGCCACCATTGTTGTGCGCGGCCAGTGCGAGTTCCATGGCGCCCAGATAGGCGCCCTCCTGCTCGAAGCTCATGTTGCCGCGCTCGTCGCACGCACTCGCCCGGATGATCGCCACCTTCGGCACGATGGCCGGAAAATAGAGCCACTCTTCGCCGTCGAACTCGATCTTGCGCACGATGGGCCGGGCCTTCGCACTGGCATTCATCGCGCACCCTTCGTGGGTCGGATCGACGAACGTATCGAGGCCGACCTTGGTGATGACGCCGGGCCGCTTGGCCGCCGCCTCGCGCATCATGTCGAACATGATGCCGGAAGGCACGTTGTAGGCGGGCATCACATCTGCCCCCAGCATCTGCCAGATCTTCGGCGGCTCGGAGGCCGAGGGGCCCGAAGGATAAGATCCGCCGATGATGCGGCCGATCAGGCCCGGCTTTGCGATGTGCTCCACGCCGCGGATGCCGAACATATCGCCGGCGGCGATGGGGTGCAGCATCGTGAGATTGCGCGGATGGGCCTCGCTGTCGTAGCGCTCGCCCAGCGCCTTCAGCACGGCATCGGGGCAGTTGAGGCCCGAGGAGGAATTGACCGCGACGACGGCATCGTCGGGGATGGCCTTCACGGCTTCGGCGGCGGAGACGATCCTGGGCATGAACTCACCTTTTGCCGCGGATGATGTCCGCGGCCTTTTCTGCAATGGCAATTGTCGGGGCGTTGGTGTTGGAGGAAACGACCTCCGGCATGATGGAACTGTCGCAGACCCTGAGACCTGCGATGCCGCGCACGCGGAGCATGGGGTCCACCACCGCCATCTCGTCGACACCCATCTTGCAGGCACCCACGGGATGATAGGACGAGCGGGCATTGGCGCGCGCGATCTCCTCATAGTCCAGCCGCGTCTTCACGCCGGGACCGGGAAAATGTTCGGCGGCGACATACTTCATCATGGCGCGCGTGCGGCCCACCTCCTGCGTGACCTTGATGCCGTCGATGTGGCGGTCGAGATCATAGGGATCGGCAAACGAGTTGGGATCGATGATGGGCGCGTCATGCGGGTTCGCCGAGCGGAGCTTCACGAAGCCGCGCGAGCGCGGACGCGTGTGATAGGAGTTGCAGGTGGCGCCATTGCCGCCGGGCACGGTGCCAACGCCCTCCTCCACACCGGCGCCTGCGAGAAAATGGAACTGCAGGTCCGGCGTCTTCTCGCTGCGGTCGCTCCACCAGAAGGCGCCGGCCTCCACGATGTTCGACGCGACGGGTCCGGACCTGAAGGCCAGGTATTCAAGTCCCGCCATCAATTGCCAGTGCTTCTTCTTGTACTTGTCATAGGAGTGCGCACCGTTGAGCACCCAGGTTACGTCAGTCGAGAAATGGTCATGGAAGTTCTGTCCGACACCGGGGAGGTCGTGGACAATGGGAACGCCAACCTCCTTCAGGTGGCCGGACGGCCCGATGCCGGAAAGCATGAGCAGCTTGGGCGAGCCGATGGCGCCCGCCGTGACGATCACTTCGGCGGAGGCATCGATGCGCTTGATGGCACCCCCCTCGACAACCTCGACGCCCGTCGCCCTGCCGTTTTCGACAATGATGCGGTTGACGAAAAGATCGGTGCGGAGCGTGAGATTGGGCCGCGCCAGAGCGGGCTTCAGGTAGCCCACGGCGGCGCTGCAGCGGCGGCCGTTCCGGGTCGTGGTCTGGTAGAGGCCAGCGCCCTCCTGCCGACCGGAATTGAAATCCGGGTTGAGCGGCATGCCGAATTCCCGGCAGCCCTCGACATAGGCCAGCGACACCTGGTTGGGCGTGCGCGGATCGGACACGCCGAGCGGTCCGTCGGTGCCATGCTCGGGATCGCCGCGCCTCGAATTGCCTTCGGACTTGATGAAATACTGCTTCAGTCCGGACCAGCTCCACCCGTCGCAGCCATGGTTCTTCGCCCAGTTGTCATAGTCCTCTGGGCAGCCGCGCGTGTAGATCTCGGCGTTGATGGAACTGCCGCCGCCCAGCACGCGGGCCTGAGGATAGACGGCAACGCGGTTGTTCGCATGTTTCAATGGAACTGTCTGGTAGCCCCAGGTGAGCGGCCCCGCCGTCATCTTGAAGAAGCCGACCGGCATGTGGATGAAGGGGTCACGATCCGTCGGGCCGGCCTCGATGACCAGCACCTTCGCGTCGGCAATCTCCGACAGCCTGGCCGCGAGGACGCAGCCGGCCGAGCCTGCGCCCACGATCACATAATCATACATTCCGCCAACTCCCGCCGCCCGAAACAGGCCTGCGCGGATTCTTATAAATAACTGTTTGGTTAATTCAAGAGGGCAGCATGACCATGCAAGGCGGAGACGGAATGCCGCTGCGAATTCATGGATTTGGGGCTTGCCGCAGCGTCTCGCTGGCTTAGAGTTCCCACGTCTGCAAGGGGGAGCTTCCGAACCGATGGCCCGTGATCCGCGATATGATGTCCTGTTCGAACCGGTCCGTATCGGGCCTGTGACCACCAAGAACCGCTTCTATCAGGTGCCCCATTGCAACGGCATGGGCTACCGCGATGCGACAGCACTCGCCACCATGCGGGCGGTGAAGGCGGAAGGCGGATGGGGCGTGGTATGTACGGAACAGGTGGAGATCCATCCCTCCGGCGACATCGCGCCCTTCATCGAGCTTCGCAACTGGGATGACCAGGACGTGCCGATGCTTGCGCGGATCGCGGATGCCGTCCATGCCCATGACGCGCTCGCCGGACTGCAACTCGCCCACAACGGCATGAATGCGCCGAACCTCTATTCGCGCGAGATCCCCATGGGACCGGCCGATCTTCCGGTGTTCTCGATCTACAACGATCCTGTCCAGGCCCGCGCCATGGACAAGGAAGACATCCGCAACCTGCGCCGCTGGCACAGGAACGCCGCATTGCGGGCGAAGAAGGCGGGCTACGACATCGTCTATGTCTACGCCGGCAAGCTGTTCGGCGGCGCCATGTTCTTCCTGTCGCGGCGTTTCAACACGCGCACCGATGAATATGGCGGCGTGCTTGAAAACCGCGCGCGCCTGCTGAAGGAACTGATCGAGGAAACCAAGGACGCGGTGGGCGACACCTGCGGCATTGCCTGCCGGATCTCGGTGGATGAACTTCTTGGCGAGGATGGGCTTCACGCGGCGGAGGCAAGGGATGTCATCTCGCATCTGGCCGAGCTTCCCGATCTCTGGGACCTGACGCTGTCGAGCTGGGACAATGACAGCCAGACGTCGCGCTTCGCGGAAGAGGCCTATCAGGAGCCCTTCGTCACCGGCATCAAGAAGCTGACGACGAAGCCCGTGGTGGGTGTCGGCCGCTTCACCTCCGCCGATACGATGGTGCGGCAGATCAGGTCCGGCATTCTCGATCTCATCGGATCGGCGCGGCCCTCGATCGCCGATCCTTTCCTGCCCAACAAGATCAGGGATGGCAATATCGACGACATCCGCGAATGCATCGGCTGCAACATGTGCGTGGCGGGCGACCATACCATGGTGCCCATGCGCTGCACGCAGAATCCGTCGATGGGCGAGGAGTGGCGGCGCGGCTGGCATCCCGAGCGCATCCGCCCGAAGTCTTCTTCCGCGAAAGTGCTGGTCGTCGGCGCTGGCCCGGCGGGACTTGAAGCGGCGATGATGGCGGGCCGGCGCGGTTATGAGGTGGCGCTGGCGGAGAGGACAACCGTGCTTGGCGGCCGCGTGGCGCGGGAGAGACTTTTGCCGGGCCTTGCAGCCTGGGGCCGGGTTGCGGATTACCGCACCGGGCAACTCGCCAAGATGAGCAATGTGGAGATCTATTGCGACAGCGATCTCACGGCCGAGGACGTCATGGGCTTCGGCTTCGAGCATGTGGCAATCGCGACAGGTTCCGCCTGGCGGCGCGATGGCGTGGCGCGCTTCCTGCTGAAGCCTTCGCCCATGTCACCCGACGCTGAGATCCTCACACCCGACGACATCATGGATGGGCGCCGGCCCGTGGGCAAACGCGTCACCATTTATGATGACGACCACTACTACATGGGCGGCATTCTGGCCGAGCTCCTCGTCGCAACGGGATATGCGGTCACACTGGTGACGCCCGCTCCAGACGTCTCCAACTGGATGCGCAACACCATGGAACAGTTTCGCGTGCAGGCGCGGCTTATCGAACTTGGCGTGAAGATCATCACCGCCCAGGGCCTCGCTTCCATCTCGAGGGAGGCCTTCGAGATGTCATGCGCCTTCACCGGGCGGCGTCTCATGGTCGAGACCGACGCAACGGTTCTGGTCACCGCGCGGACTCCGCATAACGCACTCGGCCAAGCGCTTTTGGCGCGGCGTGGCGAGTGGGCTGATGCGGGACTGAAGTCCGTGTGTGTCGTGGGCGATGCCCTTGCACCCGGCACGATCGCGGCGGCGGTATTCGGTGGCCGGCGCTATGCAGAGGAGCTGGAAGACGTCCGCGATGCCGATTCGCCGCTGTTCAAGCGCGAGGTGGCCGGGCTGGTGAACGGGCCGATGCCGTGGGAGACGTGATGGCGCTGAACCCGCTCACATCCGTTCGCCGCTCGCTGCATCGAAGAGATAGCAGCGTTCAGTGTCGAAGCTCAGGCTGATCGGCGTATCGAGCTCCTGGCGGAAACTGCGCGAGCCCTTGGCGACGACCATCTGTTCGCCTGCCATGGCTGCGACCAGCGTCTGGTCGCCTGTCGGTTCAAGCGAGTAGACTGTGGAATTGAGTGCGCCCCTTCCCGCCTCGGCCACGGAAATGTCTTCGGGCCTGACACCGAGGATCACGCCCTTGCGGCTGCCCTTGCCAAGACCTTCGACGCGCGTGCTGGCGCCGAAGAAAGTGCCGTTCTCCAGGTCACCCTTGATGAGGTTCATCGGCGGCGATCCGATGAAGCCGGCCACGAACACGTTGGCCGGATTGTTGTAAACTTCGTCGGGCGTGCCGAGCTGCTGGATCTTGCCCTTGTTCATGATGGCGATGCGGTCGGCGAGCGTCATCGCCTCGATCTGGTCATGGGTCACGTAGATGGTCGTGGTTTCGAGCTTCCTCTGGATGTGTTTCAGCTGCGCACGCATGGTGAGGCGCAGCTTGGCATCGAGGTTCGAGAGCGGTTCGTCCATGAGGAAGACGCGCGGGTGGCGTACCACGGCGCGGGCAAGGGCCGCACGCTGGCGCTGACCGCCCGAGAGC
>NZ_JBGSOZ010000076.1:0-7791 GCF_041738905.1 Aestuariivirga sp.
CACTGGCAAGCGCCTCGATAGACGTGGTAGCTTTCTTCATGGTGTTGCTCTCCATTCAGGATTGAACACCCCGAGCCTACGGCTCGAGGAGAGCAACGCCAACCTCACTCCAATTTTCTACATTGAGCGGGACATCCCCACGATCTCGAACCATCCCACATTGCCGATGTCTTGCGCCCAATTTGGCTCGAAACACCGGAAACGGCGTCCAGGGTGAAACAGCGGTGCCACACGGTCATGAGCTGGTGCTGGGCGAAAAAGCTCGTCACCGGCAATCCCGTGGCAGTTGTTGAACACCTGCTTGCCCTCCAGCCCAGCAAGCGGGTCAGGGTCCAGCATCAACCTTCGATGCCTTGGCGTGATGTCCCGGCCTTCGTGAAACGGTCCTTGCGCGGCAAGGATGCCAACGTTACGGCGGGTCGAAATAGATGCACTGCACCTTGCCGCGCAACGCCTCGCGTTCAGCCAATGAACCCATGACAAGAAGGCTGTCGCCCAGGATCATGCGGTTCTGCCAGTTCTGCGCATGGGCATAGAACTCGGTTCGTGCCTCGCGGTCGGTCAATCCGTTGAAGTCGTGGAAAAAGTCGATCTGCGGAGCCGCGTCCTGCTTTCGTTCGGCAGACCGGCGCCGCAGATTGTCGATCAGGGCACGCGGATGGATTTTTTCCTGAATGTAGATCGGCGGCGCGGCGACTTCCAGTGGTGCACCGTCTTCGGCGTCCTTGCCACGCCATACAAGCTGCGGGTCAAGGTCGGGATTGCGCGGATAGCGCAGAACCTTCATGGCCTTGTCGTCGTCCGGCACCAGCGACTGATTTTCCGCCGTGGGGATGTTTACGCGCTTGGCAGAACCGTGCGTGTAGCTGTCAACTTCTGTCTCAGTCTTCGCTGTCGTCTTCTTCGCCATTATCTGCCTGCTGGAGTGCGATGGATTTGAGTTGACCTTCGATCCGGTCCAATCTGGTTTCGAGCAACTTGGAACGTGTATTCGGGTCGGGCACCTGTTTAATGAGCGTGCTTGATTTCAGATTACCGGATTGTGAATTCAGCCTCGGTTCGAACGAGGCGATCATCGCTGCTTCCATGGCGTCGATCATAGTCTTCACTGTCACGCGCCTTGCGCTGACGGAGCGGAGCGTCCCGTCCTTGTTGATAAGCTTTAGTCCGTACCAAGAGAAAAATCGCCAACAGCCACCTATCTCGCTCGTGGCGTGAACCTTCAGTCGGGAGAACAGTGTATTGCCGCCCATGCTCACTTCGGCATTCTTGGTCTTTGATCGCCCGACCTGTCCGGCATAGACGGGCTCATACCTGTCATCATAGAGAACATAGATGCCGATCTGGTCAGCCACCTCGACAGGCTGCTGGCCTCGCTTGCCGCCTAACTTATGATGTTCCCGCTGCACGCCCTTCCGGCCGCGCCAGTCCACGAGTTCGCGGTCCCAAAACTGACCGTAGCAGGCAATGATGGTGTCAGCCTTCGAACTGCGTTTCTTGCGTCCCCTTTTGGCCATGTCGCTACTCTGCCGCCAGAAGTGGCTTCAGATGGCCACGAATGATTTCAGCAGCGTCATAGGGTGCGTCTTTCAGTTCCAAGAAGCCCCAGCGCCCATAGCGGCGGGCGTTGTTCACAGCGGGCACCCAGATGTTGCGCATGGTCTCGGCTTTGGCGGCGTCTTTCTCGTCACGCTGGCCCTTCACCTCGATCACGAGGTTCAAGGGCTCGGCCTCACCGTCATCAATGCGGGCGATGTAGTCGGGGCGATAGCGCAGCGTCTCGCCGCCATGCTCATACGGCACCTCGAAGCCAAGGTTGTGGTTCTTCACATAGGCAACAACTTCGCCCATGCCCTCAAGCCGCTGGGCTAGGCCAGCCTCCCAGTCCTTGTCATAGACGACGAGATTGATGTGGCACTTGTCGGCGCGCGTGGTGAAGAGCGAGGTCTTCGACGTATTGAAGTCGACGTGGCTTGTCGATCCCTCGGGGTTATAGGCGTTGAGTATGGGCAGAAGTCCAGCGCCCGTACCATCGGGCGGGGCCGTGAGGGACGGTACGATGGCGCGGTAAATCTTTTCGACGGCGCGATAGGCAAGGGACCGCCACTTGAGGAATTGGGGCCGCGTGTCACCCGCACATGTCAGGCAAGTCTTGAACCAGCTCTCGGTGATCCGCACAAGTTCCGGGTAGCGCCAGACCTGCAACGCGCCATCGGCGTCGCGGAACTTCTCCCTCAGCAGCACACCGGCAACGTCGAAGATCACGGACTTGAGGCGGAGCTGGTCCGCGTCCGTCCGCAGGTCCATGGTGAAGCCTTCGCCGATTAAGGGCTCGATTTCGGTCACGACCGGAATGTCGTCAGCCGTGAGCCTCATGCGGCTGTCAGCCGTGAACACCGGCTTGAGCGGCACCCGCTTGAACACGACGCGATAGCCCTCAACATTGGGGAACCTGATTTCGCAGGCCGCACGGTCTTCTATGGCCCGGATGCGTGTGACCTTCGGCGGCGGCTTCGGCGCGATCTTCTCACCCTGTTGCGCGAAGGTGAAGGGAACCCCCAGCACATCGGCATATTCCACGGTGAAGAAACCGGTCGCAGGGTCGGGTTCATAGCTGATACGGCGCAAGCCACGGCCTACCACCTGTTCGCACAGGAGTTGTGTGCCAAAGGCGCGCACGCCCAAGATATGCGTAACCGTGTTGGCATCCCAGCCCTCGGTGAGCATCGACACGGAGACGACACAGCGGATGTCGGCACCCAGCTTGCCGGGCCGTCCGACCGTGTTCATGACCTCACGGAGGATGTCGGCGTCAGTGAGCTTGTCGATATCGCGGGGATCATTGCGCTGCCGCAGCTCGCGCTTGAAGGCTTCGATTTCGTCCTTTGCAAGGTCACGGAATTCATCGGTGAGGGCATCACCGGCCTCCAGCTGCTCGCTGTCGATCAACAGCGTCCGCCTCCGCCCCAGCCATCGCCCGTGATCGTCGACGTTGGAGAACAACGGCAGCTTGCCGGGAACGAGCCGGGTCTTGGCGTTCTCGCCTTCGCCCTCGGTCACCTCGTAACCGGAAATCCAGTCGGCCACGAGCTTCGATGTCGCCGTGTTGTTGCACACCACGATGAAGACGGGCGGACGGCCAAGGTCGGGTTGCGCCTCCCATGCGTCATAGATGCTCTTGTAATGCCGGTAGAGGGCATCGGCGGCGGACAGCAGGAGGTGCGGCAGCTTCTGGGGGTCCATGAGGGACTTCGACTGCTTGCCGCGCCCCTTGCGGGGCAGGCCCTTCGGGTCCTGTTTCAGGATGTTGCGGTACAGGTCGCGGAACTTGGGCAGGTCACCCTGAATGGCATCATCTAGCACGGGCAGGCGCGGAACCTTCACGATGCCGCTTTCGATGGCGTCCAGTAGTCCGAAGTCGGACACCACCCACGGAAACAGCGTGCCTTCCGGATAGCCCGAGCCGCGCAGAAAGAATGGCGTGGCCGACACGTCATAGACGGCCTTGACGCCGATCTGCCGGTTGAAGGCTTCGATGCCGCTGATCCACACGCGGGCGGCTTCCTCGTTCTTCTCGGCTTCCTTGCGCTCTTCGGCGTCTTCGATGGTTTCGGCGTCGTCAGTCGCCTTGTGACGGTAGCAGTGGTGCGCCTCGTCATTGAGGACGATGATGTTCTTGCGCCCCATGAGATTGGCATCCTTGGCGACACGGGCCACCATCTCGCCTTCGCTCTCGACGAAGCTCTTCGGGCCGTCGCGGCCCCCCAGCAGCTCACGGTTCAGCTTGGAGACCTGCAACAGCTCCTTCGGCATGAAGGCGTGATAGTTGGTGATGCCGATGCGCGCCTTGCGAACCCCGTCCAGCAGGTCGGGCGGCACGAGACTGAGAACCTCATAAATGTTTTCCGGGTGCGACGGATTGAGTACGCTCAGCCGGTCGCGGATGGTGATGCCAGGGGCAATGATCAGGAAGGCGTCTGAGAAGGTCCGGCTGCCGGATCGCCTCGCCTTGTTGACGGCATGCCACGCAATGATCATGCCCATGACGGTTGTCTTGCCGGAACCGGTCGCCATCTTGCAGGCGAGCCGGTAGAGGCCGGGATTGGCTTCCTTGTTGGCGTCTTCGATCTGCTTGCGGAACCGCTGTGGTGCGACCTCCGTGAGGTAGATCAGGGTCTCGACCGCCTCACGCTGGCAGAAGAACAGCCGCCGCGCCCGTGACGGGTCGCGCCAGTGCTGTAGGAGCCGCTGGGTTTCGGGCGAGACGCCCCATTGGCTGGGGGGCAGGCCACGCCACTGGTTCACGTGGGTGCGGATTTCGTTGATCAGCGCGTTCGGCGTGATCTTCGTCCCGGCATCGTCGAACAGGTCCAGTTCCGCCTGCTTTGGGCCACGGCGGCGGGCGGCTGCCACAGGCACCACCTGAATGCTCTCACGCCTGTCAGCGAGCTTTACGCCAGTGGGCTGGCCTTGATCGTCCAGCTCATAGTGATAGGCCGGGGCATCGAAGGGTGTGTTGATGATTGGGTTGTCGACGAACCCCATGCTGCCCCGTCCCTGATTTGCAAACTTGTAGTCATCTTAGACAATCGCGGCGGGAACGGAAGACCTTAACGCTAGGTCATCAACTACTGCGGCTTTTCAAAAATTTTCCAAAAATTCTGCGAGCGATGGGGTAATGGCCCCACGCCACACGCTCGCTCTTTCCCCCACGGGGCCTCGCGCTCAGCCAAAGAATTCTTTCCTGCCCGCCGCCGCTCGCCCTCTCCGCCGCATAGTAGTCCTATGGCCCCGCTCATTTGCCTTGTCGGAAGGTGCGGTGGGAAGCTGGCGGTGGGCAGCTACGACAGACCGTAGATGGGCTTCCCGGTTGCCACTCAACAGACCGAACCAACGCGGGTTCATCACAGCGAAATCAAAATGTGGGGCTAGATGTGGGGCCAATTGCCAAAACTTGGAGATTATCTTTTAAATTCAATATGTTAGGTACAAGAATGGCGGAGGGGGAGGGATTCGAACCCCCGGAGGGCGCGAACCCTCAACGGTTTTCAAGACCGCCGCAATCGACCGCTCTGCCACCCCTCCAGGTGCTGCGGATTGGGAGGTTTCCTAGCAGCGATTTGAGGCGGGCTCAACCGTCGCCTCGTCAGAGAATGAAATCCGCCGCCGTTATGTTGGCCGCGGTAAACGCGGTCAGCACGATCTCCATTTCGGCGCCGCCCAACCCGCTTGTGTTGAACCGCAATACGGTATCGGCGCCGGACTGGATGGCGATGATCTGTCCTTCGCCGGTGAAGCCGCCGGCCGCAACGAAGACAAATGCTTCATCCGTGGCGCCGCTGCCGGCACGGGCGTCGATTGCCGAAACATCGATGACATCGCGGCTGCCGGCCGTCTGGGAAAAGCTGGCAATAGTATCGCGGGTTGCGCCACCTGCCTGGCTGTGGTTCGTGCTGCTGAAACTGAAGGTGTCAAGCCCGCCGCCGCCCTGCAGTTCATCCTGGCCATTGCCGCCAATCAGCAGGTCCGCGCCGCCGCCGCCTTGCAAAACATTGTTGCCCGAGTTGCCCGTGAGCCGATCATCCATGGAGCTTCCGGTGATATTCTCAAATCCGTCGAAACTGTCGTTGGCGGCATGGCCGCCTCTCGCGGTCCCTGCGGCGAGAGAGACCGTGACACCCGCCGTTGATCCCGCATAGTCGAGCGTATCGATGCCATCGTCGCCGGACAGGATATCGCCCCCGACGCGCCCGCGGATCGTGTCGTTGCCAAGGCCCCCGTCGAGAACATTGCTGGCCGACGAGCCGTAAAGCCTGTCATCATGGGCCGAGCCCGTGAGCCACTCGATATCGCTCAGGGTGTCGCCGCCTGCCGATCCGCCCGATGCACTGGCAAGCTGCAGATCGATGCTGACGCCATTGGCCGAGGCGCCATAGTCCACTTCGTCGTTGCCGCCTTCGCCATCATAGACGTCGGCACCCAGCGAACCGATGAAGCGCTCGCCGACGTAGGAGCCCGTATAGGAATCGTCACCCGCTGTGCCGGAAAAGCGGATATCGTCGCCATCTTGCCATCCAGTGAACGCCACGCCCGAGAGATCGCCGGTGGCCCCTTCGAGGATGAGGGCATTCAACGCCGCTGCATCGCCGCTGTCTGCCTCCTGGATGCCGGTGGCCCCACCCATCGCATCGGCAGACAGGCTGAGAGACCCGATCGAACTGCCGAAATCGAGACGCTCGACGGAATTGAAGGTCGACAGCGTCAGGTGCTGTCCCGCCGGCGCCAGATTGACCACCAGCAGGGTGTCGATGCCGCCGTCTCCGTATACTTCACGTGAGGCGTTGGCCGTGCCTGACCTGACCTGGAACGTGTCGCCGCCATCTCCGCCGTGAAGAATGTCCGCGCCATCGGTCATGACGAACGTGTCAGCGACGCTCGTACCGGTCGTGGTTTCGTCACCGATGGAGCCCGAAAACGTCACCACGTCCAGGTTCTCGTTCCAATCCACGAAGGAGAGGGAAGAGCCGTCGGCCTCGCCATAAAAGTAGATCAGATTCTGTCCGGCGGAGCCGGTGATCGTGTCGATCTTGCCGGCGCCGATCTGGCCGCCCGCGACATAGAGGCTTGTCACCCCACCCGCCTGGCCATCAAACTCGAGATCTTCGACACTCGTCAAGGTCACGCTTCTGATGTCGATGATGAGATCGTTCACTTCGGAAACGACGATCCTGTCTCGGCCCGCGCCGCCCTGGATCACGGAGGTGCTGCCCTGTCCTTCAATGTGAATGATATCCCGCCCGGCCCCTGCGTCGATGGTGTCGCTGCCTCCCTGGCTGAAGATCTGGTCTGCGAACGCCGAACCGGTGATCTGGTCGTTGCCTGCGGTTCCCAGAACTTGAATGGTATCGGTGATGCTGTCCCACGCGGAGAACGTGACCGCACTCAGGTCGATTGCGGCCGCGCCATGGAATTCGATGGCGTTGCTGGCCGCGGAGCCGGCCACCGACACAATGCCCGACGCGGCAAACCCGGCAGCATCGAACAGGGCGGTCTGGCCAATGTTTGCGAAGGCCAGTTCCTCGACGGCAGCAATCCCGGCATCAAGAAAGTCATAGGTGCCTGCTTCCGCAAGCTCGATCCTGTCGCCGGAGCCCAGGCCGCCATCGATCATATCGGTAATGGGTGTGGTGAACCCGAGGTAGCGGAAGGTGTCTGTACCCCGGCCGCCATGGAATACGTCACCCTGGGTTGCGTGCCCGGAGACGATCACGTCGGACCCACGCCCGCCCTCGATCACATCCTTGCTGCGCGAGGCGACGAAAGCATCATCGCCGGCGGTCCCGCCAAAGCTGATCGAATCGTCTGGCGACCAGCCGGTGAACTCCCATGCGGAAGCATCCACGCTGCCGCCGTTCACGACGATGCTGTTCGCGAACGAATTGCCTGTCCAGTGTACGCTGTTGAGAATGGTGATGTCGTCGAACTGGCCGGCTGAGAAGGTCGCCGTGGCGGCATTGACGCCCGTAAAGGTGACATCCGTGATGTCGTTGAGCACCTGCGCAGAGAAATCCGTGGTCGCAGCAACATTGAGCAGGGCCATGTACCCCTCCGCCTTTGTGATGGCGCCCCCGCCATCTGTGACCCTAACTTAACCGACATACACCGGATGGCCGGCCTATTTAGTTCGAGTTTTGCGCGAATTGGCAACTTTGGCAAGACCCAGCCTTGGCAAATTGCGTCACCGGTCCGCCAAAGCCGTGATGTCTGCCCGTTACTGCCCGAACACTTCGA
>NZ_JBGSOZ010000077.1:0-55946 GCF_041738905.1 Aestuariivirga sp.
GCGTGCCGCAAGCGCCCGAAGCCTGGCTGCTGACCGCGGCGCGGCGCACGCTCATGAAGTCGGTGCGGCATCAGAAGGTGGCGCAAGCCGCCGAGCCCGATCTCGTGAACCAGATCGAGGAGGCCATCGACATGATGGAAGCGGGACGCGGCGATTTTGCCGACGAGCGGTTGAAGCTGCTGTTCGTCTGCGCCCATCCGGCGATCGACCCGGCAGCCCAGACGCCAATGATGCTGCAAGCCGTACTGGGCCTCGATGCCGTGCGCATTGCCGCCGTGTTCCTCGAGCAGCCCGCCACCATGGGCCAGCGGCTGGTGCGGGCCAAGGCGCGCATCAAGGAATTGCGCATTCGCTTCGCCGTTCCCGACACCCATGAGCTGCCGGAGCGGCTCGATGCCGTGCTGCAGGCGATCTACGCCGGTTTCACTGCGGGCTGGGAAGACGGCGGACCACTCTCGGGCGAGGCGATCTGGCTCGGCCGCACCGTGCTGGCGCTGATGCCGGACGAGCCCGAGGCGATGGGACTCCTGTCGCTCATGCTCCATTGCGAGGCGCGGAAAGCAGCGCGGCGCAAGGGCGGCTTCGTGCCGCTCGACCGCCAGGACGTCAGCCTGTGGGACGAGGCGATGATGGCGGAGGCCGACGCGCTGCTGCGGGCGGCGGGGCAAATAGAGCGCTTTGGCCGCTTCCAGTGCGAGGCAGCGATCCAGTCGGTCCATGCCGCGCGGCGCTTTACCGGCAGGACCGACGGGGCTGCCTTGACGATGCTCTATGCGGCACTGGTCCGGCTTTCGCCCACGCTCGGCGCGCGGGTGGGACAGGCTGCCGTTGCCGAGCCGGAACAGGGGCTGGGCCTGCTCGCCCAGCTGCCAGAGAAGGTGGTCGCCGCCTACCAGCCTTTCCATGCGGTGAAGGCCGATCTGCTGAAGCGTCTGGGCCGCGAAGTGGAGGCCACGGCGGCCTACGCCCGCGCCATCGAGCTCTCGCCCGACGAAGCGGTGCGGCGTTTCCTGTGGACCTGCATGTCCGCGGAAACTTGACGGACCGCCCCCGGTCCCTTAACCAGCCTCAAATTCCGGAGAGTCCGCCATGCCCGCCGTCAAGAAGCCTGCCAAGGCGAAGAAAGCCGCACGCCCCCAGTTCGGTGACTGGGACGCACCGCGCGTGACAGCCCTGCTGGTGCTGGCCGACGGCACGGTCATCGAGGGCTATGGCATCGGTGCCGAGGGCGAGGCAGTGGGCGAAGTGTGCTTCAACACGGCCATGACGGGCTATCAGGAAGTCCTCACCGACCCCTCCTATGCCGGTCAGATCGTCACCTTCACCTTCCCGCATGTGGGCAACGTCGGCACCAATGACGAGGACATCGAGACGACCAACCTTGCGGCGTCTGCGGGCGTCGTCGGTGCCATCGTCAAGGAGCCGATCACCGAACCCGCCAACTACCGCTCCGCCAAGCACTTCGACAAGTGGCTGAAGTCCCGCAATATCATCGGACTGTCCGGCATCGACACCCGCGCGCTCACCGCCCGCATCCGCGAACAAGGCATGCCCAACGGCGTCATCGCGCACAATGCCAAGGGCAGGTTCGACATCGCCAAGTTGAAGAAGATGGCCGCCGCCTGGCCGGGCCTCGTCGGCATGGACCTCGCGAAGGACGTGTCCCTCACCCAGCGCATGGAGTGGGACGAAAAGCTGTGGGACTGGAAGGACGGCTACACCTGCGCCGAGGACGGGCCGTGGAAGGTCGTCGCCGTCGACTATGGCCTGAAGCGCAACATTCTCCGCTGCCTGACGAGCGCTGGTTGCGATGTCACGGTGGTTCCAGCCACGACAAAGGCCGAGGACATCCTCGCCATGAACCCGGACGGCGTGTTCCTCTCGAACGGCCCCGGCGACCCTGCCGCCACCGGTGAATACGCTGTTCCCGAAATCCGCAAGCTGGTGGATTCAGGCAAGCCCCTTTTCGGTATCTGCCTCGGCCACCAGATGCTGGGCATCGCGCTCGGCGCGAAGACCATGAAGATGCATCAGGGCCATCACGGCGCCAACCACCCGGTGAAGGACTTCACCACCAACAAGGTGGAAATCGTGTCGATGAACCACGGATTCGCGGTCGACCGTGAATCGCTACCCCAGGGCGTGGTCGAAACCCATGTCTCGCTCTTCGATGGATCGAATGCGGGGATCGCGCTCGAAGGCAAGCCCGTGTTCTCCGTGCAGCATCACCCGGAAGCCTCTCCCGGCCCGCAGGACAGCCACTATCTGTTCAGGCGTTTCGTCGGGCTGATGGAAAAGGCGAAGGGCTGAAATCCATTCGATGAAGTCTTCGCCCCGCGCAGGCGGGGAGAAGAAAGGGGCCCGCCGCGGAGCGGTGGGATAGATGAGGGGCAATCGGACTTTGCGTGTTGCATGGCCCGATTGCCCCTCTCCTACCCCAACTTCGTTAGGTCCCCTTCCTCTCCCCTCCGGCGAGGGGCGAGGACAGCAATTTCGCATTGGCGCTTCTCGGTATTGCCGTCTAGTCTCCGCAGCAACTTTCATTGCAACCGGAGACTTGAGCCTTGGGCCGCTACAGCACGAACTATCGCATGAACCGGGTACTTCGTCCGGACAGGGCCGCACTTGTGGTTCCGATCGATCATGGGCTCGTCTGGGGCCGCGTGCCGCAGCTTGAAGCGCCAGTGACAGTCATGCGCCGCTTTCTGAAGGAAGACGTGACCGGCTTCATGGTTTCGACTGGGATCGTGAAAAACTCGGAGGTCGACATGGCGGCCAATCCGCAGTTCGCCCGCATCCTGGCGATCGATGCCTTCTGGCCGACGAGTGCGGCCGACAAGGGCACCGGCTCGCTGGTGGCGAGTGTCGAGGATGCTGCCCGCCTCGGCGTCGACTGCGTGAAGCTGCTGCTGCCGTGGAATGTGAACGACGCCGAGAAGGTGCTCTATTGCCAGCGCATCGGCACGGTCGTCTCGGAGGCTTCCAAGTGGCACATGCCGGTAATGGTCGAGCCCGTCTTCCTCAACACCCCGCGCAGCCCTGAAATCATCGAGGCGGAACTTGAAGTGGCGCGCGTCGCCTATGACCTCGGCGCCGACATCATCAAGATCACCTTCCCCGGCCCCGATGCGACAGCGAAGCTCTGCGCTGAACTCGACATTCCCATCGTGGTCGCGGGCGGTCCCTTGACCGGCGACGCGAAGTCGACGCTGAAGGACGTGACCGAGGCCATCGAGGCTGGAGCGCAAGGCGTGGTCGTGGGCCGCAAGGTGTGGCAGCGGCCTCCGGAAGAAACCAGCTGGCTCATCTCCGAGATGGCGAAGGCCACGCGCTCCGTCTTCACCCGCCGCTGGTAATCACGCCGTGATCTGCTGCGGCCTCGACATCGGAAGCACGAACGTCAAGGTGGTGCTGGCCGATGGCGATGGCCGCAGCATCTGGGTGAAGTCGGTCCCCTCACCCCGGCTGGACGACGGCATCGGCATCGCAACCGATGCGACAGCCCTCGTGCTGCTGATCGAGGACATGATCATCGAGGGCTGGCGGGCGGTGGCGAAGGGCAAGCCCCTCTCCGCCATATCTTCCGCTGGCGTTGGCGAGGATGGCGTGTGCGCCGATACAGCGCTGCAGCCTTTGGGCCTCGTCATCCCATGGTTCGACAAGAGGGCGATGCGCGAGGTGGAAGCGTTCCGTGCCGCGTGGCACTTCACCCGCGTCGACTTTCACTCAACGGCCGCAAAATGGATGTGGATGCGGAAGCACCGGCCCAGCGAAATCGGCGGCGCCCAAACCTGGATCACGCTGACCGACTATGCCTCCTCGCTCTGGTTCGGCGCGCCCTTCATGAGCGAGACGCTCGCCGCACGCACCGGCTGCTATGATCTCGTCAACCGACGCTGGAGTAATGACGCTCTCGCCTTCGCCGGAGCCCCGCCCCTGCCTCGCCTTTTGAAGACCGGCGAGATCGCGGGCACGGCGGGACCCGGCCGATTGCGCGAGGCGGGTGCAGTCTCATCGTCCACCCT
Source organism: Aestuariivirga sp. (assembly GCF_041738905.1). GTDB lineage: Bacteria > Pseudomonadota > Alphaproteobacteria > Rhizobiales > Aestuariivirgaceae > Aestuariivirga. Next base: position 4,026 of record NZ_JBGSOZ010000077.1, read on the forward strand.
CATCGTGGCGGGAGGGCATGATCACCCGATCGCGTCTTCCGCCATCCTGCGTCTCAATGCGGAAGCGCGGATCGATTCACTCGGCACCGCCAACGCCCTCTATGGCGAGACGCGCGTGGCCTCACCCAACATCGACGACAGCCTCGAGGCCACGGTTCCGGCGATGTGCGGCGATGGCCTTGCCCTCGTTGGCGTAACGGAGTTCACCGCGACGCTCGACGCGAAATACGGGAAGTCGGCTCCCAAGGCGCTCCTGCAATTGCCGCGTCTTCCGGGCGAACCAAACGGCTCCGGCGATGACGAGGCGTCCTGCATCCGCCGCACGCTGGAAGAGATGGCGCTTCGTGGACGGAACTTCCTGTCGTGCTTCGACCGCGCCGGCGTTTTGCGAGGCCAACTCTATGCGACCGGCGGCTGGGCACGCTCGACAGCACTGATGGAACTTCGCGCCAGCATGTTCCGCGAGCCGATCACCGTCGTGGACGAGCCCGAACTCGTGGGGCTGGGCGCCGCCCTCCTCGGCCTCGAAGCCGCAATGGGCCGAGACTGCTCCTTCACGCCAGCCAGGGGCGTTCACACGGTGGACCCGCTGGGCCGCTGGGCGGAAGCCTATTCGGGCTTGTGAGAGCGGCGTCCGCGCCATAAATCAGGCGTCCCGCCTTTGAGAAAGTTGCTCTGATGTCCTTTGCCCAACTCGACGCACTCTGCCGCAGGCTTGAAGCCCTTGACCATGCCCAGGCCATGCTGGGCGTGGACGAGGCTGTGAACATGCCGGAAGGCGGCGGAGAGAAACGCGCCGAGGCCATGTCGGTTCTGGCCTCCATGGCGCACGAGATGGCATCTGCCCCGCACATCGCCGACTGGATCGAAGCGGCCGCTGCCGAAGACCTCGATGCCGATCAGACGGCGGCGCTGGCGGAGTTCAGGCGCAGCTACATCAATCGCACCTGCCTCTCGTCGGACTTTGTGGCAAGGCAGGTGAATGCCCGGCTGCGCTGCGAGCAGCTCTGGCGGCAGCTGCGCGCGAAGAACGACTGGAACGACTTCCTGCCTTCCTTCGAGAACATCGTGGAACTGGCGAAGGAAGAAGCAGCCCGCCGGGCCGAGGTGCTGAAGCTGTCGCCTTATGACGCGATGATCGAGCAATATGACCCAGGCAGCCGCTCGGCGGACATTGCGGCCGTCTTCACCGACTTGAAGCGCTTTCTCAAGGGCTTCATTCCTGAGGCGTTGGACGCACAGGCCCGGCGGCACGCGAAGCGTCCGTTGAAGGAATTCGCTGGGCCCTTCCCGATCGAGAAGCAGAAGGCGCTGGGCCTCACGCTGATGAAGGCCGTGGGCTTCGATTTCGACCACGGCCGTCTCGATATTTCGCATCACCCGTTCTGCGGCGGCGTGCCCTCGGACGTCCGCATGACGACGCGCTATCGCACCGATGAATTCCTTTCCTCCCTCATGGGCATCCTCCATGAGACCGGCCATGGGCTCTATGAGCAGAACCTTCCGCATGACCTCGGCCACTGGCCAAGCACCAGTGCGCGCGGCATGGCGGCACATGAAAGCCAGAGCCTGTTCCAGGAGATGCAACTGTCGCGGCGCCCGGAGTTCTGGGCTTTCGTCCTGCCGCTGGCGCGCGATATTCTGGGTGCGGAGCATTTCGCCGGCGTCGAAGTCGAGGACATGCTCGCACATGTGCATCATGTGGAACGCGGCTACATCCGCGTCGATGCAGATGAGGCCACATATCCCTTGCATGTGATCCTGCGCTTCGAGATCGAGCAGGATCTTGTCACCGGCAAGCTTGCAGCGAAAGACGTTCCCGAAGTGTGGAACGCCAAGATGCAGGAGTGTCTCGGCCTGTCGACCGCCGGAAACTACAAGGACGGGCCGATGCAGGACGTGCACTGGCCGTCAGGCGCCTTCGGATATTTCCCAAGCTACACCCTGGGCGCCATGATGGCGGCACAGCAATGGGCGGCCGTCGAGCGCGCCATTCCAGATGCAGGCGCGCAGATCGCGCGAGGTGACTTCTCCGCCATCAACGACTGGCGGCGCGCCAACATATGGTCGAAGGCTTCAACGCTGTCCACCCCCGAGATCATGCGGCAGGCGACGGGCGAACCGCTTCATGCCAGATACTTTGAAGCGCATCTCAAGGCGCGCTATCTCGGCTAGCGTGCCGTCTTGTGCCCGCGCTGCAGGATCAGTTGCGCCAGCACAAGCAGCGCGAAGGATGTGAGCAGCACAACGGTGCCAACCGCGTTGATCTCTGGCGTAACGCCTCTTCGGATCGAGGAGAACACATAGATCGGCAGTGTCGTATCCGGTCCCGCCACGAAATAGGCGATAATGAAATCCTCGAACGAGAAGGTGAAGGCTAGCAGGAAGCCCGCGAGGATCGACGGCGCCAGAAGCGGCAGAACCACCTGCCGGAATGTGCCGAGCGGTGTGGCATACAAATCTTCTGACGCCTCGACCAAGCTGCGGTCCATGCCTTGCAATCTCGCCCGCACGAGGAGCGCCACGACCGCGATATTGAACAGGACATGTGCGGCGATCACCGCCCAGGTGCCCATCTGAAGCTTGAAGCTGAGAGCCGCCGTCACCCAGGGATTGACGAGATCGAAGAATGATACGAAGGCGATCAAGGTCGAGATGCCGATGACGATGCCCGGCACCATGATGGCGACATAGATCAGCGCATCGAATGTGTGTCTCAACCACCCCGTCACGCGCTCCAGCCCCAGAGCCGCGAAGGTTCCGAAGATGGCTGAAAGAAAGGCGGTCGACAGCGCAATGAAAACGCTGTTGCCCAATGCTTCCACGATCAGCTTGTTGTTGAAGGCCTTGGCATACCACGCCAGCGAGAAGCCCTGCCAGTCCATCGCGTAGCTTCCCGAGTTGAAGGAGAAGCCGACGATCAAGGCAATGGGCGCATAGAGGAAGATGTAGATGAAGATGGCGTAGACCCTGAGCATGCTACACTAGGGCCGCGCGCCGCGTGTCGGACTTCGACAGCACGAACCGCATGTAGAAATAGATCGTCACGAACATGATGACAACAAGCGCCACCGACACCGCCGCGCCAAAGGGCCAGTTGCGCGACTGGAGGAAGAGGTCAACGAGCGCGTTGCCGATGAAGAAGACCTTTCCGCCGCCAAGGAACTGCGGAAGGATGTAGTCGCCCATCAGCAGGATGAAGACAAGCATCGACCCGGTGGCGACACCGGGAAGCGCCAGCGGCAATGTCACCTGCAGGAACGTGCGCACGGGCGTGGCACCAAGATCGGCCGAAGCCTCGAGCAGCCGCTTGTCCAGCTTTTCGAGGGATACATAGATGGGCGGCACCATCAGCGGCAGGAAGCCATAGACCGCGCCGATGAGAACGGCCCAGGGCGTGTTGATGAGTCTCACATCCGTGATGCCGATCCACGCCAACCACGATGGAATGCCCTTTGCACCGAGCAGCATCATCCACGCATAGTAACGCAAGAGCTGGCTCGTCCAGAACGGCGCCATGACCAGAACAAGCATAGTGACGCGCCAGCGCGGGCTGGTTTTCACCGCGAGGAAGTATGCCATGGGAAACGCGAAGACGGCCGTAAGCAAGGTGCCCAGCGGTGCGAGCGTGAGCGTGTTGTAGAAGGCCTTCCCGCGCGCTGGAATATTCGCGTAGTTCTCGAACGTGAAGGCCGGCGAATACCCGCCCGCGGGCGCGCGCTCGCCAAATGAATAGATGAGCACGACGGCCAGCGGCACCAGCAGCATGAACACGAAGAACACCGCCGCGGGTGCAAGCAGCAGTGCCGTGACGGCGCGGGAACGAGCCGCCTCCTTCATGTGCCGTCATGGCGAGGCATGACCCCGCCATCTCCATCGAGACGAAGAGTCATGCCCGCGTCTGGCGCGGGCATGACGGAGGTTGTCAGAGCGCGTCGTGGCAACAGATCAGGCCGACTTGAAGCGGGCCATGAGTTCAGCACGGGCCGGGCTGGTCAGCGTCTCGGCCGCACCATATTCAAGCGAAGATAGAAGTTCGGCCGCCGGATAGAGGATGGGGTTTGCCAGCATCTCCTTGGGCAGCAGCGCGTTGCAGCGTGCATCCGTCGATGGTGCGCCGTGCGCCACGATCTCCTTGGCGTTGATCTCCGGCGTGAGGATGTAATCGATGAAGGCATAGGCCGCATCGCGGTTGGGCGCGCCCTTGATCACCGCATAATGGTCGACCCAGATCTCGCCGCCGTCCTTGCCCAGAACATATTGCATCTCCGGCATGTCGCGATGGAGCTGAGCGGCATCATTGGTCCAGCACATAGCCATTGCCGCGTCGCCGTTCCGCATGGGCGGTTGGTAGTCCGACGTGATGCCGAAGAGATGCGGCTTGACCGCGATCAGCAGCTTCTCGATTTCCGCCAGCTCGTTTTCCGCCAGTGTGTTGAAGCCATAGCCCAGCGCCTTCGCCGCACTGCCGATGGTGGTCAGCTGATAGTCGTGCACCGTGGTCTTGCCGGAAAGCGGGCCCTGCGTGAGGTCGAAGAATTCCTTCCAGCTCGTCGGGTTCTGCGTCGCGGTCTTGGTGTTGACGATGAAGCCCGTGGTGCCCCAGTCCTTCGGCACGGCATAGGCGGTGCCGTCAATGGTGCCCGGCCCGAGGAAGCGCGGGTCCTGGGATTTCTCGTCATAGTTGGGCATCAGCTTGAGATCGAGCGGCTCGATGAGATCAAGCTGCTTGTAGGTAGAAATCGTGTAGTTCGTCGGCACCAGCACGTCCCAGCCGGTTGAACCTGCCTGCAGCTTTGCGAGCATTTCCTCGTTGGAACCGAAGACATTGACGTTAATGGTGACGCCCGTCTGCTTGGTGAAGTTGTCGTAATTCTCCTGCGAGAAATAGTTGGGCCAGGTCGTGACGTTCAGTGTGCCCGAGAGCGCGGCATGGGCCTTGCGCGGCTTGAAGCCGGGCACGGCGCTGCTCAGTGCCGCGGTCGCCAGTCCAAGGCCGGTGACGCCCAGGAAGTGGCGGCGCGTGACGCTGCCCTTCTGGAAGCGGCGCAATTCCTCGAGGAACTTCTGCGGCGAGATATGATCCGGTGTCTTGCTCATTGTCTTCTCCCTGTTTTGGTCTTCTTCACTTCAATTGTCCGGCAGGATGCGTTCGGACTCAGGACGCCAGCCTGCAGCGATGCTATCGCCGATGTCATAGACCCCCGCCTCGCGCTCGGACTTGCGCGGCGCCATCACCACGAATTGGCCCAGCACATCGTTGGCCACGACATATTCAGTGTGCTCGCCCAGAAAGATCCGGTTCAGCACCTTGACGGGCACGCGGGCCGAAAGCCCGTCGGGCAGATGCTTCACGCTCTGCGCAATCTCGATCATCTCGGGGCGCACGCTGAGGATCCCGGTCGCCGATGCGCCCTTGAAGAAATTGGTCTTGCCCACGAAGTCCGCGACATAGCGGTTGACCGGCCGGTCATAGAGCTCGCGCGGGCTCCCGGTCTGAACGATGCGGCCCTCACGCATCACGCAGACGCGGTCGGACATGGATAGCGCTTCTTCCTGGTCATGGGTGACGAGAAGGAAGGTGATCCCCACGTCGCGTTGCAAGGATTGCAGTTCGATCTGCATGTCGCGGCGCAGCTTGCGGTCAAGTGCCGCGAGAGGTTCATCCAGAAGAAGGACGGCGGGGCGATTGATCAGCGCGCGGGCGAGCGCCACGCGCTGCTGCTGGCCGCCCGATAGCTCGTAGGTCCGCCGTTTGCCGTAGCCGTCAAGCCGCACCATGGCGAGCGCCTCGTCTACGGCCTTGGCGATCTCCGGTTTCGACGGTTTCGGCGAGCGCTGGCGAATGCCATAGGAAACGTTGTCCGCAACCGACAGATGGGGAAACAGCGCATAGTGCTGGAACACCATGTTGACCGGGCGCTTGTAGGCCGGAATGCCGGTGACGTTCTCACCGCGGATGAACACGTCACCGGATGAGGGTTGCTCGAACCCCGCCATCATGCGGAGGCTGGTGGTCTTGCCGCACCCGGACGGTCCGAGAATTGAGAGAAACTCGCCTGACTTGACCGACAGGTCATTGTCGGCGACGGCGGTGACATCGCCGAAACGCTTGCTGACCTTGCGAAATTCGATGACGCTCTGTGAGCCGCTCAATGTATTGCCATGAAAGTATTATTCCGCACGTTCCATCACGCGCCGAGGCTTGTCAATCATCGACGCAACGTCACTTCAGGCTGCATTCCGTTTCGGTGTTTGTATCGAGCCGGAAATACAGGTCGTCTGAACCTAGGGCGCCGTGGAAGATTGGTCTTCGGCCTGCACGGGCATGGCGGACGCAATCAATCCAGTCAGCAGGGAGGAGAATTGAGCGCGCAACACTTGGTCTCCTTGTTGGGCACAAGTCCAGCGTTGTTTCACGTTCCGGTCATCCGCAGGCCGTAAAGGAAAACGGGCCCCGCATGGAGCCCGTTCCGGTACATCGTTTGACGATTCAGAGCATAGGTGGGCCGGTCGACAGGTTTGTGGTCTCGCGACGACCATGTGTTGCAGATACCCCAGTCGCAAAACTCAAGCCGGCGTCTCGCAAAAGCGGAGCCGGAACATAAACGTCAGGTTCAAAAGAGGTTGAAGGCGTGCCTGGTGCAAAGCACAGGATGCAACCGCAGTCATGCAGCCCCGGCCGCTCGGGTTGCTGCCCGCCGCCCTGGTGGAACGGGCAGTCTTCGGCCATGGATTCTGCCTGAGCTGTGCTGGACAAGGATACCGCATTGAATCCCGGCAGGAAAAGGCTCGCAAACAGGAGCAGCGTCAGGCAAACGGCGAGGATCCGCCTCAGGCGGAGCAGAACCATTCTGATGGTCAGCTTGACTCGCATGCTGGTATGATGACTCATCATTGACTGATCCGCAAGAAAGCAGACGCCCGCAGACGCACAAAAAGTGCTGTATTTTTGGGCATTTTTACGCCTTGGCTGCGCAGGTCCATGGCAAACAGCCCGGGGTGGCAGGTTGGCCGCGTTTGCCCCATGCTTGCATTCCCCAATCTTTTCCGTCATAAGCCCGGCTGCCGATAGGCACCCGGCTGGTGGCTGAACGGAAGGATCGCCTTGGCGATCAGGGGTTGAACCCCGGCTTCCTGTGTCTCCGCTCTTTCGTTGACCGGTCTTTCGAGCCTTTCATACGGGTTCGAAAGAGGCTCTGCGCCGGATGCTGAAGGCTCGAAACGTAATGAAGAAAGGCTAATCCATATGGCTCTCTACGAGCACGTGTTCCTGACCCGTCAGGACGCTGCGCCGACTCAGGTCGAAGCCCTGACGGAGCAGTACAAGGCCCTGATCGCCGCTGGCGGCGGCAAGGTCACCAAGACTGAATACTGGGGTCTCAAGTCCCTCACCTACCGGATCAAGAAGAACCGGAAGGCGCATTACACGCTCTTCAACATCGACTCTCCCTCTGCCGCCGTGGTCGAGATGGAACGCCAGATGTCGATTTCCGAAGACGTCATCCGCTTCATGACCGTCAAGGTCGAAGCGCTTGAGGACGGTCCGTCCGCCCAGATGCGCCGCCGCGAAGATCGCGAGCGCCGCGATGACCGCAACGAGACGACCGAGGAGGCCAACTGATGTCAGCTCCCCAGGCCCGCCGGCCGTTCTTCCGCCGCAAGAAGAGCTGCCCCTTCACCGGCGATAATGCGCCGAAGATCGACTACAAGGACGTGCGCCTTCTGCAGCGCTATGTCTCCGAGCGCGGCAAGATCGTGCCGAGCCGCATTACCGCGGTCTGCGCCAAGAAGCAGCGCGAACTGGCCCAGGCCATCAAGCGCTCGCGTTTCCTTGGTCTGCTGCCCTACGTGTTGAAGTAAGGAGAACGCACAGATGGATCTCATTCTTCTCGAGCGCGTTCCCAAGCTTGGCGCCATGGGCGACGTGGTAAAGGTTCGCGACGGTTATGGCCGCAACTTCCTGCTCCGGCAGGGCAAGGCTCTGCGCGCCACCGACGCCAACAAGGTCAAGTTCGAGCGTGATCGCGCGGCCCTCGAAGCCCGCAACGCCGAGCGCCGCGCCGCCGCCGGCGAGGAAGCGAAATCGCTCGACGGCAAGAGCTTCACGCTCATCCGTCAGGCCGGTGAATCGGGCCAGCTCTACGGCTCCGTCTCGCCGCGCGACATCGCCGATGCCGCTGCGGCCATGGGCGTCACGGTCGATCGTGGCCACATCCAGATGATGGCCCCGATCAAGACCATCGGCGTCTATCAGGTGACGGTGTCGCCGCATCCGGAAGTCGAGGTCACGGTGACGGTGAACGTCGCCCGCAGCCCCGAGGAAGCCGCAGCCCAGGCGCGCGGCGAGGATCTTTCCGGTCCCGTCTCCGACCGCGCCGAAATCCGCGCCGCTGCCGAAGCCCTCTTCGAGGAAGCCCAGGCCGACGCCCGCGACGAAGAGTAGTCTTCTCGCACCATGCAGAATACGAAAGGGCCGCCTTCAGGGCGGCCCTTTTCGTTTGTCATGGGGTGAGGAAATGGGCTCTGCGCAACCTGACGTGTCAATTCTCCTTGACAATGTTAACCTTTTGCTGTCCGCCCCCCTTGCGCACAGGCGAATCGTGATATTAAACTTTAGTTAACAATTCGAAGATGGTTCCAGGGGTGAGGCTTTCCCGCCGAGAGGGCGATAGCCAAGCGAGGGAGTACAACATGTACGCACTTCTCGATCGCGCACTGAAGAATATCATGAAGACGGGAACACTCCGCGTCACCGATCCCGATGGAAGGATCAGGGAGTATGGCGACGGGACCGGAACTCCGGTGGGCATGCGCGTTGCCACGCCAGCGGCCGCGGCCAAGATCGCGGCCGATGCCGACCTCTACTTTGGCGAATGCTACATGGACGGCAGTCTTGAGCTGACGCAGGGCACCATCTACGATCTGCTTGCGGTCCTGATGCAGAATGCCCAGCCGCAAACCTTGCCGAAAGTCGCCAAGGCGGCCTATGGCGTTCGCAAGATGCTGAAGCGGGTCGACCAGTACAACCCGGTCGGGAAAGCCAAGAACAACGTCGCCCATCACTACGATCTCTCGGGCCAGCTTTACGATCTCTTCCTTGACCGCGACCGGCAGTATTCCTGCGCCTATTTCGAGACCGATGATGGCTCCCTCGAAGAGGCCCAGCTTGCCAAGAAGCGCCACCTGGCCGCCAAGCTCGGCATCAGGCCGGGCATGAAGGTTCTCGACATTGGATCCGGATGGGGCGGCCTCGGGCTTTATCTTGCCGAGATCTGCGGCGCAGAGGTCACCGGCGTCACGCTGTCGGAAGAACAGCACAAGCTGTCAAACGAACGCGCACTCCAGCGCGGTGTGGCAGATCATGTCTCCTTCAAGCTGCAGGACTACCGCCACCTGGATCAGCAGTTCGACCGCATCGTCTCGGTCGGCATGTTCGAACATGTCGGCATCGGGCACTTCAACGAGTTCTTCACCAAGGTGAACAGCCTGCTGAAGGACGACGGCGTCGCCGTGCTGCATTCGATCAACCGCTCCGATGGTCCCGGCGCCACGAGTGCATGGATCAAGAAGTACATCTTTCCCGGCGGTTACATTCCTGCCCTATCCGAGGTGCTGCCGCATATCGAGAAGGCGGGGCTCTATGTCACCGACATCGAGATCCTGAGATTGCACTACGCCAGGACTCTGCGCGAATGGGCCGTCCGCTTCGCCAGCAGCCGCGCGCGTGCCAGCGAACTCTACGACGAACGTTTCTGCCGCATGTGGGAGTTTTATCTGGCGGCCTCCGAATGCGCATTCCGCTTCGGCGGCATGAACAATTTCCAGATCCAGTTCGGGAAGAACCAGCATGCCCTTCCGCTGACGCGGAACTACATGTTCGAAGAAGAGGAAAGGCTGCGGAATATCGATTCCCGGCGCCCGCGCTTCATGTCGGTTCCCGCAGAGTAAACTTTGTCGGTTTCGTTGTGCTTGTGAATAACGGGCACAGGCGCGAAAAGTCGACCCAGACTCGCCTTGTTCCGCTAGAATGAGGTCATGAACCCGCAACCCAGCCTGCGCGCCATCGACAATGATGCCGCCGACGACACCTTTCGCACCCCGCCCCACAACCTGGAGGCGGAGCAGGCTTTGCTTGGCGCGATCCTCGTCAACAATGAAGCCAGCGACAAGGTGTCGGCCTTTCTCCTGCCAGAGCATTTCTTCGAGCCGCTTCACGCGCGAATCTACGAAGCCGCCACGACCCTCATCAAGATCGGCAAGCTCGCCAGCCCCGTAACGCTCAAGAGCTATTTCGAGAACGACGCCACGCTGAAGGAGATCGGCGGCACGGCCTATCTGGCAAGGCTTGCGGCAAATGCCACGACCATCATCAACGCCGAGGAATATGGCCGCAGCATCTATGAACTGGCCCAGCGCCGCAAGCTCATCGGCATCGGCACCGATCTCGTCAACGAGGCCTTCGACCCTGACATCGAGGACAATGCCAAGGACCTGATCGAGCGCGCCGAGCAGACGCTCTATTCAATGGCCGAGACGGGCAAGTACGGCCAGGGCTTCCAGCCCTTCACCCGCGCCCTCACCGATGCCGTCGACATGGCGGCCGGCGCCTATCAGAGGGACGGCGGACTTTCGGGCATTTCGACGGGGCTGAAGGACCTCGATGAGAAGATGGGCGGATTGCAGAAGTCCGACCTCATCATTCTCGCCGGCCGCCCGGCCATGGGCAAGACGTCGCTTGCGACCAACGTCGCCTACAACATTGCCCGCGCCTACAATGCCGAGCACAAGGCGGATGGCTCTGTCGAGGTGAAGGATGGCGGCGTCGTTGCCTTTTTCTCTCTCGAAATGTCGGCCGAACAGCTCGCCACGCGCATCATCTCCGAGCAATCGACCATCCCGTCGGAACGCATCCGCCGCGGCAAGATCACCGAAGACGAATTTGCGAAGATCGTCGAAGTCACCCGCGAGCTCCAGTCCCTGCCGCTTTACATCGATGCCACTGGCGGCCTCACCATCGCACAACTTGCAGCCCGTGCCCGCCGCCTGAAGCGCCAGCGCGGTTTGGGGCTCATCGTGGTCGACTACCTCCAGCTTCTCACCGGCTCGTCCCGCCGCGCCGCAGAAGGCCGCGTGCAGGAAGTCTCTGAGATCACGGTGGGGCTCAAGGCGCTGGCAAAGGAACTGAGCGTTCCCATCGTTGCCCTCTCGCAGCTGTCGCGCCAGGTCGAAAACCGCGACGACAAGCGCCCGCAACTGGCCGATCTCCGCGAGTCAGGATCGATCGAACAGGACGCCGACGTCGTGCTCTTCGTCTACCGCGAAGAGTATTACCTGGCCCGCAAGGAGCCACGGCCCAACACGCAGGAACACTTCGACTGGCAGGAGCAGATGAACCGGGTCAGCGGAATCGCCGAGGTCATCATCGGCAAGCAGCGCCACGGCCCAACCGGCATTGTGGAACTGCAGTTCGAGGCTTCACTGACCAAGTTCCAGAATCTGGTCCGCGCCGACTACCTGCCGGAACGCTTCGAGTAGCTGCCGTTACACGTTAAGTGACCGTAACTTTATGGAGTCCTCCTTGAAGAGAGGGGACTCAAGGTCAATATCCGCTAAAATTCTGCGTATTTGTGAACCTTCAAGGTTACAGTTCTTTCGGAAATATTTTTCTGAGGCCTTGAAGAGTGCATCCATAAGACAGAATTGACGAAACGAGAATTATAGAGGTAAGTCATCGTGTTGTTTTCAAGTGTCGCCGTCTACCGAACACGTCTGACCAGCGAGGTGGCATGATGAGCGAACAGGGTTCATTTTCACCGCACCAGAACTTCGCCGAGAACCTGATGGCGCTGTGCATGCGCCATGGATCGATCGCATCCGTCTGCCGCGGGATCAACATGAACCGGCAGCAGTTCAACAAGTATCTCTCGGGTTCAGCACTTCCCAGTCCCGCGACGATGGAGAAGATCTGTTCTTTCTTCGACGTTGATCCTGAGGCGATGTTCCATGATCCCAGGGGCTTCAGGGGCAATCGCCCCGAACCCCGGCCAGACCCCATGGACATCCTCAGCCAGGTTCCCTCCGCGGTCCTGCTGGGTATGACGCAATCTCTCTCCACGATGCGCGAGACATCGCTGCGGACCGGTTGCTATCTGTTCTATTATCCGTGGCCGCGAAATCCCACGATGTGCGCGCGCTCGGCCATGATCGTGACCCGCAGGGACGGCTACACCCTCTTCACCCGCTTCACCAAGTTCCGGGTGCTGGGGGAGCGGCAGAACTACTACCTCCGCGGCCGCCACGACGGCGTCGTGCTGGAAGCGGATGGAGCAAAATTCCTGCTGGCCATCAACAAGAAGGGCTTCGGTGAACTGAGCCTCGTCACCTTCGGTGTGGAAGACGTCCTGAACAGCGATTTCCTCAGTGGTCTGGCTCTGGTCATGGGCCCATCTGCCAATCCGATGGCACTGAGGGCGATTCTCCAGTACCGCGGCTCACACGATATTCTGCGCAAGACCATTTCCGAAGCAGGCATTCTGCCCCTGTCGGACCCGAGCATCGACGATCAGGTGCGCGAGGCCATTTCGGACGTGCCGCAGATTACGTCACCTCATTTGCCGACCTACAAACTGGTCGACCGCTTGCCAAGGTGAGCCACCCCCCAAGAATTGAAAGGGTGACTCCCTGACTGCACAATGCGGGCGCTGGCGACTTGCGTGACCGGGCTTCAGGCAGGACGCTTGAGGCTTTCCAAGGCAAGAAGCGCTTCGACGATCTTCCGGGTCCGGTAGGCAACCGGCTTCGACGCGCGGACGCGGCGGATGGACCCCGGCACCTGCCCCTTGAGAGCCGTCAGCAACAGGGCCTGGTACTGGTCGAAGAGCATGGGGCCTCCGTCGTAGACAGGCTGCCACAACTCCCTGGCCTTCCAGGCGGATACATCACTGCGCCTCAGAGTCTTCACGGCCCGCAACACCCGGCGGAGTTCGACCGCGTCGGGCGGAGGTACTTCAAAATAGGTATCGACCGGAGACGAAACATGTTCGTCGCCAGCAATGGACTCTATCTTCGCCTCGGCAAGAATGTCTGTTCGAGCGTGACCCAAGTAAACCTCCCAAAAAATCGAGGGTATCGAACCGCGGTCATCGCGCACAATTCTAACAACCTCTTCGTGAAAACGTATGCAGCATTGGGATGAAGCGCAATTTCGCTCCCATTTCGCTCCTCACGGAAAAGTGAAGGAATGTTTGGAATTTCGCTTTTCAATTGAGCAAAGCGAACGAGAATAACCAAACCACAAGCTTCCCGGCCGGCAATCGACTTGATCCGGCCTTTGTCTCACCGTAAGCCACGCGCGAGAGTGAGACCGCATGACACACACGCCCGAAGACCTTGCCGGAGCCGTGCTGACCATCGATCTGGTGGCGCTGAAAGACAATTGGCGCCTTCTGTCCCAGCGCGCCGGTGAGGCGGAATGCGGTGCGGCTGTGAAGGGCAATGGATATGGCCTGGGTATCGCTCCCGTGGCCAAGGCCTTGTGGGAGGCAGGGTGCCGCTCTTACTTCGTGGCGCGCCCCAAGGAAGGCGAGGAACTTCGCGCAATTCTCCCGCAAGCCACGATTTATGTGCTGGACGGACTTTTTGCCGGTCAGGCCGAGTTCTACGCCAAGCTCAACCTCTGCCCTGCCCTGATCTCGATCGAGGAAGCCCGCGAATGGGCTGGCTTCGGACGGGTTTATGGCCGCAAGCTGCCCTGCGCGCTCCATGTCGACACCGGCATAAACCGGCTGGGCTTCTCCATGTCGGAGTTCGAGGCGCTGTTGGCCGACAACTTCCTGATGGAGGGACTGAACGTCTCGCTCCTGATGAGCCACCTCGCCTGCGCCGACGACGCGCCCCATGCCCTGAACGAGAAGCAGCGCGACGCCTTCGCCTCGATCAGGGCCCACATGCCCGGCGTTCCGGCGAGCCTCGCCAATTCCAGCGGCATCTTTCTGGGCGGCGGCTTCACGCATGATCTCGTCCGCCCCGGCATAGCACTCTATGGCGGCAACCCCACACCCGGACTTCCCAACCCCATGCGCGCCGTGGCCCATCTCGAAGGCACGGTCATGCAGGTGCGGCACGTGAAGTCCGGCGAGACCGTTGGCTATGGCGGCACCTGGGAGGCAAAACGGCCCACTCGCATCGCCGTCCTCGGCGCGGGCTACAAGGACGGTGTGCCGCGAGCCTTGTCTTCCAGGGAGGACACCGGCCCAGCGCAGGTTTTCCTCAATGGCCGCCGCTGCCCCATCATCGGCCGCATCTCCATGGACATGATGGCGGTCGACATTACCGAACTCATGCCGCATTCGGTGGTGCGCGGCACGCGGGCTGAAATCCTCGGCTCCCACATCCTGATCGACGAAGCGGCGGCCTGGACGGGCACCATCTCCTATGAGTTGCTCACGCGCCTCGGCAGCCGCTATGCAAGACTCTACACAGGCCTCGAATCGGACGGCACCGCTTGAACATTCTCGCTCACATCGGCCGCGCGGCACTTTCGCTGTTCGAGGAAATCGGCCGCGTGAGCCTGTTCCTGAAGGACAGCCTGGTCCAGGGGCTGACGCCAAAGATCTTCTTGCGCCAGATTCTCGATCAGATGCTGAAGATCGGCTATTTCTCGCTCCCCGTCGTCGGCCTCACGGCTTTCTTCACCGGCGGCGCATTGGCCTTGCAGATCTATCTGGGCTCTTCGCGCTTCAACGCCGAAAGCCTTGTCGCCTCGATTGTGGCGCTGGGCATCACGCGTGAACTGGGGCCGGTTCTGGCGGGCCTCATGGTCGCTGGCCGCGTTGGTGCCTCGATCGCAGCCGAACTCGGCACCATGCGCGTCACCGAGCAGATCGACGCGCTGGTGACGCTCGCCACCAACCCGTTCAAATACCTCGTGGGCCCCCGCATCATCGCCGCCGTGCTGACGCTTCCCATCCTCGTCGGCATCGGCGACATCATCGGTATCATGGGGGGCTATGTGGTGGGCACCCGCTCGCTGAACCTCAATGGCTACGCCTATATCAAGAACACCGCCGACTTCCTCGAACTGAGCGATGTTACCTCCGGGCTGATCAAGGCAGCAGTCTTTGGCTTCATCATCGCGGTCATGGGCTGCTACCACGGCTTCAACTCGAAGGGTGGTGCCGCAGGCGTGGGCCGCGCCACCACCAATGCGGTCGTCTCCGCCGCAATCCTGATCCTCGCCGCGAACTTCGCCCTCACCTCTCTCCTGTTCGCGGACTGAACCGATGGCAGAGGGTCACATCGTACTCGAGAACGTGAGGAAGAGCTTCGGGCCGAAGCATGTGCTGAACGGCGTCAATCTCTCTGTTCAAAAGGGGCACTCGCTGGTCGTCATCGGCGGTTCGGGCACCGGCAAGTCGGTGATGCTGAAATGCATCCTCGGCATCCTGCAGGCCGACGATGGCGCAATCCGGGTCGCTGGAGAAAACGTGCTGGGCCTCACGGGCAAGTCCCGCGATGACTACCTCCAGCGCTTCGGCATGCTGTTCCAGGGCGCGGCACTGTTTGACTCGCTTCCCGTGTGGGAGAATGTCGCCTTCGGCCTCATCCAGGGCCGCCACATGGCCCGGGCCAAGGCACGCGACATCGCCGTCGAGAAACTGGGCCAGGTGGGCCTCGGCCCGGAAGTCGCGATGCTCTATCCGGCGGAACTCTCCGGCGGCATGCAGAAGCGCGTCGGCCTTGCCCGCGCCATCGCGGCCGATCCCGAGATCATCTTCTTCGACGAGCCGACGACCGGCCTCGACCCGATCATGGCCGACGTCATCAACAACCTTATCGTCGACTGCGTGAAGCGGTTGGGTGCCACGACGATCTCGATCACCCACGACATGGCGAGCGCGCGCAAGATCGCCGACGACATCGCCATGATCTACAAGGGCCAGATCCTCTGGCAGGGCCCGGCCAGTACCATCGACACGAGCGGCAACCCTTACGTCGAGCAATTCATCCACGGAAGGGCAGAAGGCCCGATCCAGATGGACGTGCTGAAGCCCTAGCCCAAAAAAGAAAGGCCGCCCTCATGAGCGGCCTTTCCGTGAGATGCGTCTGGGCACCTCGATATCCGTAGCGTCAGCCCTGCGTTCCCGCAGAGGCGACGATCCGCACGAAGAGAACTCCAGACACAGTGAACTCACTCGACATCGGATCACCTCCTTTCGTTGTTGAAGACTGTGCCAAGGTGGGGCCTTGCCCGTCCTTCGTCAAGCGGGCATTTACAGGGTTCGCTTGCAGAGGGATTGCCCATGACCACCGCCGACATCCTCATCACCAACGCCCGCGTCCTCACCATGGACCCTGCCCGCCCCCGCGCCAGCGCCGTGGCCATCAAGGGCAACCGCATCCTTCGCGTCGGGTCGATGGACGATGTGGCGGGCCTCAAGGACAAGCATACCCGCGTGATCGACGCGCAGATGAAGACGGTGATGCCCGGCATCATCGAGGGCCACGTTCACCTGTTCGGCGGAGCGGTTGAACTCGAAACGCTGATGCTCAATGGAATCAATGGCTTCCAGGCCATCGCGGAATCAGTTTCTCAATACCGCAAGGCCCGCCCGAATGACCCAGTGCTGCTCGCCACAGGCATCGCGCATGAAAGCTTCGGCGAGCCGATCACGCGGCAGATCCTCGACCGCATCGTCTCCGACATTCCCTTCATGGTCTTCTGTTTCGACCACCACACCATGTGGGCCAACACAAAGGCGCTTGAAGCCGCCGGCATCATGAAGGGCCGCAAGCTCCCCGTCGGCAACGAGATCGTGCTCGACGCCAACGGCATCGCCACCGGCGAGTTGCTGGAGCCCGCGGCCTACATGCTGGCGCAGGCCTTGACCCCCACAGGCGGGCGCGAGTGGCTGGGCATGACCACGGGCGAGAACCCCAATCCGCCCGCAACGCCCGCCCAGCGCGAACTCGACATGTCGTTCTTCAAGAAGGGCATCGCGCACGCCGCCTCGCTGGGCATCACGTCGATGCACAACATGGACGGCAACTGGTACCAGCTCGAACTCCTGCAGGCCCTGCTCGACCGGGGCGAGATGAATGCCCGCGTGGAAATCCCCTTCCATCACAAGAATTACTTCGAGCCCTCGCGCGTTGACGAAGCCGCCGAGATGCGGGCGAAATACCAGGGCGACATGCTCCATTGCGACCGCGTGAAGCTCTTCATCGACGGCGTGCTGGAAACCTTCACCGCCCTGATGCTGGACGATTATCCCGGCACCACCGGCAACAAGGGCGCTCCGCTGTTCACGGCGGAAGAGTTCAACGAGGTGGTGACGCGCGCCGACCGGCACGGGCTGCAGGTCTCCACCCATGCCATCGCCGACGGCGCGGTCCGCCGCACGCTCGATGGCTACGAGGCGGCGGCAAAGGCCAACGGCAAGCGCGACTCGCGCCACCGGATCGAGCACATCGAATTGATCGACCCCACGGACATTCCCCGCCTCAAGCAACTGGGCGTCGTCGCCTCGCTGCAGCCCATCGCGGGCGTCGGCGTGCCGGGTAGCCCGCACGAGCCGATCCTCAGCCGCGTGGGTGACAAGCTGCCCTATGCCTATGCCTGGAAGATGCTGCGCGACTCGGGCGCCGTCATCGCCTTCTCGTCAGACTGGCCGGTGGCCCCGTTGAGCCCCTTCCTCGGCATGCAGGCAGCGATGACCGCAAAGCCGCTCCGCCGCGACTGCACGAGCCAGGCCCAGAGCTTGATGGATACGCTCCACGGCTTCACGGCGGCTGGCGCCTACATGGAGTTCATGGAGGACAGGAAGGGCACATTGAAGGAGGGTTACCTAGCCGACGTCGTGGTGCTCGACGCCGACATGGAACGCACGCCCGCGGAAGCCATCTCCACGGTTCGCCCCGTCACCACCATCTGCGACGGGCGGGTGACGTTCGAACGTTAGGGACTGGGGATCGACACTCTCGCCAGAAGCGGCAGGTGATCGGAGCCTGCGCCCGGAAGGATCCGCACGGAGGCCACCGCGCTGTCCGGTACAAGAACATGGTCGATGGGCAGCATCGGCCATGGACCAACTCCCAATGGCGCCATCTTCAGGCTGAGGCGAAGCCCCGGCGCCACATGCGTGTGCGAAGCCTGCGCAATGCGGTTGACCTGATGGCTCCATGGTGCGGCGTTGAAATCTCCTGCGATAACAACCGGCTGTGTCAAAGAGCTTAAGTCTGGTGTGAGCGAGCTGATTTGATCGGCTTGTGCAAAGGGATATGGCCAATGAAGGTGAACACTCGCCACTGTCACCTGACGGCCCCTGATATCAATCCGCATCCACGCGAAGCCACGCCCCTCCTCGCACCCCTCGCCGACCGTCTCGTGCCGCGACAGCACCGCGACCCCGCCCACGGCCGTGAAGGGGCAGAAGACCTGATGCGGATAGTCCGCCCGTAATTGCTCCATGATGATGGAGGTGGTTTTTGACACCTCCTGCAGCGTGATGACGTCGGGCCTCACCCGTGACACCTGCGCGACGATCGCCGTGGGCGTGGGGTTCTTGAACAGCGTGTTGAACTGCAGAAGCGAGAGATTCACCATAGTGACGGGCTTCTGCCGCACCAGGGCCGGACTCATCAGGAAGACGGATGCAGCGAGCATCGCGCTGCCCGCTGCTGCAAGCCGCCAGCTTCGCACCAAGAGCAGCAGCACGATTCCCAACGCCAGCAGCACGGCCAGATGCAGCCGAAAATGCGCAACCGAGTCGAAGAGCGGATGGACTGCCTGCCCGAACCCCGCCAACTGGACCGCCGACACGCCCAGCACTCCGGCCTGAACCAGCCACCGTATAAATCTCATGCTACCCCCGATCGGCCCGCAGTCTCGCCATCGAATGTGGAGAAATTCGGCTTCCCCTACGACCGCTCAAATTTGAGTGTTTCTGTTACCCGAGCCAAAATACTTGAAGTTGTATGGAGGTGCAGGGAATGAGTCCTGAACAGGAATAAGACGGCACATGGCAATCCAGCAATCAATCGTGACGATCCACACGGCAACCGAACTGGCAGAAGCGATTGTCGGTGGCACCATCACCAAGGTCAGCTATCTGGCCTCAACCGCCGGGGTGAATGCGTCCCTGCTGAAGGGCACGGGCACCGGCGGTTACGCAGAGGGTGATACCTACAGTGGCATCCTGAACCTCCAAGGTTCAACACTCGACGACTACCTGACGGGCGACGCGCTGAACAACCAGCTTCAGGGCGGCGATGGCCGCGACCGGCTGAACGGTGGTGCTGGCGACGACATCCTCCAGGGCGGCGCAGGAAATGACAGTTTCGTCGGCGGCGCCGGCGCGGATGTGAACTCCGGCGGCAGCGGCGCCCGCGATGTCATGGACTTCTCGCGCTCAAAGGCGGGCGTGGAATTGAGCCTCGATACGGGCGGCTGGGCGGGTGACGCCGAGGGCGATGTCTATCTCGACATCGAATACGTCTACGGCACAGGCTTTGCCGATGTGATTGGTGGCAATGACTCCATCAACCGTCTGATCGGCAATGCCGGGAATGACGTGATCGATGGCGCAGGCGGCAACGACTACATCCTCGGCGGCGCAGGCGGCGACTTGATGATGGGCGGCAGCGGAGACGACGTTTTCGTCATCGAGGCAGGGTTCGGCAACGACATCATTTCGGACTTCGAAGCCGGTGCGGGCCGCACCGACCGCGTCTGGCTGCAGGGCACCGGCATGGCCGATTTCGGTGATGTTCTTGCCAATGCCTTCGAAGTTGCAGGAACGACGGTCATCAGCATTGGTGTTCACGGCACGCTGACGCTCGAGAACGTCGGCATCTCGCAGCTCGCGGCCGACGACTTCATTTTCGGCTAATCCCAAAAACAAGGGAAGCGGAGGCCGTCCCGCGCTCCGCTTCCCTCACTCGATCAGGCCGTGGGTTTCACGGCGATCTTCTGCGTCCTGGATTGCTCCTGAGGCAGCTTGGGCAATGTAACCTTCAGGACGCCCTTGTCAAACGCCGCCTCGACCTTGGAACCGTCAACCTCGGCGGGGAGCGTGAAGCTGCGCTCGAACATTCCGTAGGACCGCTCCATGACGTGATAGTCCTTCTGCTGGTCGTCCTTCTCCACCTTCTTCTCGCCCTTGATGGTGAGGATGCCATCCTTCAGTTGCACGTCAATGTCCTCGGGCGCGCATCCGGGCATTTCCGCAGTCACCTCGATGGTGCCATCCTGCTCGGCGACATTGACTTTCATCGCCACGGCATTCCTGCCGAAGTCGCCAAGTGCTGGTACGCCGCGCCCAAAATCCTGGAACACACGATCGACCTCGCGCTGTAGGCTTGTAAACATGTCCTGTCCGGAACCACGGCCGAACAGATCGGGAAGGAAATGTCTCGTCATTTGAACCTCCTGTATTTGTCCGTTCCCCAAGACCGATAAGTAGGAGTGCCCAGCCCGTTTTCCATATGACGCAGATCAAATCCGGACCTATAAGCGCGGGCTTCGGACACCATCATTGCAGGACCGTTCATCTTGAAGCCGCGCGACATTGCCGCCTACGCCACGCTCGCGCTGGTATGGGGCTTCTCCTTCATGGTGGTGGTGAAGGTCGTGGCCGCTTTCGGCTGGGCGGGTGCGGTGAGTTTCCGGTCCATCGTGGCGGGGGGAGCGCTGTTCTTCATTGCGCGGCTCGGCGGCAAGCAACTGGATTTTTCCTGCGGCTGGGGAAAATTGGCGGTGCTCGGGTTCCTGTCGGTCACCTGCCAACTCGCCGGCATCGCCTTCGCGGCTCCCATCATCGGAACCGCCATGACCGCGATCCTCGTCTCCGCCATTCCGCTGTTTTCGATGATCATCGGCCGCCTGCTCGGCATCGAGCATATCGGACGCGCCGGATTGCTGGGCGTTGCCATGGGAATTGTCGGCATCGTCATGCTGGTTGGATTTCCCGCCGTTCCGTTCACCTCGGCGTTTCTCATCGGCTGCGCGGTCTCCATTCTCGGATCGCTCTGTGCGGCGCTGGGCAGCATCTTCGCCAGTGAACGCCTGCGCGGGGTCGGATCATGGGAAATGACCATCGGCTCCTTCATCGCAGGGGGCCTGATGCTGATGCCGTTGGTGCTTCTCGTTCCTGTGCCGGCGGTGCCAGGCGTCATCGACTATCTCTGGCTCGTCGGCATGGGACTGGTCACGAGTGCTGCCATGTATGTCGTCTATTTCAACCTCGTCGCCTCGATCGGCCCGACCCGGGCAATCAGCGTCGA
The DNA here is from genome assembly GCF_041738905.1 of Aestuariivirga sp. Classification (GTDB taxonomy): domain Bacteria; phylum Pseudomonadota; class Alphaproteobacteria; order Rhizobiales; family Aestuariivirgaceae; genus Aestuariivirga. Next base: position 25,311 of record NZ_JBGSOZ010000077.1, read on the forward strand.
GTTCGCGGTGACGGTGGTGGCCGTGCTGGCAGGCACGCTCATCCTCGGAGAAAACCTGTCGCCGCTTCAATTCGCAGGCGCCGCCATCATCGTCACCGGCTGCGCGCTGGTGCTGGGACTGATCCCCAACCTGTGGCGGGCCAGGGCGCGGGCCTGACCCCCTTTCCGTTCCATAAATGTTCCGCTAAAGAGGGCCATGGCCAAAGCGTCTCACTTCGTCTGCCAGAGTTGCGGTTCCACCTCCTCGAAATGGTCCGGCCGTTGCGATGGCTGCGGCGCGTGGAATACCATCGTTGAAGAACAGGCCACCGCACCCCTGTCCGGTGCCAAGGGCGCAAGCCTGCCCAAGGGCCGCGCGACGCGGCTCGTAGGCTTGCGCGGCGAAAGCCCGGCGCCGCCGCGCATCATCACCGGCATCGGTGAACTGGATCGCGTGGCGGGCGGCGGCTTCGTGCCGGGTTCGGGCGTATTGATCGGCGGCGACCCCGGCATCGGCAAGTCCACGCTTCTGCTTCAGGCGCTGGCCGCGCTGGCGCGGAAAGGCGAGCGCGTCGTCTATATCTCGGGCGAGGAAGCCATCGCGCAGGTGCGCCTTCGGGCTCAAAGACTGGGCCTCGACGACGCGCCCGTGCTGCTCGCCACCGAAACCAATGTCTCTGACATCGTCGCGACCCTCTCCGAGGACAAGCCGCCCTCCATTGCCGTCATCGATTCGATCCAGACGCTGTGGGCACCCTCGATCGAAGCCGCGCCCGGCACCGTCTCGCAGTTGAAGGCGGGATCGGAAGCGCTGATCCGCTTCGCCAAGCAGCGGGGCACGGCGGTTCTGCTCGTGGGCCACGTCACCAAGGACGGCCAGATCGCGGGCCCCAAGGTCGTCGAACACATGGTCGATGCGGTGCTCTATTTCGAAGGTGACCGCGGCCATCAGTTCCGCATCCTCCGCGCGGTGAAGAACCGCTTCGGCCCCACTGATGAGATCGGCGTTTTCGAAATGTCCGACGGCGGGCTGGCGGAAGTGACCAATCCATCCCGCCTCTTCATGGGATCGAACGAGCGCCCCACGCCCGGAACGGCGGTCTTCGCCGGAATGGAGGGCACCAGGCCGCTGCTGATCGAGGTCCAGGCCCTCGTCTCGCCCTCCCCGCTCGGCACGCCGCGCCGGACCACCGTTGGCTGGGATTCGAACCGGCTGGCCATGATTCTCGCCGTGCTGGAAGCTCGCGCCGGGGTGCAGATCGGCCCGAACGACGTCTATCTCAACGTCGCGGGCGGCCTGAAAGTGAGGGAGCCCGCAGCGGATCTGGCCGTTGCCGCCGCCCTGCTATCATCCCTAACAGGCACAGTCATTCCGCCCGGCACCGCGGTTTTCGGCGAAATCGCGCTTTCCGGCTCGATCCGCCCGGTCGGCCAGACCGAGGCCCGCCTCAAGGAAGCCCAGAAGCTGGGGTTGAAGGAGGCGGTGATTGCCGCCCAGGCCGAGCCGCAGGAGATCAAGGGGCTCAAGGTCAGGCCGATGGAGACGATCATGGACCTCGTGGCCTGGTCTGCCGCGCAGGATCGTGGACAACGGAGAATAGCCTAGTCGGTTGCCGAAAACCTTTCTATAAGGTGCCTTCAACCGGGTGGCGCACCCTACAGGATATCGCATGCCGCTGACGCTCCTCGATTTCATCCTCATAGGCATCATGCTGCTGTCGGGGCTGCTCGCCCTCATGCGCGGCTTCACCCGCGAGGTGCTCTCACTGGTGGCATGGGGCGCGGCCGCGGTCGCCGCCTACTTCGCCATAAAACAGCCCTCGCTGATCGCCTTTGCCCAGACCAACATCCCATATCTCGACAAGGAGATGCTGGCGCAGATCGGCGTCGGGGCCGCCGCATTCCTGGTGGTGCTCATCATCGTCTCGATCATCAGCGTGAAGATTTCGGACGCCGTGGTGGATTCGGCGGCCGGCGCCTTCGACCGCTCGCTGGGCTTCGTTTTCGGCCTGGCCCGGGGTTTCGTTTTCGTGGCCATCGCCTATCTGTTCTATGGCTGGCTCCTGCCCTTCGACAAGCAGGAGCCGTGGGTCAGGACTGCCTTCAGCCTGCCGATGATCAAGTCGACCGGCGAGACCCTTCTGGCATTCATGCCGCCAGAGATCGCGGAGACGCTGTCGAACACCGCGCTCCTGAAAAATCCGGACCAGCCGGACGGAGAGCCGCAGCCGGGACAGCCTCCCGAAAGCGGCTACAAGAGCAATGACAATCAGGGGCTGGAAAACCTCCTTGAGGGAACGGGCAGCAACACGCAGCAACCGGCATTCGGACAGAGCAACAGCCAATGAGCATCGACATCGATCTTGAACTGAACGCCGACCGGCTTCGCGAGGAGTGCGGCGTCTTCGGCATCTATGGCCATCCCGATGCCGCGGCGCTGACGGCACTCGGCCTCCACGCGCTCCAGCATCGCGGCCAGGAGGCGGCGGGCATCGTCTCCTTCGACGGCGAGCGCTTCCAGACCGAACGGCGGCTTGGGCTTGTCGGCGATCACTTCTCCTCCGCCAAGGTCATCGACCGGCTGCAGGGGTCCTCCGCCCTCGGCCATGTGCGCTATTCGACGACCGGCGAAACCATCATCCGCAACGTGCAGCCGCTGTTCGCCGAACTTGCCGCCGGCGGCCTCGCCGTCGCGCACAACGGCAATCTCACCAACGGCCTCACGCTCCGCCGCGAATTGATCCAGCAGGGCTGCATCTGCCAGTCCACGTCCGACACCGAAGTGATCCTGCACCTCGTTGCACGCTCGCAGAAGTCCCGTATCGTCGAGCGCTACATCGACGCGCTGCGCGCCATCGAAGGCGCCTATGCCCTGGTCGCGCTGACCAACAAGAAGCTCATTGGCGCACGTGATCCCTTCGGCATCCGCCCGCTGATCCTCGGCGAGTTGAACGGCGCCTATATCCTCTGCTCCGAGACCTGCGCGCTCGACATCATCGGCGCCAAGTTCATCCGCGAGATCGAGAACGGCGAGGTCGTGGTCATCTCGGATGACGGCGTCGAAAGCCTCCACCCCTTCCCGAAGCAGCCGGCGCGGCCCTGCATCTTCGAATACATCTATTTCTCGCGGCCTGATTCCATGCTCGGCGGCCGCTCGATCTACGAGGTACGGAAATCCATGGGCCGCGAACTGGCCCGCGAGTCGGCGGTCGATGCCGACGTGATCGTTCCGATCCCGGATTCGGGCGTTCCCGCGGCTCTTGGCTACAGTTCCGAAACCGGCATCCCCTTCGAGCTTGGGATCATCCGCAATCACTATGTGGGCCGAACCTTCATCGAGCCGACGCAGACCATCCGTTCGCTCGGCGTGAAGCTGAAGCACAATGCCAACCGCGCCGTCGTCAAGGACAAGCGCGTGGTGCTGGTGGACGATTCGATCGTGCGCGGCACTACGTCGGTGAAGATCGTTCGCATGATGTACGAGGCGGGTGCAAAGGAAGTCCACATGCGGATTTCCAGCCCGCCCATCAAGCATCCGGATTTCTACGGGATCGACACGCCCGAGCAGAAGTCGCTGCTGGCCGCCACCCACAGCCTCGAAGAGATGCGCGAATACATCGGCGTCACCTCGCTCGCCTTCATCTCGGTCGACGGCATCTATCGCGCCATGGGTCTTCCGGGCCGCGACAATCTCCGCCCGCAATTCACCGATCACTGTTTCACCGGTGATTATCCCACCCACCTCACCGACCTTATCGGTGAATCGAAGAAGCAGCAGCTTTCGCTGCTCGCAGAAGCAGGCTGAATTTCATGACTGGACGTTTGGAGGGCCGTGTCGCTCTGGTGACCGGCGCATCGCGGGGGCTTGGCGCATCGGCTGCCGTGGCGCTTGCCAGGGAAGGCGCGCATATCATCGCCACCGCCCGCACCGAAGGCGGTTTGACCGAGCTTGACGACCAGATCAAGGCCGTCGGCGGCTCCGCCACGCTGGTGCCCCTCGACATCAAGGATTTCGACGCCATCGACCGTCTGGGCGCCGCGATCTTCGAGCGCTGGAAAAAGCTCGACATCCTGATCGGCAATGCCGGCGCCCTCGGCAAGCTCACGCCGCTCGCCCATGTGGAGCCGAAGATGTGGGACGACGTCATGGCCGTGAACGTCACCGCCAATTACCGCCTCATCCGTTCGCTCGACCCGCTGCTGCGTGCCTCCGATGCAGGCCGCGCAATCTTCGTCACATCCGGTCTTGCCTTCAAGTGCTGGGCCTATTGGGGCCCCTATTCGATTTCAAAGGCTGCCCTGGAAGCCATCGTGAGGACTTACGCCAACGAAGTCGCCACCACCTCCGTGCGCGCCAACTGCTTCAGCCCCGGCCCCACGCGCACCAAGCTCCGCGCCGTGGCGATGCCGGGCGAAGACCCCGAAACGCTGCCGCACCCTGACGAAGTGGCCGAGCAGATCATCCCCATGTGCCTGCCGGACTTCACCGACAATGGCGGCGTGTGGAAATACGATCCCAAGGGCCTGTTCAAGCAGTTCTGAAGCGAGGTGAACTCATGAGCGACGCAACCGTCATCGCAGCCTTCGCCGCGGCCCGAAAGTCCCAATCGCCGCTCGATCATCTGCCGGAGGACGTGCCGCCCGGTCTCGAACGTGCGTTCGAACTGCAATGCGGGGTGACGAGGGAACTGGGCTGGACGCAAGCGGGCTGGAAGATCGGCTGCACGTCGGAGCGCGCACAGATCGCGTTGAAGGCGACAGGCCCCTTCCCCGGCACCATGTTCTCGCACCGCGTCTACACGTCCGGCGATCACTTCCCGACCATCGCCGAGAACAAGCGCGTGGCGGAGCCGGAAGTGGCCTTCACCATGGCAAGGCCGCTTCCGCCGCGTGGCACGCCCTACGGGCTGGACGAAGTGATGGCGGCGGTCGCGGCGGTGCAGGTCGCAATCGAAGTGGTGCATCCGCGCACGCCGCGCGGCTTCGGTGATGCCGTGCCGTGGTTCATCGTCGATGGCGGATTGAACGAAGGCATCGTGCTGGGCGAGGCGAAGAAACCCCTGACCCGCGATCAATATGCCTCGCTCAAAGGCGAGGTCATGTGGAACGGCCGCGCGATGCAGGGCGGCATCGGTTCCAATGCCCTGGGCGGCGGCGACCTTGCGCTGGCCTGGCTCGTCAATCACCTGAACGGGTATGGCGTGGGCCTCAAGGAAGGCGACATCATCAGCACCGGCGTCATCACGGAGTTCTTCTCCGCGGCACTTGGTGATGTCATCGAAGTCGACTTCGAACATCTGGGCAAGGTGACCGTTCGGTTCTGAACGGCCACCCTCGCACCACTAGGCTCGAAGAGCGAGAGGACTACTTGTCCTTGTCGAACGGGTTCTTGCCGCCGCGCAGGCTGAAGCGGATGGGAACGCCCGCGAGTTCGAAATCCTTGCGCAACCCGTTCATCAGATAGCGCTTGTAGCTCTCCGGCATCTTGGACAACTGGTTGCCGAAGATGGCAAAGGTTGGGGGGCGGGCATTGGCTTGAGTCGCATAGCGGATCTTGATGCGGCGGCCCGACGGCGCTGGCGGTGGATTGCGTTCAATGGCGCTTTCGAGCCAGCGGTTGAGTTGCGCCGTCGGAATACGCATGTTCCAGCGCTCCATGGCGCCCATCACCGCTTCCAGCATCTTGTCGATGCCGCGTTCCTGCTTCGATGAAAGCGTCACGACCGGTACGCCGCGAATTTCCGGCAGAACATCCTCGAGGTCGCTTTGTACTTCTTTGAGTTTCTTCTGCTTTTCCTCGACCAGATCCCACTTGGAGAGCGCCAGCACAACCGCGCGGCCCTCCTGTGCGACCAGATCGCAAAGTGTCAGATCCTGCCGCTCGATCGGGAGCGATGCATCAACCAGCACGACCACGCATTCGGCGAAGCGGATGGCGCGCAGCGCATCCGACACCGCAAGCTTCTCGATCTTGCCGGTCACGCGTGACTTGCGGCGGATTCCGGCCGTGTCCCACAGCCTGATCTTCTGCCCGCGCCACTCGAAGTCGGATGAAATCGCATCGCGTGTGATGCCGGCTTCGGGGCCGGTGAGCATGCGCTCTTCACCGAGGATGGTATTGACCAATGTGGACTTGCCGGCGTTGGGCTGCCCGATGATGGCGAGCCGCAAGGGTCCGTCGCCGCGCTCCTCGCCTTCCTCATCGACCTTCTCTTCCGTATACGGAAGAAGCGCCTCGTAGAGATAGTCGAGGCCTTCGCCGTGTTCGGCGGAAATCGGCAGCGGTTCGCCGAAGCCCAGCTCGTAGCCTTCGAGGACACCCGCATTCTGGCCGCTGCCCTCGGCCTTGTTGGCAACGAGGATGACAGGCTTGCCGCGGCGGCGGACTCGCTCGGCGAATTCACGGTCGGTGGGGGTCACGCCCGCGCGGGAATCGATCACGAAGAGCACGACATCGGCATCGTCGACAGCGGTCTCGGCCTGCGCGCTCATGCGCGCTTCGAGCGAGTCGCCCTTGATGTCATCGAGGCCCGCCGTGTCGAACAGGCGGAAGCGCAGGTCTCCCAGCTTCGCCTCACCCTCGCGCCGGTCGCGGGTCACACCAGGCTGGTCATCGACCAGCGCGATCTTGCGGCCGACCAGCCGGTTGAACAAAGTTGACTTGCCGACGTTAGGCCGCCCGAGAATGGCGACAGTTGCTGTCATTGCGGATCACTGAAGGTATCGTCACCCGTGGGCGGCGCGCAGGATGGGTCGCCCGCCGTACAGGTGGACGCCGTCGTGTCGCCGGGCGAGGACTGGCCCGATGCCGCTTCCTGCGGCACGTCGGCACGCTCGGGGAATTGCGCGCGGCCGGGAATCGCATCCTCGCGCTGGCCGGGAAGCACCGTGTTGTCGGTTTGCCCCGTCAGGCTGTTGATGGTGCTGCAGCCGCCGAGTGCCGCCATGACGGCGCCAAGAATAATGATTTTGCGCAAGGCTGTCATTTCTGGGCAAGCAGCGGGAGAAGAAGTTCGGAGAGCATCTGGGCGCGCTGCCGAAGGCTCGCGGGCGCTTCCGGGTCGCCGAGGATCGCCTGCACGGCCTTGTCGGCGGCGGTATAATCCCTGGCCCGCCAATGCGACGAGGCCATGATCTCGCGCGCCGTATGGCGCCAGGGGTTTCCGGCGACGTCGAACGTCTTCACCCGCGCTTCAAGATCGGCAGGCGAAACAGTGTCGACCAGTGCCGCTGCGGCGCGGATGCGGGCAAGATCGCGAAGCGTGCCGTCGGTGGAGGCCTCAGCGGCAATTGCGTCATAGATATTGACGGCATCAGCCGTCTTGCCCTGGTCCAGCAGCGTTCCCGCCTCGCGCAGGCGCGCCAGAACGGCATATCCGGCATGGCCGATGGATGCGAATTGCGTGAGGGCTTCGTCGCTCTTTCCAGCATCCTGGAGTTTGACAGCCGAGAAGAACGTCTCTCCCGCAGCCTGCGCCTGCTTGAGCTTCCAATAGGTCCAGCCCTGGAAACCTGCGACCCCCGCGATGACGAGGAAGCAAAGGCCCATGATGAGATTGCCATAGCGGGCCCACAGTTTCTTGAACTGTTCCTGGCGGACTTCTTCATCCACCTCGCGAAACAGGGATTCGTCACTCAAAGCTGCAGGCTCCTCAATTGCCGGAAAAGGCGTAAGGAGCGGCCTAAATCAGCGGCTTGGCCAAATCAAGGCATTTCCGCCCCGCGCCTTGCGGCGATCGCGATAGAAGCCGCTGATCACCCGCTCGCGCTGATGCCGGAGCAGCAGTCCGAACGCGACGGCGATGCCGGCTACGCCCGACAGGAAACCTGCGATCTCGAAGAACATGCCCGCCACCCCGGTCAGAATCCTTTACCCGACGGATTACGCGCCCAAATGGTTAACGCACCATGAAGGATCGGGCTGGGCTAAGGCACGGAATCGATTACCGAAAACGATCTCATCATGCCACCATCGGCGCGCTCCGCCACCAGCGCGTGCAAAGCCCACAAACCGAGATTGTCTGCGGTGAGGGCGAGAGACACCTTCTCGCCCGCAGGCACCACCACCGTATCCATCCAGAGGCCCGAGGGCTCCTCCTCGATCACTTGCCAGACATGGCCATGAAGATGGAGCGGCTGGGCGAAAGCCGTGCGGTTGTCGATGTCGAGCAGGATCGTCTCGCCCTTCGTTGCGGAGAAGAGCGGCTCCGGGTCCGGCCCGGCGACACCACTCATCGCCCAGCCCTTGCCCGCCTCCAGCAAGGCGCGCAGGTCTCTCTCGGCGCCGTTCCATCGCGCCGTCGTGAGGCCGCCCTTGATGCCGCCTTCCAGTACGACACTAATAGTGCGAGCCTCGGCCAGGTTGCCAAGCGGCGAGACGGGATTGGGAGGCAGCGCAAAGTTGTCGGCAATGGCGGGCGGGGCGGCGGAGGCCCCCTCGGGAATGAGATAGGCGATTTCGACGACGTCCTCGAAGAGGTCCAGCGCCACGCGGATATCGCCTCCATCAGGATTGATCAGCAGGTCGGCACGCTGGCCGGGCGCAAGGACAAGCGCCTTGCTGTCGAGCGACGCGGGTTTCATGGGCTGCCCGTCGCGCGCGATGAGCAAGGGATCGTCGCCCTTGAACAGCAAATTCATTACCCGCACATTGGCCGAGTTGAGGAGTCTTAGCCTGGTGAATACGCCCCTCTTCAGCGGCAGCCGCGGGCGGTATGCGTTGTTGCCGGTGAACCAGTTGCCGAGGCGCCCCTCGCCTACCATGGTTTCCACATCGCCAAAATTGCCTTCGACGGCGCCACCTTCGTCAAGCTTCCAGTCATCGAGAACGAGAACAAGTTCGGCAAGATCAGTGAGTGCGTCTGCTTCGTCTATGATCAGCACGGCATAAAGTCCCATGTCACGTGCCCGCGACTGGTCGGCGATGGGTCCGATCCAGAACGTGCCAGCATCGGGCGGCGTGAAGACGCAATCTACCGCGTCGTCGGCACCGGGCGGCACGTTTATGGTCATCAGGTCGGAAGGCCCGCGCACGCCAAAGAAATGCAGCCAGATCTCGTGCGGCAGATCGTTGATGAACCGCAGCTTCAACTCCTCGCCTTGCCGCCCACGGATCACCGCAGGCTGGGGACCGGGCCCGAGCACCCAGGCTGCAGTTTGCCCGGCGCCGTCTTCGAGCAGCCCCAGCACCTTCTGCTGGGCGCGAACCTCGATGAAACCATCGGCCGTGAGCACTTCGGCAAATGACAGCTGCGATGACACAGCCAGTGCGGCCGAGGCTGCGAGAAATTGCCGACGAGTAATAGCCATTGTCGCACTCTCTTGATTCGACACAAGTCTAGGTTGGTTCTGTGGCGGCAAGATGATGTGAGTCCACCGGCTTGTCTCCGGGGATTAAGATGCATATCACTTGCTAGGGAGTTCTGCCGGCAGCGAGGGATCTGATGAGTAGCGAACGGGAATCCATCGGCACTCTAATCACCGACTATCTGGAAGGCATGATCTACGGCCAGACTGACAGGCTGAACCGGGCCATGCACCCCCTGTGCATGCAGGCGGGGCACTTCGGGGGACAGTACGAATTCTGCAACCGATATGCCTTCATCGAGTCGCTCCAGTCCGCAGTGATGGAAGCGCCCGGAACACCCTACAAGGCCCAGATCGTGACGATCGACATCACGGGAGACGTGGCGGTAGCGAAAGTCACCGACGACTGCTTTGGAACATCCTTTACGGACTACCTGACCCTCATCAAACATGATGGCAAGTGGCAGATCGTGATGAAGGCGTTCTTCGACCACGCCAACGCGGCGAAGGACTAGTCCTTCACGTCGTAGGTGTTTTCCGGCATCGGGAAGCTGCGGCTGCGCACATCGTCGGCATACATCCTGATGGCATTCTCGATGGCCGCGCCCACCTTGCCGAACTCCTTGACGAACTTCGGCACGCGCGGGCTCAAGCCCAGCATGTCCTCCATGACGAGGATCTGACCGTCGCAGGCAGGTGACGCGCCGATGCCGATGGTCGGGATCGGAATGTCCTTGGTGATCTTTGCGGCCAGCGGTTCGGCAATGGCTTCAAGTACCACTGCGAAGGCGCCGGCCTCGGTCACGGCCTGGGCATCTTCCTCGATGATGGCCCACTGGTCGCGCGTTCGGCCTTGCGTCTTGAAGCCGCCGAGGATGTTGATCGACTGCGGCGTGAGGCCGATATGCGCCATCACCGGAATGCCGCGCTCGGAGAGAAAGCGGATCGTCTCGGCCATGCGCTTGCCGCCTTCGAGCTTGATGGCGCCGCACTGGGTTTCCTTCACCACCATCGCGGCGTTGCGGAAGGCCTGCTGCGGGCTTTCCTCATAGGAACCGAAGGGCATGTCGACCACGACCAACGATTTCTTCGCACCCCGCATCACAGCGCGGCCATGCAGGATCATCAGGTCGAGCGGCACGGGCAACGTGGACTCGAATCCGTGCATCACCATGCCGAGCGAGTCGCCCACCAGTAGGAAGTCGACATACTTGTCGGCAATCGCCGCCGTATGCGCATGGTAGGAGGTGAGCGAGACGATCGGGTCCTTGCCCTTGCGGGCGGTGATCTCGGGCGCGGTCAAGCGCTTCGTTGCGACATGCTGTGACATGACCGGAGCCTAGTCCCGGAGCCTCACCCCGGCAAGTGGACCTTGGGAGGTGTGATCTCTCGCAGGACTTCGACGACATCACCAAGCCTGATGATGCCGCCTTTGACAACGCGGCAGGTGACGCCGCCGCGCCAGTCAGGCGCCAGCGCCCGGCGGAGGCCCGGCCAGATCTCGTCCATCCTGGCGCATGGGCTTGTCTGGGCGGTGACTTCGAGGCGAACGGCACCGACCAGCAATTCCGAGCCGGCCCCACGCGGCAGGTGAACGCCCTCGACCAGAAGATTGGCCCGCCGCGCCGTCCATGCGAGATCGGGATTGCCCAGCACGAACAGTGCTGCTTCCCACAATTCGCGCTCCAGAAGCGTGATCTGGCGCTTCGGAAATTTCACGCCCTTGGAGTCGCCCTCAAGCCCTGCCTCTCGCGTGATGATGGCACTTTCCAGTTCTTCCATCGGCGCGCGGGGTTTCTCACGCCGCGCAATGCCGATGAGCCGCCCCGCCATCAGCCGATCTGGAACACCGGAACGCCGATGAGGGCGCCGTGAAGCTGTGCCATGACACCATAGAGCGCGATGCCGATGAGAACCGACACCAGATCGTGGCCCTTCCGCACTTCGGGCGAAGGCCGCACTTTATTGATGGTTCCGATCACGATATGCGCCACGGCATAGGCGAGGAAGCCGCCGAACAGGATGATGCTCGCCAGATCACCATTCGCCAGCAGATGCCCCACGGCCCAGAAGATGGCGGCGATGGCCATGGGAAACCGCAGCTTCTGCCGGAGCGAACCACGGAAGATGAAGATGCCGAGGCAGATGAAGGCGATGAGCGTCAGCAGGAAATTGGCGTGCCTGCCCCATTCCGGCGGATCGTAAACGAAAACGAAGTCCGACGCGCGCCAGCCCAGCACGACGATGACGATGCCGAGGAGCGACGCGAAGCCGAAGACGGGGCCATAGGCCTTGTCGCCCACGGCCGCCTTGAGGCGGGCCTTGAGCGTGGGAACCGCCGCCACAAGGTGGAGAATCGCGGTAAAGAGGACGCCGAATGCGAGGAGGATCATTGCACGATCGGGAAATTGAGAACGTAAGGGTGAAAGCCGAACAGGAAGATCACATAGAGCACCATGCCCACGATGACGGCGATGATGTCGGACCGGAGCCGAGGTTCATGGATGGGGCGCTTGCCGCGGAACTCCGACATCACGATGTCCGCGAGCGACACCACGAGAAACGTTCCGAAGATCCACACGTCGGTGCGCTTGCCGTTGGCGAGGAGATGACCCGCCGCCCACAGGCCGACGCCGATCGACATCGGATTGTGCAGCCATTTCTTCAGGTAGCCCTTGCCGTGCGAGGCACCGATCAAGATGAAACCGAGCAGCACGAACAGCATGGCGGCATGCCTGCCCCATTCCGGCGGCTGGTAAAGCTGGTCCGCTGCGAGAGGCCCGCCCCGCGTGCCCCAGTAGCCGACCGCGATCATCACGAGGCCGATGAGCGACACGATGGCATAGAGCTTCTTCCAGGACGCCCCGCCCATCTGGGCCTTGAAGCTGTCGCGCAGGCCCGGAAACAGGATCGACAGCAGATGGCTGCCGCCGAAAAGCAGAACGCCTCCGTAGAGGATGGCAAGTGTGACGCCGATTGACATGTATCTGGTTCTCCCGTGGCAGCTTGTGCCAGATAATCTATTGCGGTCCAAGCCCGCGGATGGCCGCGGGCAATGACGACAGGCTCGTTGCAATCACGATTCCGGGATCGATCGAGGGGTGCAGCCTCCGGTCGATGATAAGGCTGGCGATCCCATGCACCAGGGCCCACACATGGGCGGCGCGCGTGTTCACGTCAGGCCGTCCCGGCCCCAGCACCGCCGCGACCGCCTGCTCCAGCTGCACCCAGGCGCCATGCGACGCCTTCTGCAGATGTTCGGACTTGTCGAAGGGCTGGGCATGGCGGAACATCATCAGGTAGATCGCCGGATTGGCGCGCGCGAAGGCAACATAGGCGCGGCCCATGGCGATGAGCCGGTCGTCGGGCGACTGCGATGGAGCGGCATCCGCTGCCGCATCGAGTTCCGCCACAAACTGGTCGAAGCCGCGCGCAGCGATTTCGGACAGCAGGTCCTCGACAGACGCGAAATGATTCTTCGGCGCTGCATGTGAGACACCGGCACGCCGCGCGCATTCCCGCAGCGTGAATTTTTCGAGGCCGTCATCCTTCAGGATGTCGGTGCCGGCCTTCACCAGTGTCTCGTAGAGATCGCCATGGTGATAAGGCTTCTGTTTCGTCTTCTTTGGCATGGTCACCGTTTCTCACAAAAAATTGACAGTGTCAAAATTGATATTGACAGCAGAAACATATTGCCGCATTCAAAGTTTACATCGTCAATATAGGAGGAAGTGATGACGCCCGACAGTCTGTTCGCCGTCAGCGGCCCGATTGCGCTTGCAGGCTGGCTGGCCCTCGCAGCCGGCATCGTGTTCGACCGCCCGTTTCTGAGAGACCGCGTTGCCGGGCTTCTGATCCCGCTGCTTCTCTCCGCAGCTTACACGGTCCTCATCCTCATCTTCTGGTGGACGGCCGATGGCGGCTTTGGTTCGCTCGCGGAAGTCCAGACGCTGTTCACCCAGGGCTGGGTGGCGCTCGCCGGATGGGTTCACTACCTCGCCTATGACCTTTTCATCGGCGCGTTTGTGTCGCGCCAGATCATGGAACGCAAACTCTCGCGCCTGTTCCTCGTCCCCATCCTGCCGCTGACCTTCCTATTCGGCCCCATCGGCTTTCTGCTCGCGCAAGGCCTGCTTCTCACCCGCATAGGAGACGCATCATGACCAGCATCACGCTTCAGCCATCGCGCGCCGGCATTTCGCTCGACACCTTGCGGCAGGCCTCGCCCCTCCTCTGGCGCACCAGCATCGCCTTTCTCGCGCTCTTCGCGCTTGCCGCCATTCTGAGCCAGATCGATCTGCGGCTGTTCAACGGCATCAGCGTCTGGATCAAGCCGTCAAAATTCTTCCTCTCGCTCGCCATCCACATGCTCACCGTCTCATGGGCACTGACGCTGCTGCCAGACACAGTGCGCGCGGGGCCCGTTTCGCGGGCCGCCATCGGTGTGCTCGTGGCCATGGCAATTTTCGAGATGACTTACATCGCCCTGCAGGCCGCGCGCGGCGAGGCCTCGCATTTCAACTCGAGTTCCGTGATGGCCCAGATGATCTACGCCGCCATGGGAATCGGCGCCGTCCTCATCATGGTGTCGACGGCCATCATCGGATTGCAGATCCTCCGCAGCGGCCCCCGCACCCCGCTTGCCCGCAGCTTTGGCGTGAGCTTCATCCTCGCCGCGATGCTGACGGTATGGGTCGGCCTCACCTTGGGCGGCATGGGCTCGCACTGGATCGGCGGCGACCAGACCGATGCCACGGGACTGCCGCTCGTTGGCTGGTCCACGACGGGTGGAGACCTTCGGCCCGCGCACTTCATGGGCTTGCACATCATGCAGGCCATGCCGCTGGTGGCATTGACCGGCAGCCGGGCGCTGGTGGCGATCACGGGCGTGGCATTCCTGCTGGCAACGATTGCAGCCTATGCCTTGGCCCTCTCCGGCATCCCCCTGATTTCGTTCTGACTTCAATCCCCTGATGTACTCAGGCCGAAAGCCGTGTTACACCGCGCTACGTTTCCGAGCCACATCAGGGGATTTGCCATGAAGCCAACTCTCATTCTCGTCGGCGCCGACAAGGGCGGCGTCGGCAAGACCACAGTATCGCGCATCCTGCTCGATTATTTCGCGCGCAAGAACGTGCTGACCCGCGCCTTCGACACGGAAAATCCCCGTGGTTCCCTGAAGCGCTTCTATCCCGCCACCGCCGAGGTCATCGACCTCGAGAACGTCGCCCACCAGATGAAGGTGCTGGACACGCTGGAAACCGCCAACGTGCCGGTGACCCTGGTCGACCTCAAGGCCGGCGGCCTCTCCTACGCGCTCGACATCTTCGAGCGCATCGGCGTGCTCGAAGCCGCACGTGCCGGCCAGTTCACGCTTGGCCTGTTCCACATCGTCGGCCCCTCCATCGCATCCCTCGACGAGATCGGCGAAATCGCCAAGTACCTGAACGGCGTCGACTACATCGTGGCTCGCAACTTCATCAACGAGACCAACTTCTTCGAGTGGGACGAGGAGACGACCCGCAAGTATTTCTCGGCGATCCCGAAGGCGCAGGAAGTCGACATCCCCAAGCTCAACGAAATGGCCTACGAGCAGGTCGACGTCGCCCGCGTCACCTTCAAGGACTTCATCGACAACCGCACGGCGGAAGGCGAGCCGGGCAAGTTCTCCTTCGTGCTGCGCGGCTATGTGCGCAAGTGGTGCTCCGAGATCGACGAGGAATTCTCGAAACTGAAGCTGCTCCAGGACATCGTCACCGGTGGCCGTGCGCCAGCACCCGCATCCGAAAAGCGCTCCCACAAGTAGCCTGAGAGGTCAGGCCCGATGGCCTTGCCTCCGCTGATCGCCATCGTCTGCGCCGACCGGCACCGCAATGGCAAGACATTGCTGGCGCGCGTGCTGGTCGATTTCCTGTTGATGGAGGGGCGCGACCCCTATTGCCTCGACCTGAGCCACCCCGAAGGAGCGCTGCGCGCCTTCTTTCCGGGCCGAACGGCGCTGGTCGACTTCGCGCAGATCGCGGGCCAGATGAAGGTGTTCGACACGATTCTGGCGGGACCCGGCCGCGACTACGTGATCGACGTCCCTGCCCATGCCCTGCCGAAGTTCTGCGAACTGGTGACGGACCTCGACTTCCGCGCCGCCGCCATCGAGAAGGGTTTCCGCACCGCGGTCATCTTCATCGTCGATACCGAGGAGGATTCGCTCAAGACCGCCGCTGCTGTGGAAGAGATACTCAATCCCGATCTTTTCGTGCCGGCCGCCAACCGCTTTGTCGGCTCGGCCCTGCCCGATGGCGTGCCGGGGCCTGTCTTGACGCTTGAACGCCTCGACCCCGATCTCCATGCCATCATCACCAACAGGCGATTCTCGTTCCGCAATTTCCTTCTGGGCGATGAATCAGGCGTGCCGCTTCGGCTCCGCCCCAACCTCAAGGATTTCCTGCAAGGCCTGATGGGCGGCTTCCGCGACTTCGAGCCCGCAATAAGCCTTTTGAAACTGCGTGAATGAGCGAGTAAGACAATCTTGGTCGGTTTCGCTCAGGGAGTTTTGACATGAAGGCTTTGAGAATCCTGCTGACGGCAGCCCTTCTGGTGGCAAGCCCCGTGGCCATGGCGATTCATGGCTCCGCACAGGTGAGCGAAATCGACGGCCAGATGGCCGTGTCAGCCATCATGTCCGCGGGAACGCGTGCGTCACTCGTCGCCAATGTGACGCATGTCCCGTCGGTCGGCGTCATCCGCCTGAGCGTCCGGGGCATGCGTGGGGCCGAAACCCACATGCTCACGCCGGAGGACTTCAAGATTCTAGCCCGGAAATATACCGGTGGAATTGCAAGACTGCAAAGGTCGCTGGCCGCCAATCCCGTGACCCGTGAAGCACTCGACCGCCGCAATATTGCGATCGGCCGCGTGTGGGGCGTGCAGGTCGGCTCGAACGGCGCGCTGAGGCTCTACATCTACTGAGCCGTCACGCCTCGACCAGCGGCACGAAGCCACCATAGATCATCCGTTGGCCATCGAAGGGCATGGGATTGGTCGCCGGTTCGAAACGCGGATCGGACATCACGGATTTCATGCCTTGGTCGGCAACCTGCTTCGATGGCCACACGATCCACGAGAACACCACCGTTTCATCCTCCTGGAGCTTGACTGCCATGGGAAAGGACGTGAGCTTTCCCTCTGGAACGTCATCGCCCCAGCATTCCATGACCGAGATCGCACCCGCCTCCCTGAAGACGGTGGCAGCCATCTCGGCATAAGCCTTGTAGGCCTCGCGCTTGGCATTCTGCACGGCGGCGACCGATCCGAAAATGTATGTCATGGGTCTCTCTCCTGTCATGTTCCGTTGAAGGCGGTTTCGAGTCTTGCGATGTCGGGCTTCACCGACGCCATCACCACGGACATGACGCGCGCCGCCGCGACCTTGTCCTCCGACGTCATCCAACGCTGGATCTGCGACGGCACGATCTGCCAGGACAGGCCGTAGCGGTCCCTCAGCCAGAAGCATTGCGACTCTGAACCGCCATCTGCCGTCAGCGCCTGCCATAGCCGATCGATCTCTGCCTGGCTCTCGCAGGTGACCACGATGGAGGCGGCTTCCGTGAAGGTGAAATGCGGGCCGCCGTTGAGCGCCATGTAGGGTGTGCCGGCCAGTTCGAAGCTGACGATCAGAGCCGCGCCTTCAGGCATTGGACCGCCCTTTTCATAGCGGCTCACAGCGGTGATGCGCGAATTCGGAATGAGCGACGTGTAGAAAGTGGCGGCCTCTTCCGCCTGCCTGTCGAACCACAGGCATGTGGAGACGGCGACGGCGCTGCTCATGGCGCCTGCTCCATCTTGCGGAGGTTCTCCATGATCTCATCCGGAGACAGTTGCTTGACGGTCGTGGCCAGAGACCAGCGGTGTCCGAAGGGGTCTTCAACCTGCCCATAGCGGTCGCCCCAGAACATGTCGGCGACGGGCATGACCACGGTGGCGCCGGCAGCGACGGCCGTTGCGAAGGCCTTGTCCACGTCCGGCACCGTCATGTGCATCACGACGGGCGTTCCGCCAAGCGACTGGGGCGAGCGCGCGCCATAGTCGAGATATTCGTCCATCAGCATCACCATCGACCCGTTGACCATGACCGAGGCGTGCATGAGCAATCCCTTCCTGTCGGGCAAGCGCATCATCTCGGTTGCACCGAAAGCCTTGACGTAAAAGTCGATGGCGGCAGCCGCGCCGCGGCAGATCAGGTGTGGCATCACTCCGGGGTGAACGGGACGTCCGGTCATGTCAATTCCTCCGTATGCTGATGGTATCAGAGCGTTGCGGCAACAGCGGCGAGCTGGTCTGTGGCCTTGCCCCAGCCATCGTGGAAGCCCACCTGCTCGTGGTTCGCCTTGTCCTCCGCAGTCCAGTGGCGGACCTTCGCGGTGTAGCGGGTCTTGCCGCCTTCATCCGCGAAGGTGATGGTTCCGGTCATGAAGGGCTTGGCTGACGGCTCCCAGGCCTTCGTGTAGGCATCGGTAAACACGAGCTTCTCGTTGGGCACGACTTCGAGATAGACGCCGCGATTGTGAAATTCCTGGCCCTCGGGCCCGCGGAACAAAAAGTAGCTCGATCCTCCCGGCCTCACGTCCGTCTCGACGACCGGCGTCGTCCACGGCCTCGGCGTGAACCACTGCTTCAGAAGCTCGGGCTCGGTCCAGCAGCGCCACAGCGCCTCGCGCGGCGCATCGATCAGGCGGGTCAATGTGAGCTCGTGAATCTCGTCAGTCATGCGATGGCACTCCCCGTGCAGTTGCGTTTGAAGAGATACTCGAAATAACGCTTGAGGTGATCAATGGTTTCCGCCGCGATCTCCGGCCCCTGCTTCGCCTTGGCCAGGATGAAGGCGCCCTGGATCACGGCTTGCGTATGCAGAGCCAGGCTTTCGGGCGTCCACTCGGCATCTGGGGCGTAAAGAAGCTTGGCCACGGCAATGTCCTTCGCGACCTCTGCCGCATGGCCTGAAATCGAGGCATCGCAGGCGTCGCGGATGGCGGGACTGGTCTCATAGGCCTCCTGCACCATGGTGCCGACGAGGCAGGTGAACTCTGGAATTGAACCCTTGAGGATCGCCTCGCGGAAATCGAGATAACCCATCACCCGGTCGAGCGGGTCGGCATGCTGGTGATAGGGCGCGGACGCGAAGAACTGGCTCGTCGTCTCCGACCAGTAGTTGGCGGAGGCTACGGCGAAGTCTTCCTTGCCCTTGAAATGATGGAAGAAACCGCCCTTGGTGAGGCTCGCCCGGTCGCAGATGTCCTCCACCCTCATGGCGGAATATCCCTTCTCGCGGATGACGCTGAGCCCGGCCTTAAGCAACTGTTCGCGGGCGTCGGACTTTGGTCTGGCATTCATGTAGAATTAAATACCAACCAGTTGGTATTGTGTCAAGACGCCTTCGCGGTGCGGCAATCCGCCTGCAACAAGCTGTTGTGTTTCTTCCTGCCACGCACGACGTTCTGCAAAGTTGAATGGGGAGCGACATGTTCGGATTCGACGCCTTGATGCTCGCGCGAATGCAGTTTGCATTCACGGTCAGCTTCCACATCATCTTTCCGGCCTTCTCGATCGGGCTCGCGAGCTATCTCGCGGTGCTGAACGGCGCAGCACTCGCCACAGGCCGCCAGGTCTATCTGGACATCTTCAACTACTGGAAGCGCATCTTCGCGGTGGGCTTCGGCATGGGCGTCGTCTCCGGCATCGTGCTGAGCTACCAGTTCGGCACCAACTGGAGCGTCTTCTCCGACAAGGCCGGCCCCGTCATCGGCCCGCTGATGGGTTATGAGGTGCTGTCCGCCTTCTTCCTCGAGGCGGGCTTCCTCGGCGTGATGCTGTTCGGGCGAGACAGGGTTGGCCCGAAGCTGCACTTCCTGGCCACGCTCATGGTCGCCATCGGAACGCTGGGCTCGGCCTTCTGGATCCTCGCCGTCAACAGCTGGATGCAGACGCCCACGGGCCACGCCATCAACGAGGCGGGCCAGTTCATCGTCGTGGACTGGTGGGCCGTCATCTTCAACCCGTCGTTCCCCTACAGGCTCGTCCACATGGTGCTCGCCGCCTATCTGACGACAGCCCTCGTGGTCGGCGGTGTTGCGGCCTGGCACATGCTCCGCGACCGCGCGACCGAGGGCAGCCGCGTGATGTTTTCCATGGCGCTGTGGATGCTGGCTGTCACCGCACCCGTCCAGATCTTCGCGGGCGACCTCCATGGCCTCAACACGCTGGAACATCAACCGGTGAAGATCATGGCGATGGAAGGCCACTACCAGAGCCATCCGGACGGCGCCCCGCTCATTCTCTTCGGCATCCCCAATCCCGCCGAAAAGCGGATCGACTACGCGATCGAGATCCCGAAGCTCTCCTCGCTCATCCTCAAGCATGATCTCGACGCACCGATGGCGGGTCTCGACACCGTGCCAGAGGACAAGCAGCCCTCCGTCGCCGTGCTGTTCTGGAGCTTCCGCATTATGGTGGGGCTCGGCTTCGCGATGCTGGGCCTCGGAGTGTGGAGCCTGTGGCTTAGATGGCGTGGCGGGCTCCACGATTCGCCATGGCTCCAGCGCGCCGCACTTGTCATGTCGCCCATGGGCTTCGTCGCCGTGCTGGCCGGCTGGGTGACGACCGAAGTCGGCCGCCAGCCCTATACGGTCTACGGACTGCTGACGACGGCAGAGTCCGTCTCACCCATCGATGCGCCCGCCGTCGGCACCTCGCTCATTGTGTTTGTCGTCGTCTACTTCATCCTGTTCGGCGCGGGCACCTTCTACATGCTGCGGCTGATGGCGCTGCCGCCCTATCCACATCAGCCAGGCATTCCGCATGACGAACCTGTGCGCGCGGCCGGCATCACTCCAGCTGCGGGGGCCATGCGATGATGTTCGACCTTCCCTTCATCTGGGCGGGGCTCATCGCCTTCGCCATTCTTGCCTATGTCGTTCTCGACGGGTTCGACCTGGGCGTCGGCATCCTGTTTCCCTTCATCAAGGGCGAAGAGAACCGCGATGACGCGATGAACTCGGTGGCGCCCGTATGGGATGGCAACGAAACCTGGCTGGTGCTGGGCGGCGGCGGCTTGTTCGCGGTCTTCCCTCTGGCCTACGCCATCGTCATGCCGGCCCTCTATGCCCCGATCATCGCCATGCTGATCGCGCTTGTCTTCCGGGGCGTCGCCTTCGAGTTCCGCTGGAAGACCAGGCGCGGCCAGTTCCTGTGGGACTGGGCCTTCGCGGGTGGCTCCATTCTCGCCACGTTCGCGCAAGGCATTGCGCTGGGTGCCCTTGTCCAGGGCATTCCCGTCGAGGGCCGGGCCTATGCCGGCGGCTGGTGGATATGGCTGACACCCTTCAGCCTGTTCACCGGCGCGGCGCTGGTGGTGGGCTATGGACTGCTCGGTGCCACATGGCTCAACTGGAAGACCACGGGCGAAGTTCAGGAGCGGTCACTGGCCGCGGCCCGCATCCTGGCGCCCGTCACACTGGTGATGATCGGCATCGTGAGCCTGTGGACTCCCTTTCTCGACGCAATCTACATGGCGCGCTGGTTCTCGTGGCCGGCCATGCTGCTGGCCGTGCCGGTCCCGCTGCTCACTCTGCTCGCGGCCTATGGCTTGATGAACGGCTTGCGCAAGCGGCAGGAGGCCCTGCCCTTCTTTGCCGCTCAATGCCTCTTCGTCCTTTGCTTTGCGGGACTGGGCATCAGCTTCTACCCCTATATCGTGCCGCACAGCGTCACCATCTGGCAGGCGGCCGCGCCCGACAACAGCCTCGGCTTCCTGCTGGCGGGCGCCATTGTCCTGCTGCCCATGATCCTCGGCTACACGGTCTACGCCTACTGGGTGTTCCGCGGAAAGGTCACCCGCGGCGGCGGCTATCACTGATGGAGAAGGGCAAGACGCAACCGCTCTGGCAGCGCCTCCTGTGGTTCGCCGGCCTCTGGCTCGCCGGCGTCCTCGCCGTTGGCACCGCCGCCCTGCTGATCAGGTCCGCGATTCTCTGACAGGTTGGAACTCTTAATCACTGTCCGCAGGCCTGGCGATCAGACGGCCCAGCGCCTCACGGCGGCATCGAGTTTGCGAGCCAGACGGTGATCCGGACCAAGCCGCGACGACAGCACACGGACGAGTTCTTCATAGTACCAGATGGTGCTGGTTCTGGACTGTGAGAACCGGTCAAACACCGTCTCGCCAACCGACGCGTAGTCATCCGCAATGGCGGTTGCGTTGTGAACCTTGTCGCAGGCCGACACGAGAACCACATCGCGCGGTGCCTCCGCCAGATGCGCCAGGTAGGCCTCCTTGCGTGGACGCCATTCCGGCTTTTCGCCGTTCTGGTCCGGCACGCTATCGGTTAGCCCTTCCACGATGCGGAGCACGTCAGGACCAAAGCGGTTGGAAATTTCACTCCCATGATGGGCCCCGCAATCTTCCAGCACGTCATGAAGCAAAGCCGCCGTCGCCTGGATTTCGGAACCGCCATTCTCGATGACAAGCGCCGAGACCGCGATCGGATGGGAGATATAGGGAATGTCCGTTCCTTTCCGCACCTGCCCGGCATGGGCTTTGGCGGCATAGGTCACGGCATCGGCGTAGATGTCATTCAACAGCATTCATCGTCATCCTTTGCGTTTGATCGCCAAGTCTGCCGAGCACGGGGCCCGGCAGCAGCCGGGCGATGTTTGGGAATACGAGGTCATTGCGACCTTGCGAAAACCAATATGAACTTGCGTGGTCAGGAGGTCAAGACTGGTTCGTCAGGCCCCACCGTCCACCACATCAATAGTGCGGCGGTGGCGGCTCGGATCCGTCGCTTCGCAGGGGCCCCGCAGAATCGAACTCCTCCCGCAACTCGCCCAGGCGGCGCTCGAGAGCGTCAACCTTCTGCCATTGCGCGATCACCATCTCGTTGAGATCGGCGATCACCCTGTCCTGCTGGGCAATGCGCTGCTCCAGTTCGGCAATGCGGTCGCTCTGCTCCGCGCCTGACATGCCGCTCATTCCCACTCGATTGTTTAAACAACATATAACCAATTGAAATTACTCGTAAATTTCTTTTGTCGGCGAGAAAATTCCGACACCGAGGCCGTCAAAAAGTTACGCTGTTGATTTTAAAGGAAAAATCGCCGGAAAAATATTTTTGAGGTGTCGCCAACTATCGGAGCCAGTCGGACGATTTTTGCACCTCGCGGCGCCCGGCGGCGTACTCGACTCGCGTCGAAAAGTACCGTCACGAGCACCATAACACGCTCAAAGGGTCGATGCCATCTGGTAGCAGGTATGCCCCGCACCGGCTGCTGCGCCTTGCTGAAACTCGATTTTCCGGATATATTACTGGAAATAAGCTGGAGTTTACCGTGGGCAGCTCGCAAAAGCGCGCCATCCAGAACTATCGATCTCGCCTTAGCGAACGCGGTCTGGCGCGCTTCGAGGTGCTTGGTCGCGAGACGGACCGCGATCTCATCCGGTCATTGGCGCGCCGCCTAGCAGAGGACGGCCCAGAGGCCTCGCGCCTCCGCGCTGCTGTTAGCCAAACCATCGCCGGTGAGCCACCCAAGAAGGGTGGCGTCCTGGCTGCACTCCGACGCTCTCCATTGGTCGGCGCGGATCTCGATCTGACCCGCGCCCGCGAGGAAGGACGTAAAGTTCAGATTTGATGCGCTACCTGCTCGACACCAACATCATCAGCAACATCGCAAAGCCGGCCCCTTCGGAGTCCCTGCTCGCCTGGATGAGTGAGCAAAATGACGAAGACCTTTTCATTGCCTCGCTGACGGTCGCCGAGATCCGCAGAGGGGTCCTTGAGACGTCGGCCGGTAAGAGGCGCGATCAGCTTGACGCCTGGTTCTCCGGGCCGGAGGGACCGCAGGTGCTGTTCGCCGGCCGTGTATTGCCGTTCGACGAAAAGGCCGGACTTGTCTGGGCTCGGCTGATGGCGGACGGGAAGACAAAGGGCCGCCCCAGAAGCGCGCTCGACACCACCATCGCTGCTGTCGCGGAAGTGAACGACTGCGTCATCGTCACTGACAACGACACGGATTTCGAAGACGTCAAAACCATCAACCCCTTGCGAACATCCAGTGCGTCATGGCCTCGATAGGCGCCTTGCAACCCATCCGAACGCCGGCCGAGCTCCACGCGATGGCGGTCGCCCTTGAGGCCAGTGGGGAATACAAAGTTCTGCGAAAGCTAAGACCACGAGCAACCATTCGACCGCCCGATGGGTCCCCGACTCGAAGGGGCTTATTTGTCGACGTCGAGACCACCGGCCTTGATGCCGCGCGCGACGAGATCATCGAACTTGCCATGGTGCCGTTCACTTATGGGCTCGACGGACGGATCTTCGAGATCCAACCGCCCTTCCACGGGTTTCGAGAGCCAGCCGTCCCCGTCCCAGCGGAGATCACGGCCCTAACTGGGATCACCAATGAAATGCTGGCGGGCAAGTCGATCAACCCCGCCGAGGTCGCGGCATTCGCAACAGACTCTGCCCTGGTCGTTGCGCACAATGCCGGGTTTGACCGCCGCTTCCTGGAAAGGCTGAGCGACACATTTTTAGCGCTGCCCTGGGCTTGCTCGATGACCCAGATTGATTGGGCCGCTGAGGGCTATGAAGGAACAAAGCTAGCCTACCTCGCAGGAGCGGCAGGTTTCTTTTACGACCGTCATCGCGCAACGAACGATTGCGTGGCGGCGATCGAACTCCTCGCTGCTCCACTCCCCCGTTCCGGCGCTCCGGCTATGGCCCAATTGCTCGAACGTGCTCGTCGGCCAAGTTGGCGAGTATGGGCTGAGAACTCACCGTTCGATATGAAGGAAGTGCTGAAAGCGCGCGGCTATCGCTGGAACGCTGATGGGAAACCCAGCCCGAAAGCCTGGTACATCGAGCTTGAAGACGACAAGCTCGAACCCGAACTGGCCTTCCTGAAGGCGGAAATTTATCAGCGAGAGCTTGATCTCCGCGTCCACCGGCTAACAGCTTACAACCGATTTACTGACAGGCGCGACTAGACGCCGTGGGCGACCGCGGGGGGCGGGACAATAATGCACATTTCAAGGGTCCAGATAGTCAACTACCGCAACTTTTCGCGGGCCGATAAGCGCTCGGCGGCGCTGCTCGATTTCGACGATCTTATCTTTGCCGCGCGCGATCTGCTGCGCGATCACGACGATGTTCGCCGTGCTCTGGCGGCGCGTTTTTCGCAAGTTCTGGTCGACGAGTTCCAGGACACCGATCCGCTACAGACCGAGATCTTCTGGCGCCTTTGTGGAGAGCCGCCCGCCGAGGGCGCAACGCAGGATTGGTCCACCTTCCACATTCGACCCGGTGCGCTGTTTCTGGTCGGTGATCCCAAGCAGGCGATCTATCGCTTTCGCGGCGCGGATGTCAGCGCCTACGTTCGGGCGCGCGATGCTTTCATCGCCCAGGATGCCGACAGCGTCCTGTCGATTTCGACCAACTTCCGCTCCTGCGCGCCGATTCTCACCTATGTGAATGAGCGCTTCGAGGCGTTGCTCTCGAGCGAAGGGCAGCCCGGGTTCACCGCGCTTGACGCCTTCCATCCCGATCGTGGCGAGGCGCTCTGCGTCGCGGCCCTGGACGTCGCGGTCGCCGACGAGAACGGCAAGGCGTCGGCCGAACAACAACGCGACGCCGAAGCGGAGGCCGTCGCCGGGATGTGCGCGCGCCTGATCGGCAGCGAGATGATCCTTGATCGCCGCTCGGGCGCCAGTCGCGCCTGTCGGCCGGGGGACATCGCCTTGCTTGCTCCGACGGGAAGCGACCTGTGGCGCTATGAAGAAGCGCTTGAGCGGCACGGCATTCCTGTGGCCACTCAGGCCGGCAAAGGTCTGTTTCGCCGACAGGAGATTCAAGACCTGATCGCCCTGACGCGCGTGCTCGCCGATCGCCGCGACACGCTCGCCCTGGGCGCGCTCCTGCGCGGCCCGCTGGTCGGGCTCACGGAAGAAGACTTGCTGGACATCATCTGGGCGCTACCGCGCGCCGAGGATGATCCCGAAAAGCTGCCGCGCCTCGACCTCGGCGTGGATGCCAGCGGTATTACCCACCCGCTGGCGCGATCGACGATCGAGAAGCTCCAGGCCCTATATCGCCGGACCAACAGCACCACGCCGCACGACCTCCTTTCCCAGGCGGTTGATGTGATGCGGGTTCGTCCGATCCTGCTTGAACGCCATCGGGGGCAGGCCGAACGAGCTCTGGCCAATGTCGACCTGTATCTCAGCCTGACGGCTGCGTTCGCCGTCCGAGGCCTTCGGGCGTTTGCCGAAACCATGACCGCGGCCTGGACGGATGAGGCGCGCGCCGTCGAAGGCCGCCCCGACGCCCAGGAAGAAGCCATCGCCCTTTACACGATGCACGCCGCTAAGGGCCTCGAATGGCCAATCGTCGTGCCGGTCAATACGATGACGGGGATCATGGCGCCCGAAAGCGCCGTGACCGATAGAGACAGCGACACCTTCTATTGTCCCGTCTTCGGGGTGAAACCTGCGGGCTACGACGAGGCGCGCGATGCGGAAAAGGAGGAGCTCGACCGCGAACGCATTCGGCTCTGGTATGTCGCCGCGACGCGCGCCCGCGAGCTTCTTGTTCTGCCCCGACTCGACGCTGCGCCCTCGAAGGCCGCCTGGATCGCGCTTCTCGACTTGTCGCTCGCCGATCTTCCGGCGCTGGACCTCTCGCATCTCCCGCCGGAGATGGGGGCCGCCGAGCCTACAGAAGGCAACAGCCAGACCCGCGATAGCTTTGCGGCGGAGGCCGCTGCCATCGCCGACCGTCATCGCCGGCTGATCTGGCTGGCGCCGAGCCGCGACGAAAGCACCAGCGGTCCCGTCCTGACCCCCGAGGCGGTGGAGATCTGGGCCGCGACCGATGGGAGCCAGCCCGATGACGAGGTGGCTCGGCCCAGCATTCAAGGCGGCCGTGAACGCGGTCTGATCCTGCACAAGCTACTCGAGGAAGTGTTGACCGGTGAGACACCGGATGATCTTGCCTCTCTGACCGATCGGGCGCGAATGCTGATCGTCGCGATCGGCAAGCCCGTGGCCGATGATCCTGCCAAGGGGCTTACGCCGAGCGAACTTGCGGGGTGCGTGACCCGCACCCTCGTCTTGCCCGAAATCGTCGAACTGCGCCCAACGCTGGCGCCCGAATTCCCGGTCTATGCCTCGACGGAAGTGGAAGATGTCGAACAGGCGACCGCCGGGATCACGGACGCCACCAGCTTCGGTCCCGATGGCAAGCCGCAGGTTGTCATCGACTGGAAAAGTGACGTCCAGCCGACCCCGGAGACCATCGACCACTACCGCGCGCAGGTGCGGAACTACCTGGACATGACCGGCACAGAACGAGGGCTGATCGTGCTGGTGTCGACAGGCGAGATCATCGCGGTGACGCCGTCGCCGATCGTTGCGGGCGCGGCCTAATCGCGGGCGCCGGGGGGAAGACGATGCTGATACGCACAACCACCAAGGCACCGGGACAGGATGACCTGTTCACCGAAGAGGTATCCTTGGTCCTCCCGGCCCGACTGGCCGTCGAAGGCAAGGTCTTGGGCAGCGCGACGCGGCAGCAGGCTGTGCCGGCAGCTCAAACTCTTTGTCGGCTAAGGCCTTTTACGGTTCGGCGTGTCGGCGGATTTGAGACAATACTGAAAAGCGGCGAGACGCTGAAAATCCTAAGTGCGAAGACGGCGACGAAGTTGGACGCTGACCTCGTCCTGCTCGTTCCCAACGCCCAGCACTCCAACGAGATTAGGGACGCTCTGGAGCGCGGTGAGGGCCGCTGGATCCGGCCCATACCACTCAATCCCGCTGCGTTGAGCGCACCGGAGATGGCGACCCGGCTCTCCAACGTTACCGCGTCCTGGGAAGACGCCTTTCACCTGCGTGAAGGCCGACCGGCCGCTGACGGCAAGCCGGCCGTTCCCGGGCTGAGGCGCCCCCAGATCGGCGCGCTCCACGCGGCCCTCGCACACGCGACGCGCTCCACTGAGCCGGCGACCATCGTGATGCCGACCGGAACGGGCAAGACAGAGACGATGCTGGCCTTGAACGCTCGCCAGCAGTTTGACCGATTGCTGGTCGTGGTGCCAACCGACGCCCTTCGCGAACAGATCGCCGGGAAATTCGAGACCTTTGGCGTCCTCAAGAGCCAAGCGTGCCTCGACGCATCAGCCGACTATCCCGTGGTGACCCGTCTCGCGCACATCCCCTCGTCTGTTGCCGAGGTCGATCAGATCTTCGATACGGCCAACGTCATCGTCACGACCATGCACATCGCCGGGCGCGCGGATCCGCAGGTTCAGGAGCAGATGGCCGCGCGAGCCGCAGCGCTGTTCATCGACGAGGCCCACCATATCGGCGCCCGGACATGGTCGGAATTTCGCAGCCTCTTCGTTGATCGCAATCCGCCGATCCCCATCGTCCAGTTCACCGCCACCACCTTTCGCGAGGACGGGCGGCGCGTGGATGGTGAATTCATCTACACCTATCCGCTGAAGAAGGCGCAGGAAGAAGGCTATTTCAAACCGATCCGGTTCGAAGCGGTCTTCGGCCTCGATCGTCCGGATGCCGACTTGGCGATCATCGACAAGCTCGGAGAAGTCCTCGCCGCCGATCTCGATGCCGGCCTCAACCATTTGGCCATGGCCCGCTGCAGCACGATCGAGCGCGCAAAACACCTGCATGGTCTCTACACCACAGCCTATCCGCAATATCGCCCGGTCATCGTCCATAGCCAGCAGGCGCTCAGGGAGCGGCGCGAAAACCTTTCGACGCTGCGAAGGTTCGAAAGCCGGATCATCATCTGTGTCGATATGCTCGGTGAAGGGTTCGACCTTCCCGAGTTGAAAATCGCGGCGCTGCACGACCACCACAAGAGTGTCGCCGTGACGATCCAGTTTGTTGGCCGCTTCACCCGCCAAGATCCGACTTTGGGGGATGCGACCGTCATCGCCAACACCGGCATTGACGACATCGATCGTTCGCTCGCCAAGCTCTATGCCGAAGACGCCGATTGGAACGCGCTGGTCGAGGCGCTGAGTTCGGCCAAGATCGAGCGTCAGGTCAGGCGCGCCGAGATCTTCAAGGGTTTCACCGGAGACCTCAACGACATCCCGCTGCAGACGCTCGAACCGAAGATGAACGCAGTCGTGTACCGGACGTCATGCGAGAGCTGGGACCCCTTTCAGGCCGAGGAGCTTTACGATCCGGGCTTCTACCTCGGTATGAAGTTCAATCCGCATCAGCGCGTGGCGATCTTCGTGACCCGGGCAGAGGAGCAGGCACGCTGGACGACGGCGCAGCAGGCCGTCAATGTGACCTGGGACCTGCACATGCTGCATTGGGACCAGACAAGCGGCCTGCTCTACATCAGCAGCTCGGCCAAGGGGCCCTTCGATCGGCTGGCCAGGGCCGTTTGCGGCGAAACGGCCCGCCGGGTCGAGGGTGAGGAGGTATTTCGTAGCCTCCACGGTTTCAAGCGCCTGATCCTGCGCAACCTCGGGCTCACGCACCATCAGGGTCGCGGTGTTCGCTACTCCATGTACATGGGCGTCGACGTCGCCGACGGACTCGATAGCGCCAAATCGCAATCACGGATCAAGAACAACGTCTTCGCCACAGGGTTCCTCGACGGCGCGCCGGCATCGCGAGGCTGTTCGGCCAAGGGCAAGTTCTGGTCGATCTCCAAAGTGCGGGATCTCACCGACTGGGTCGACTGGTGTCAGGATGTCGGCCGCGCCGTGAATGATCCGGGCATCACCACGGACGGGGTATTCAAGAGCGCGATGCGACCGCGCCAGATCAGTGACCGCCCCGCCGTCCCGCCCGTGGCGATTCATTGGCCTGAATCACTCCTGACCCAGATCGAAGACCGGATCGAGATCACCTTCGGCGACAAGCCCGTCATCTTCACGGAATGCGACATCGAACTGCTCGGCAATGCGCGGACAGGTCCGCTGCGCTTTGCAGTGCGCAGCGACGACCAGTCCGCCGAATTTGAGATTGTCTTCACGGACGGGGGCGCGCGCTATCCACAGCGCGGCGGACCAAAAGCGATCATCAAGGTTGGAAGCAAGATCCAGACGCTTTCGGAGTCCTTTGCAGACGAAGCGCCACAGATCGATTTCGGTGATGGCTCCCTGCTGATCTACAGCCATCTCTATGCTCTGCCCGAAGGCGAGACGGTCCAGCCCTATCCCCCTGAGAAAATTGAAGCGTGGGATTGGTCGAAAACCAACATCCGCGCCGAAGCGCAGGGCGTCGAGAAGCGCGCCGATTCCGTCCAGCGTCTTGTCATTGAAACTTTATTGGCAGACGCCGAGCCCTATGACGTCATTTTCGACGACGACGGCAAAGGTGAGATCGCCGACGTCGTTGCGTTGCGCATCACAGACAGCGCCGTGTCGGTGACGCTGTTCCACTGCAAATACTCAGGGACTGACACGCCCGGAACTCGCTTGAGCGACCTCTACGAAGTCTGCGGACAAGCCCAGAAGTCGGCAAGATGGCGCGATCGACCTAACCGGATGCTTCAGCACATGTTGAAGCGCGAACAGATGCGCCGCGACCGGGGGGCCAGCTCCCGCATCGAACGGGGATCGGCGGCCGCAATTAAGAAGCTGAAAGCCGGATGGCAAGACCATCGTTTCGAGTATGACGTTCGCATTGTGCAGCCCGGCCTTTCCCGCCAAGCCATCGGCGAAGAAGGATTGCATCTGCTTGCCGGCGTCGACACCTATCTGCTGGAAACGCGCGCGATGCGCCTGCGGATCATCGGCAGCGCTTAACTCTTCGCGTCAACGGACGGAGGCCTCCCGTCAACTGGCGACACCTGCCGGAGGCCCATCGCGGACAAATCAAGCACTAGTGGATGCAACAGCGTCCGGGTGGCAGCACCGCCGCGAGACAAGATTTCAAGGAAATCCTCTTGGTTGGGCTGCCCAAGTGCCAAGCGATAGATCATGCGCTGCTCCTTGAGCTGCGCGAAACGCGCGATGTCGCGCCCAAAGGGCCGTTCGAATACGTGGCGGGTGATTTCCGCCCCCTCCAACACCCACCAAGGCTGCATTCCGCTGACATCGCTATGGCTGTCTGCGAGCTTGGCGAGCCGTTTCCAAGGCGACCCATCCGCTTTGTCCGGATCGCTCCAGACATCGCTCATTAGACCGACATACACCGGATGGCCGGCCTATTTAGTTCGAGTTTTGCGCGAATTGGCAACTTTGGCAAGACCCAGCCTTGGCAAATTGCGTCACCGGTCCGCCAAAGCCGTGATGTCTGCCCGTTACTGCCCGAACACTTCG
>NZ_JBGSOZ010000078.1:0-2289 GCF_041738905.1 Aestuariivirga sp.
CGCTGTATTGCGACCTGATCGCGCGCGCCGCCATCGACGGCCTGGGGCGCAGCCAGTCGACGGCGGCTTCCATGTCGCCAGCCGTGGCGGCCAGCGCCGCCTTGCAATCCATCATGCCCACGCCGGTCTTCTCGCGCAGGTCCTTCACCATCGCAGCCGTGATGTCGGCCATGTTCTACCTCATGTGTTTTGAAACGCCGGGGCCTGCCGCTTCAATCGGCAGGCCCCGTGACAGTTTGATTACGGTACGGAGCCTTGGCTTAGGCGGCCGGCACTTCTTCAGGCATCGGGTTCTCGGAGGCGCCCATGTCGACTCCCGAACCGGACTGCGCGAGCGAGATGCCCTCGATGCAGGCGCGGCTGATGAGATCGCAATAGAGAGCGACCGCACGGCCCGCGTCATCGTTGCCGGGGATCGGATAGGTGACGCCGGCGGGATCGGAATTCGTATCGATCACCGCGATCACCGGGATGCCAAGGCGGTTGGCTTCCTTGATGGCGATCTGTTCCTTGTTGGTGTCGATCACGAACAGCAGGTCGGGCGTGCCGCCCATGTCCTTGATGCCGCCAAGGGACTTGTCGAGCTTTTCCTTGGTGCGGGTCATCTCGAGCATTTCGCGCTTGGTGAGGCCCGAATGCTCCTTGCCGAGCGTATCGTCCACCGTGCGGAGCGTCTTGATCGAGTGCGAAATGGTCTTCCAGTTGGTGAGCGTGCCGCCGAGCCAGCGGGAGTTCACATAGTACTGCGCAGAGCGCTTCGCGGAATCAGCGATCTGCTCGGCGGCCGAACGCTTGGTGCCGACGAAGAGCACGCGGCCACCCTTGGCGACCGTGTCAGCGACGACGAGGAGCGCCTGGTGCAGCATCGGAACAGTCTGCGAGAGGTCGATGATGTGGATGCCGTTGCGGCTTCCGTAGATGAAATTCCTCATCTTCGGGTTCCAGCGGTGGGTTTGGTGGCCGAAGTGAACGCCAGCTTCAAGAAGCTGACGCATAGTGAAATCTGGCAGTGACATGCGGTCGGTCCTTTTCCGGTTGATCCGCCGCGGGACTGAGTTACCGGGAGTTCCCGGCACCGGATGGATCTGGCACTATGTGGAGGTTTCCCTCGTGTGCCGGAGCCTGACCCCGCGTGTGAGTTGAAGTAACGGAGCGGCCTATAGAGGGAGTGCGGAGGAAAGGCAAGGGGCGAGAACTATCGGTCATGAGTCAGTCTGAAGTCTTCCCAACTTGGCCATTGTGGAAATCCGGGACGGATCAAGCTATAATTTCAGCAAGGTACATTCTAGGTTGCGAAAGTCACCTGCAATGCTGTTGGCGTATAAGATCAGTTTTGGGAGATTGGCTACGTAGCTGGTCTTGGCGAGGCTGAAGAAGCCGAGTGCGATCGGACGCGTGAATGTAATATGAAGCGAGGCTCTCACAGTGCGTAGGCGGTCTGGCTTTCTGCATTTAGACGAAGACCTCTTGAACCTATCACTAGAACAACTCGATGCCGAAATCGCACGATGCGAGATGCGCAAGAAACTTGCCGCCCGAATGAGCCTTAGGGCCGAACTACGAAAATCATGGGACAAGCGCCTTCATCAACTGGCCCGGGTACGGGCACTGATCGTCGAGCGAAATTCAGACTGACCCACCAACGAACTATCTTTGATTGCTCAGGTTTGAATCCCTGCCTTCCCGCCAAACACCTTCTTGTACCAGAATGCGTCCGGGTTGTCAGAGAACCATCTGGCATTGCGCTTGGTACGCAACGCTGCAAGCGGCTTCATGTTTACATTGTACCGGAAGAACAGAGCTACGAGTTCTCTGAGGTCTTTGTCACTGGGTTGGCGCTTCAACTGGATATGCATGTGCTTCCCGCTTCCGGCTACAGATCCAATAGCTGCAATTGACTTGAACCTATCAAAGAACGCTAACTCGTCGCCAACTGAAAGGTAGCGAGGACCTCCTATAATGAGGAGCAGACGCGACATGACTTTCTGTCAAACCTTCCTTGCCATCGTCAGTCCGTCGCAAATCGGGGTCATGCAGATTTCGACGCGGGGGTCTTTCGCGACCTTGGCGTTGATGGTGCGGATCGCCTGTGTGTCCTCATCGGTCTTGGTGGGATCGGCGACGTCGCCGCCCCAGAGCGTGTTGTCGACCGACATACACCGGATGGCCGGCCTATTTAGTTCGAGTTTTGCGCGAATTGGCAACTTTGGCAAGACCCAGCCTTGGCAAATTGCGTCACCGGTCCGCCAAAGCCGTGATGTCTGCCCGTTACTGCCCGAACACTTCGAT
>NZ_JBGSOZ010000093.1:0-9787 GCF_041738905.1 Aestuariivirga sp.
TGCCAATCCTCAAGGCCGCACTTCAAAACCATCGGACCGAGCAGCCAGCCTCCCATGCAGTTGACCGCTTGGCCGATGCTGCATAAGGTTCAACCAGCGACGCCAGCCTTGGCATTTTCAACAGAGTACGGGACATCCCCAGCATCAGCCATCCCGCCCATGTGACGCGGCCGAAGAAGGCGACGATGGTGAAGACCAGCGCCAGCCAGAGGAACGTTATCTCGACGAGGCCCAGCCACGGCGAGCGCGCACCAAAGAACAGGAAGGACCACGCGAGATTGAGCGCCAGTTGCGAGAAGAACAGGATCATGGCGGGGCCGATCCGGTCCTTCGACCGCCACACGCCCCAGGCGGCGACCGCCATCATCACGTAGAGCACCGTCCACACTGGCCCGAAGAGCCAGTTCGGCGGGTTCCACGAGGGCTTGTTGATGGTGGGATACCATTCCACGATCGAGGCGGAGACGGCAAAGCCGCCGAGGGATCCGACGGCGAGGCACAGCACGATGAAGCCCGCCAGAACGACCCATTGATTACGCAGCATGGTTATCACATCATTGCGTTGGTGGAACCCAACGAGCCCAGAAACAGGATGGTTCCGAGAAAGGCAATGGCAGCGCCACCGCCGAGCCTGAGGCCAAAGCCCAGCCACTCCATGAGGCGGCCATTGCCGCGCACCAGCCTGGCCGCCAGCCGCTTCGAATAGACGGCGACGGCCGCAATGGCGGAGACGGTGATGAAGGTGCCGACCGCCATGGCGAAGGTGGAGAAAATGCCCGCCCAGTAAAGCCCCAGCCCGTTGGCGAAGACGAGAACGAGAATGGCTCCGGTGCAGGGCCTGATGCCGACGGCGAAGGCCAGCGAGAAAGCCTTCGCCAGGGACCAGTCACCGCGAAGATCCTGCGCATCCGGGAGATGCGCGTGGCCGCAGCCGCAGTCGGGTCCGTGAACGTGGTCGGCCGAGGTGCCCTGAGTTTTCATCGGCTCGAATGTTTCGAAGCTGTGAAGCTGGATGGTCTGCTTCGGCGTGACGCCTGCAAAGGCGGCAGGCTCAGGCGTTCTCACGGGCCAGAGCATCCTGAGTGCAGTCCACACGAGGTAAAGCCCCATCACGCCGATCAGGCCATAGCTGGCGCTTTCCAGCACGCCCGCCACGTCGCGCGCGGTGGAGCCGACGCTGGCGACCACGAGGAACAGCACGCTCACCAGCGCGATGGCGGTCAGCGCCTGAACCAGAGCGCTCATGAATGAGATGAGGATGCCGCGCTTCAATTCGCTCTCGGTGGCGAGAAGCCAGGCGGAGATCACCGCCTTGCCGTGGCCTGGCCCTGCGGCATGGAACACGCCATAGCCGAAGCTCAGCAGCATCAGAGTCCAGGTGGCGGCAAAGGCGGAACTTCCCTTCATCTGGCGCAAGGTGCCCGACATCCTGCTGTAGAAGGACTGCTGCATCTCGCGCGCCCAGAGCACGGGATCATCGAAGAAGGAGACCTGGCTGACCGTGCCATCCTTGTTGCGCGGCTGCACCAGCAGCTTCTTGCGGTCGATCTTGACAGCCGGCGCCGTGTCCTGCGCCACCGGTTGTTCCGTGGACTGAGCAATAGCGGGCGGCAATGCCGACAGCCAGATGAATGCGACGGCGATGATGGCGAGAAGCGCCCGTGTCAGGCCTTGCATTGAATGGTCACGGGCTGGGCGAAGACGGCGCCGAAGTCCTCGTTGTTCTCGGGCTTCCAGTCGGGGCCCTTGGTGGAGAGCATGGCGCGTGTCTCTTCCACTTCGGCGTCCGTCGGGACGGGCTTCACCACCAGCTTGCAGGATTTCGGAATGTTGCCGATCACGCTGACGGGGTCGTCTTTCACATAGTCGATGGCGATGAAGAAGTCCGGATCGTAGACCTTCGCCACGAACTCTCCCTTGGTAGGATCGAGCGGCGTCTTGAGCGGAACCTGGAAGTGGAGCGCCAGCTTGTCGTTCGACCAGATCTGGCCGGACTCCGTGACCTCGCCCAGGGCCTGCTTCTCGCCATTGAAGCGCATCACGGTGAAGTAATCATAGTCCTTCAGCGATGCCATGTTTTCCTTGGTCAGTGGCTCAAGCTCATCCGGGCTGTAGACGCCATCGCCGTTGGCATCGAGCCCGTCGATCGCCATCTGCGCGTAGTTGTCGTCGAAGGTCCACATGAGGTTCAATGCGGTGATGAGGCCTTGATCGTTGAAGACGACGTCGGAGCGCATGTTGACCCACACGTGCGGGTGCGCCACGGCAGGTCCCGAGGCGCCCAGCGCGCATGCAAGAATGGCCCATGCAGTTGTCCAGCGTCTCAAGGTCATTGCTCACTCTCTCGATCTCTGGAGGGAATGATGGAGCAATGCGGCAAAAAAGTGAAGGCTGGACGTCAGGCGGAGAGGCAGGCTTTCAGGCTGGCGGCAAGATTGAGCAGTATCTGCCGGTAGGCTCCGGCACCCGGCGCGACATCGGCGCCGAGGGGATCGAGTACGCCCTCGCGCGCGGGCGTTCCCTCGATCACGGTGGCAACAACCTTGCTGTCATACTGCGGCTCGCGGAACACGCATTCGGCCTGGGTAGCTTTCAGCTTGTTGCGGATTTCCTCGAGCCGCTGGGCGGAAGGGGCCTTGGCGGAGACGTCCGAAATCGAACCTGCCGCCGAGAGGCCGAAGCGCGCCTCGAAATACTGGTAGGCGTCGTGGAAGACGATGTAGGGCTTCGTCTTGACGGGTGCGAGTTCCGCCGAGATCTCGGCCGTAACGGCATCAAGCGAGGCTTCGAAGGCCTTGGCATTGGCCTGATAGGCGGCGGCATTGGCGGGGTCCGCCTTGGCCAGTTCCGCAGCGACAGCCGCTGCCATCGCTTTGGCATTCTCCGGGTCCAGCCACACATGGGGATCGAAGGCGAGGACGCCCTCGGCATGACCGTCATGGCCCGCCTCTTCCCTCTCGTGATCGTGGCCGTGTCCCGCTTCTTCCTTTTCATCCTCATGGGCTTCGTCATGCGCCTCCCAGGTGCCGCCTTCGCGGATGGGAAGGGTCTTCACGCCGGGCGCTTCCGACAACTCCACGAAGCTCTTGCCATTGACGGCCTCGGACCCGCCGATCTGCGCCAGCTTCGCCTCAAGCCCATGGCCCACGATGAAGACCAAGTCGGCCTTTCCGAGATCCGAAACCTGAGACGGCGTGAAGTTTGCCCGATGCTCCGACATCGAGCCTTTCAACAGCAACTCCGGCTGGCCCAGATCGCCCATTACGGCGGAGACGATGCTGTGCACGGGCACTACCGAGGCGATGACCTTCGGCGCGGCAAGGGCAGGGCTGGCGGCGAGCATGGCAGCAAGGGCGGGGATGATCAGGCGCATGGGGCAGGCTCCATATGTAATGTTATAATATAACATACGCGTCGAGCGTGCGCTGTCAAGCCTGACGGAGACGTGATGTCCTGCGGCCATGGGGTGAGTTGCGCCGGCACGCTTCGCCTGCCAAGTGATGGGGCCATGAACCTCGACGTTTCCATCGGCGCTGCCCTCTTTGCGGGCGCCATCAGCTTCCTCAGCCCCTGCGTGCTGCCGCTGGTGCCGCCCTACCTGTGCTTCATCACCGGCGCATCGCTGGAGGAGTTGGTCGACAACAAAGCCCGGCCTGACGAGGAACGGCGGCGCACACTGCTGGCAGCGTTCCTGTTCGTGCTGGGTTTCTCCACAGTGTTTATTGCTCTTGGCGCGAGTGCCTCATTGGTGGGCAGCATGTTGCGGACCGAACTGGCCCGCAGCGTCGAAGTATTCGGCTTTGCGTTTAATCCGCTGACATCGGCCGCAGGCCTGATCATCATCCTTATGGGGCTGCACTTCCTTGGCGCGTTCCGCTTCCTGTGGCTATCCCGTGAAGTTCGCTATCATCACAAGTCTCATCCCGGCGGCTTGGCCGGGGCTTATCTGATCGGGCTTGCCTTCGCATTCGGCTGGACACCCTGCATCGGGCCGGTGCTAGGAATGATCCTGACGGTTGCCGCAAGTGAGCAGGATGTCATGAAAGGCGCTGGGCTACTTGCGGTCTATTCAGCTGGGCTCGGCATTCCCTTCATGCTGGCTGCGGCGGGCGTTGGTACCTTCATGGGCTTCATGAGCGGCTTCCGGAAGCACCTAAAGACAGTTGAGAAAATTGCTGGGGCACTGCTGGTTCTCTCGGGCTTCATGTTCATCACCGGGGGCGTACAGTCTGTCTCCTACTGGCTGATCGAGCAGTTCCCGTGGCTGCTCAATCTCGGCTGAGCGTGATGGGCTGGCCGTGGGGCGTGGCCTTCGCGGCACGGTCCCAAGCATCGACGCGGGCGAGGCGTTCGCCTTCCGACATCACGCCCTTGGCCTCGACCAGCCTTTCGAGAGCGGCGAGCCAGCTTTCGTAATAGGGGCGCTCGGGCTGGGCCTTGAGTTCGGCGCCCAGCGTCTCGGCCCATTCCACCCAAGTGAAGACACCCGCTTCGTTCAGCTTCACCGCCATGGCGAAGGCCTGCGCCTCCCAGGGCCTTGCGAAGACGGGGCCGTCATTGTCCTTCGGCAGAAGCGGTGATTCAGCAAGCTTCAAGATAGGGCTCCCAGAGATCGGCGTGAACTGTATCGCGCGAGCCATTGCCCCAGAGGTCGGATGCGCGGAAGCGCACGGTGTAGAGCCATTGCGGGTTTTCGCCGCCGCCGTGGGCATTGGAATCGGGGAACACATGGGCGCCATGGACCGCCACGACCTCGCCCGCGTGGCCCCGCAGATAGCGCGGCAGCCGCGTGTGGCTGAACGGATTGATGAGCCGGGCACGCACCTTGTCTCCCGGCGCGAATCGCGCTGCCGTGTTCACATCGCGCCGATAGCTTCCTTTCGCGGTGACGGCGGGCCAGACGGCTTCGGCGGAGGTGGGCGTCACCGGCTTGCCCGGGGCTTCGGACTTTCCCGAAACGATCTCAGCTTCGGAGGCGAGGCTATGCTTCTGGAGAAGCGTCTCGATGCCGTGGAGCCAGTGCTCGTAATAGCTCGACGTGATGTAGTGACCGGGGTGCATCGACTCGCAGGCGCTGCGGTCCTCGTCCAGCGTCCAGCCACCGACATCGCCAACGGCCGACATCAGCGCGAACATGCGGGCTTCCCATGGGGCATGGAAAACAGGTTCGTTGGTTTCAACGACGACCGCGCCATATCCCATCATGCCGCCGCAGTCATGAGCACCGTTCATTGCGCTGCCTCCAGATAGGGTTCCCACAGGTCGATGCAGACGGAATCGGGTGACTCTTTCCCCCACAGCTCGCGGGCGGTGAAGCGCACGGTGTAGAGCCATTGCGGATCCTCGCCCTTGCCATGGGCATTCGAGTCGGGAAACACATGTGTGCCGTGAACGGCGATGACTTCACCCAGCTTGCCGCGTGCATAGCGGGGGAGCCGCGTGTGGCCTGAAGGATTGATGTTCCGTGCACGGACTTTTGCTCCCGTGATGAAACCCGCAGCCCGGTTGCTGGGGCGATTGGCAGGGCCGCCAGATGCAAGGATGCCGGGTATCATAGCGGCAGTTGGCACACGCTTCACCGGTTTGGGGGGCACGACCATCTTGCCCTGTTCTTCCTCCATCGCGGTGATGAGGCCAAGCTCCACCAGTTGCAGGATCAGCGCATAGTGGCGCATCTCGTAGTAGCTCGATCGCCAATAGGTCATCGCCGGCTGCCGCTCGCGGGCGTGGCGGGCCATGTCGATGTTCCATGATCCGGTCATGCCCATGGCGAGCACCAGCGCGAAGGCGCGGGGTTCCCAGTCATGGTGCCAGACGGGTTCGCCGGCCTCAGGAATCACCGGGCCGAAGCCGGTGAATCCACCCATGTCGTGCGGGCCGTTCATGCCGGAGACTTCGCCACGCCGGTGCCGATCATCGAATCGCGCGTCACGAGATTGGCGAGGTCCTCCTCGCTCATGCCGCCCGTTCCTTCCGGCCGCTCAGGGATCACCAGATAGCGGATCTCGGCTGTCGAATCCCACACACGCACATCCTTGCCCTCGGGCAGACTGACGCCAAATTCCTTCAGCACCTCGCGCGGCTCGATCACGGCACGCGAGCGGTAGGGCATCGACTTGTACCACACGGGCGGCAGGCCCAGCACCGGCCACGGGTAGCAGGAGCATAGCGTGCAAACGACCATGTTGTGGGTCTCGGGGGTATTGAACAGCGCCACCATGTGCTCGCCCTGGCGGCCTTCGTAACCCATCGAACCTATGGCGGCAGTCGCATCGCGCTTCAGCCAATCGGCAAATGCGGAATCGGTCCACGCTCTCGCCACCACGCGGGCGCCATTGCGCGGGCCGATCTTCGTTTCGTAGGTCTCGATCATCACGTCGAGGGCGGCAGGGTCGACATAACCCTTCTCGACCAGGAGCGATTCCAGCGCCTTCACCCTCAGCGCAAGGGGAGAGAGTTCCGAGCCTTCGTCATCGTGGTCGTGGTGATGTCCGTCATGGGGCATTTTGCACCTCCCGTGTTTGCGCTAAGCATACCCACCAGTGGCAGAAAGAGGAAGCGGCAGGATGACGAAGCTGCAGGGAATCAGGGCGGTGGTGTTCGACGCCTATGGCACGCTGTTCGACGTGCACGGGCCGATGCGGAAGCTGGCGCCGGAAATCGGCGAGCACGCGGAGGCGATCTCGAAACTGTGGCGGCAGAAGCAACTCGAATACACATGGCTTCGCAGCCTGATGGGTGTGCATGCCGATTTCTGGCACGTGACGAGCGACGCGCTTGACTATGCTCTGGAGCAATATGACGTGAAGGAGCAGGGTCTCAAGGATGAGATCATGGCGCTGTACCTCAAGCTTGAGGCCTATCCGGAGGTGGCCGCCGCGCTTGAGGCCGTGAAGGGCCGCAGCAAGCTCACCGCCATTCTCTCCAACGGCAGTCCGTCGATGCTCGATGCGGCCGTCCGCCATGCGGGCCTCGACAAGCTCTTCAACATGGTGCTCTCGGTCGAGGATGTCGGCATCTACAAGCCGAGCCGCCGCGTCTACCGCCATGCCATGCAGAAGCTGCAGATCCACGACGCGCCATCGATCTGCTTCGTCTCCGCCAACACCTGGGACGCTCAGGCCGCAGCGCAATTCGGTTTCCAGGTCGTGCGGGTAGACCGTTTCGGCTTGAAGGACGACCGCATCCCGGGGAAGCCCGCCGCATTGATCAAGGACCTGAGCGAACTGGCCGCGATGGTTTGACTTGCCACGCAGCTGCCGCGCCACATGGAAATGGCCGGATCAGGGACCCGGCCATCCTTGAAATCGGCAGTTGCTGGCCTGATCAGCCTTCGGCCTTCGCCACGCCCACCATCGCGGGCCTCAGGCAGCGTTCGCCGATGGCGAAGCCGGACTGCATTTCCTGGACGACGGTACCGGGCGGATGGGCACTCGTCGGCATTTCGAACAGCGCCTGGTGGTAATTGGGGTCAAACTTGGCGCCCACCGTTTCCACCCGGCGGATGCCGTAGCGCTGGAACACGTTGAGCAGGTCCTTTTCCGTCAGCTCGATGCCGGCCAGCAGGTTCTTCGTGGCATCGTCCGCCGCATCCTTCGCCTCGGGGCTCATCGCCGCAAGGGCCCGCTGCATGTTATCGGCCACGCCCAGGAGATCGCGGGCAAAATTGGTGGCGGCATAGAGTGTCGCCTCCGCCTTTTCGCGCTCGGCGCGCTTCCTCAGGTTTTCCATGTCGGCTGCCGTGCGCAGCAGCCGGTCCTTCAGTTGGGCGGCCTCTTCCTTGAGCTGTGCGATCTCGATGTCCTTGGGATCGGGCTCGACGTCCATCGGCGATTCGATTTCGACGTGCTCATGTGCGGCTTGCTCAGGTGCGTTGGTTTCGTCAGCCATGACTGATGGTTTCCAGTCCATTGATTTCAGGAATGAACGCCATATCGGCTGCCTGCCGCGAAAAATCAAGTGAAGGCGTGAGGACGCATCAGGCGCGCCCTCTGAATGCCCGGCTTGAGACGGAAATCGTGTTCAGGCAGGGGTCCTTTGCATTTGCAAAGACGTAGCCATCCGCATGATGCACGGCTCCGAACGCCAGGCCATCTGCCCGGCACCTGTCGCAGAAGGATTGGACGTCCTCCACGTCGAAGACCAGCTTGACGAGAACTTGTCCTTGCCGCTGGCCCTTGGCCGCCTGATGGATCATAAGGCGTGCCCCGCCTTGAGGGTGGACCAGTTCGACGATGCGGTCGCCATCCTCACGCGTCGCCTCGAAGCCGAAATACCGTTCGTAGAAGCGGACGGTCAGTGCCACATCCTTCGCATAGAGCAGTACCCTGTTCAGCGTCACGAGCGGTGTTTCCCCTGCCGGACGCTCAAGTGAGCAGGCGGCCAATGGCCTTGGCGGTGTAATCCACCATGGGGATGATGCGGGCATAGTTCATGCGGGTGGGGCCGATAATGCCCATGACGCCGACGATCTTCTCCTCGGCATTGCGGTAGGGCGCCACGATGATGGACGAGCCCGAGAGCGAGAACAGCCGGTTCTCGGAGCCGATGAAGATCCGCACCCCCTCTCCCACTTCGGCCGCACCCAAAAGCTGCACCAGCTCCTTCTTGTTCTCGATGTCCTCGAACAGCTTGCGGATGCGCTCCAGGTCATTGGCGGCAGTCGAGTTCTCGATGAGATTGGCCTGCCCCCGCACGATCAGGGTCTTGTCGTCGATGTCGGCTTCACCCGACCACTGGCCGATGCCGGCCTCCACGATCCGGGCCGAGATCTCGTCGAGCTCGCGGCGCAGGCTCTGCATCTCGTCGCGGACGAAGCGTTGCACCTCATCGATGGTCTTGCCCTGAAAACGGGTCGAGAGATAGTTCGACGCCTGGATGAAGGTGGCGGGCGGCAGGCCCGGCGGCACCTCGATGACGCGGTTCTCCACGCTGCCGTCCTCGCCGACGAGAATGACCAGCGCCCGGCCCGGCCCCAGGTTCACGAATTCGATGTGCTTGAGGCGGGCATTGATCTTGGGAGTGACGATGACGCCGGCGCAATGCGACAGGCCGGAGAGCAACGTGGTGGCCTCGCCCAGCACGTCCTCGATCCGCCGCTGGCGATTCGATGCCGCGACTTGCGCATCGATGCGGGCACGCTCGTCGGTGGTCATGGCGCCCACTTCCATCACCGCGTCGATGAAGAAGCGCAGGCCCTGCTCGGTCGGCACGCGGCCAGCACTCGTGTGGGGCGAGAAGATCAGCCCTGCGTCCTCCAGGTCCATCATCACGTTCCGCACTGAGGCCGGCGACAGGTTCGACGGCAGGATGCGGGCAATGGTGCGGGAGCCCACGGGCTCCCCCGTCTCCAGATAGGTGTCGACAAGGCGGCGGAAGATGTCGCGCGAGCGCTGGTCCAGCCCGGCAATGCCGGTCAGGCGGTCTTCTGTAATGGGTTTCGGCGGGATCATGCTCATGACTATAATGTAGAAATCAAGTTGGCGCGGGTCAATCGAGCGGCTAGAAGGCCTTCTTTCGCAACAAGGACTGACCAAAATGCGTCCATCGGGACGGAATCCGGACGATTTGCGCGCTGTGAGCTTCGAGCGCGGCTTTACGAAACATGCCGAAGGCTCATGCCTCGTGCGCTTTGGCGACACCCATGTGCTGTGCACCGCCTCGCTCGAAGAGCGGGTTCCGCCCTGGCTGAAGGGTGGCGGCAAGGGCTGGGTCACGGCCGAATACGGCATGTTGCCGAGGGCCACGCACGACCGCACCCGCCGCGAGGCGTCAGCCGGCAAGCAAT
>NZ_JBGSOZ010000097.1:0-9247 GCF_041738905.1 Aestuariivirga sp.
AGCAGGGCGCCAGGGTGGAGACCGGCGGCCGCCGCCCGGCTGAACTCAACCGCGGCTGGTTTGTCGAGCCGACCGTGCTGTCGGGCGTGACGCCTGACATGGACATCATCAACGAGGAGCCGTTCGGGCCGGTCGCTCCCATCTGCCGCGTCAAGAGCTTCGATGAGGCCATCGAACTCGCCAACCGCTCGCGCTATGGCCTCGGCGGCAATCTCTACTCGCTCGACAATGACGAGATCTTCCGTGCCGTGCGCGAGATCGAGTCCGGCATCCTGTGGATCAATGCGCCCTTGCTCGACAATGACGCCCTGGCGTTCGGCGGGCGGAAGCTCTCCGGCATGGGCCGGCAGCTGGGGTCGGAAGGGCTTGCGCAATTCCAGAACACCAAGTTCGTGATGATCGATCCGAAGGCCTCCAACCAGGACTTCTGGTGGTTCCCCTATGCCGACGCCGAGAGCTTCAAGGCCGCCACGGGCAAGTAGCGCCGCGATGAAGACGCTTCTGGTTCTGGCCTATCCGCGCCGTGCGGCGCTCACCGGGCACCCGTCACTTGCCGTGAAGGCGTCTGCCTCCGCCAGCGGGGCGTGTGCAGTCCGCTGTTTCAGCGTTGCGAATGACTGGCCGTTGCCCCAATCTGTTGCCGGGAATGGAGCAGCTGATGGCAGCGGCTTCACCGACATTGCAGGGAGGTGATGGACATGCTCACCGGCTGGATTGCAGCGTTGAACGGAGAACCCGTCGGAAGCCGCGGCTTTGCGCAATGGCAGTCGCTGGGCATCGGCCATCACCGCTTCGCCGGCCTGCCGGACTATGTGCCGGCGCCCGAGATCGACTATCACTATGTCTCCGTCACGCTGGGCGGACCCATACAAGTGGAGGGCATTCTCTCCGGCGGGCGCATGGCGGCCGATGTGCGCCGTGGCCAGGTGATCATCATGGCGGCCGGGCAGGCCAACACCTGGCGCTGGAGTGATCCCACGGAAGAGGCCCACATCTTTCTCGACCCGCGGCTGGTCGCGCGGGTTGCCGGCGAGGCTGGCTATCGCAGCACGGAAGTGCTGAATCGCTGCGCCGTCGATGACGATCACATCCGTCACGTCGTCATGAGCCTTGTCGAGGAGCTGAATGCGCCGGGGCCTGGTTCAGCGATGATGGTCGAAACCGGCGCCCAGTTCCTGGCCCATCACCTGTTGCGACGTCACAGTAGCGGGCCTGCGAAGGAGTTTCGCAGTGGCGGCCTTGCGCCCTCGCAGTTGCAGGCCGTCGCAGCCTATGCCGGGGAACGCCTGGCGGACGACATCAGCCTCGCCGAACTTGCCACCGTGGTGGGGCTGAGCCCCTTCCACTTCGCGCGCGCCTTCAAGCAGGCGGCGGGACGCTCGCCGCATGTCTGGCTCACGGCAAGGCGCATGGCGCGTGCGCGGCATCTGGTCGAGACGAGTGCACTGTCGATCCTGGAGATCGCCAACAGCGTGGGGTTCGAAAGCCAGAGCCACTTCGGACAGGTCTTCCGGAAACACACCGGCATGTCGCCCACCGCCCTGCGCCGCCTGACCCGCAGCTGATGTGCCAGGAATGCAAGGCAGCAAGATTCAGACAATCGGCGCAGCATCCAGAGAGACGGCGGAAACGTCTCCGGTCATTGTCGTCCTGAAACGCATTCGCAGGACATAGGCTCATGACAAAACCGTGGGGTGCCGATTCCTATTTCGGTCTCGATGAGGAGTTCGATCCGCAATGGTTTCTCAGCGATGAACAGAAGGGCCTTCAGCAACGCCTGATCAAGGTCTGCCATGACGTCCTGCGGCCCAATGCGATCGAGGCCGACCGCAACAACACCTATCCCCGCGAAAACATCAAGGCGCTGGCCGACCTCGGCCTGCTCGGCATCATCGCGCCCCGGAAATATGGCTGCCGCGGCGAGAACACCGTGGGCACGCTGATGGTGGCCGAGACCATCGCCCGCTATGGCTGCCCCTCCACGGCGCTGATCTACATGATGCACATGGTGGCGCTTGCCGGCCTCGTCTTCCGCGCCAAGGGTAATCCCGAGATCGAGGCGCTCCTGCCGCGGATCGACCGCGAAGGCCTGATCGGCACCGCGTCTTATACCGACCCTGAG
Source organism: Aestuariivirga sp. (assembly GCF_041738905.1). Taxonomy (GTDB): domain Bacteria; phylum Pseudomonadota; class Alphaproteobacteria; order Rhizobiales; family Aestuariivirgaceae; genus Aestuariivirga. Next base: position 2,123 of record NZ_JBGSOZ010000097.1, read on the forward strand.
ACGGGCGGCCATTTCTGGTATCCCAAGATGTCGGGGGCCAAGCGGGTCGATGGCGGCTGGCATGTTCACAAGAAGGCCGCCTGGACCACATCGAGCGGCTATGCCGACTGGTATGTCACGCAGACGACCAGCCCCAACTTCGGCGGCAACTACGGCGACCTCTCCGTGTTCCTGTTCCACAAGGACGAGGTGAAGGGCTCGGCCGGGAAGTGGGATGCCATGGGCATGCACGCAAACCAGTCCGGCCCCGCCGAGTTCGACGCGGTCATTCCGCTCGATCGCATGGTGGGCCCGCCGGGCGATGGCGCACGCTCCAACGACGAGGCGATCGATCCACTGGCCATGGTCATGTATGCGGGCGCCTACAACGGCCTGGCACTCGCTTGCATCGATGTCGCCAAGAGCCATGTCATGCGCAAGACCCACGCGCAATATGGCCGCCGCGTTGCCGACTATCCCACGATCCAGGACTCTTTCGGCCGCGCCGTCATGGATGCCGAGGCCTCGCGCCTCTCGGCCTTCTCGCTCGCCAAGGCCATCGACGATGCCACCGAGAACGGCAGCTGGGAGATCTACGAGCGGGACCCCAATGCCATGCCGCGGTCGAAATTCGCGCTTTGGTGCTTCCAGCTCAAGTTCCTCTCGACGCGTGTTGCCTCCAACGTCTCGGACCAGATGCTGCAGGCCTGCGGCGGGCGCGGCTACATGCGCGAACTCGGGCTTGAGAGGCTGGTGCGCGATTCCAAGGCGGGCTGGGTGATGGGCCCGTCGAACGAGGTGACCAGCCAGCTCGTCGGCAAGTGGGCCCTGTTCGGCGCCAACTCCATCGACTGGTGGAACCAGCATGTGGACGAGCCGGTGCTGATGAACGAGCTCGGCAAGCTCGACGACGAGGGCAGGCGAAAGATCATCGAAAAGCTGACCGCCGAGATGACACCGGCGAAGGCAGCCGAATGAAGGACCGCAAGCAATATTCGGCAGCGTTGATGACGCTCCGCCATGTGACAATCCGAAAGGGGTGCAGACCGTGACGATCATCCAGCCGACCAAGTCAAAATATGTGACATTCGACCCGCCGCTGACGCCTGAACTCGGCATGCGGCCCGAACTTGTCGTGAACCCCGTCGAAGACGAGCGCGTCTGGGTCGAGCTTGAACCCAATGTCTGGTTCCGCCCGCTGTTCTTCGACATGAACAGTGGCGGCCATGGCGAAGTGCTGCGCGTCAAGCGTGGCGGTGTGCTTTCCCGCCACAAGCATTCGACGCCGGTGCACGGCTATGTGCTGAAGGGCGAATGGCGCTATCTCGAACACAGCTGGACGGCGAAGGCCGGGGGATACGTGATGGAGCCGCCCGGCGAGATCCATACGCTGACGGTCGACAGCGATGACGAAATGCAGACCGTCTTCTTCATCCAGGGGCCGACGCTCTACCTCGACGACCAGGACAGGGTGACCCTGATCGAGGACAATTTCTACCTGATCGAGACGGCGCAGAAGCACTATGAGCGCGTCGGCCTCGGCAAGGACTTCGTCCACCAGTTCATCCGGTAAAAGTGCAATTGTAGCCCTGGCATGATCCGCAGGGCGCCCGCATCGGATCTCGAACGTGCATGCTGCCCCGCCGCTCGCGCAGCGGAGGAAAATGACGAACAAGAAAATCATGGAGGAACGAATGCAGCATTTCAATCGGCGTGGCGTACTGAAACTGGCAACGGCGGCCGTGGCCATGCCGGCGATTATCGGACGGGCCTCGCCCGTCTCGGCGCAGACGGCGTTCAAGGACGAAAGCCTGATCGTGGTCTCGTGGTCCGGCAATTATGAGCTGACCTTCCGCGACACGGTGATCGCAGGCTTCAACGCGAAATACGGCACCAAGGCCGAGACGGTCGGCGGCTGGGACCAGATGGTCCCTCAGATCAAGGCGGCACCGGCCGACAATCCGCCCTTCGACCTCATCGTCGCGGATGAATACACCGCACTCACAGGCCTTGCCGAAAACATGTTCCTCGAAACCGACCGCAGCAAGATACCGGGCTTTGCCGAAATCTATCCGTGGTTCGACGAGAACCGGCCCGCCTTCAAGAACTACGGCGTGCCCTTCGGCGGCGGCACGCTCTGGATGCTGCTCGCGAAGAGCACGGGGCTGGACCCGCACAGCTGGAAGAGCCTGTGGGACGAGAAGGCCCAGGGCAAGATCACCCTCGATTCCGTCGTCTTCGGTTGGAACCTCTGCATCCCGGCCATCCTGTCGGACAGGATGCCGGGCATCGAGGAGGTCTATGGCACGCCCGAGGAGATGGAGCCTCTTTTCCTCGAACTCGAGAAGCTCAAGGCGGCGCGCTGGTACAAGGATGGCGCCGAACTGGCCAACCTGTTGTTCCAGGAGGAAGCCGCCGTCGCCATGGCCTATTCGACCGACGTCTATGACTTCATCACCAAGCATAGCGACGACTTTGCGGCGGCGGTGCCCAAGGAAGGCTCCGCGACCTATGTCGACTGGTATGCGAAGGTGCGCGGGACCAAGCACGCCGAGCTGGCCGAACTGTTCCAGGCCTATCTGCTGGAGCAGGAAACCCAGCAACTGTTCCTCAACTCATCGTCATCCTTCATGTCGCGGAAAGACCTCGTGGCGCCGGCGCATTTTGCGGACTACCCCAAGTCGAACGAGGACTATCACCGCATGTTCAATGTGTTCACCATGGATGGCTGGAGCAAGTTCGTGACGCACTGGGATGCCCTTGACGCGCGCATGAAGCAGACGATCATCAAGACGACTCAAGGATAGCGCGGCACGCGCAACTCTCGACGACCCTGCGCCGGGCCTTTGCGTCTTTCCGCGCAACGCCCGGCGCCGGATCGCTTGTGCCCTCAGCCCCGTTGCATCAGCGAGTCCCGGTACTCGCCCGGCGGCATTCCCATCTCGGCCTTGAAGGCGCGGTAGAACGTCGAGAGGTCGATGAAGCCGCAACTGAAGGCGATGTCGATCAAGGGCCGTCCGGCTCCGGTCTCGCTCCGCAGCAGTCCGCAGGCCGCTTCGATGCGATGCTGCCGCAGGATATCGGAAAAACCGCTGCCCTCGGCGGCCAGGGCCTTTTGCAGGTAACTGCGCGAGCAGCCAAGCTGGCGGGCGCAGAGGTCCAGCGAAGCAGCGGGATCGGCATAATGCGCTTTCACATAGGCCTGGGCTTCCATGGCCTTCGCCGCCTTGATGCCTTGCGAGGCGGCTTCGCGGTTGTCGCTGCGGGCATCGAGCGAGAGCAGGATCAGGTCCATCACGTGGTTGGTGATGGCGGGCGCCAGCAGTCCGAGTGCAGACTCGCCCTGTTGCTCCACCAGCCGCAAGTAGGCGCCGATCATGGCGGCGGCTGGCCCGCCCTGCAGCGCTCTTGCGGCATCGCGGTCATTGAAGCCGGGGCAGCGCGACAGCAATTCCTTCTTTGGCAGGAACACCAGATAGCTGTCATTCTCGGTGTGAAATTCCACGTCGGCGGCCTCTTCCATCCGCACCATGGCGATGCCACCCTGAGCGGCGCTGCATTCAACACCCCGTTGCGAGGTGGACACGATACCGTCGCCCACGGGCACCAGCAGGTTGAAGCGGTCGTCCTCGGTCGCGGATACCAACGCCTTGTCGCGCTGGCTTAATCCCCTGGAGCTTTTGACTCGGCCAATCTGAATACGGCCCAGATCGGTGGCCCAGCCCGCCAGATAGGCTTCGCTGGTTTCCGCGGGATTGTAGCGGCAGTTGACCAGGTTCTTCAGGACGTTCTCATTCCACTCGTCAAGCTTGCGCTTGTCCAGCGGGTCGGGGCTTCGGACTGAAAAACGGTAGACACCTGTCAATACCCACCCCGTATGCCAATTGCCAAGCCCGAAATCTACCAAACGCCAAGACCGTGATCCACAAGAAAAGCTAGGGTTGCATTCCGGACCTGGAATGCGGCCAATGCCCCTTCTGCCGCTTGCATGTGCGGGGTCAAAGGCGAGGGCCATCGGCAAACGGTGGCCCCGCTCACAACAGGGAGACGACGATGGCCATCTGGAAAGACGCGTTTCTGGTAACCGATGTGGCGTTGACGAGCCTTGGCGCTCCCTTTCTGGTGTGCGGCCTTGCCAATGGCACTACCCTGGTCATAGGGGTGAAAAGAAGTGCCGAAAGTCACCAAGACGGAGGCGTCGACGAATACATCGCCAATATACTCGACGCAGGAGGCATTCCGCTCGGTGAGCCCTTCCCAATCGATTTCCAATCTGGTGGTTCCAACAGTTTCGGCAGTCTTGACGGCGTTCTTCCACTCTCAACTGGCGGCTTTCTCCTCTCTACATTCCAAGGTCACATCCAGTATGCTGCGGATGGTTCCCTGCAGACTGATGCTTCATTCATTCCAAGGAAAAGCAGTTCAGACCCCATCGTCGAACTTGCCAATGGCAATTTCGTCCGGTTGTATCAGACGACGTTCATCGAACCCATTTTTGAAATGGAGCGAGTCAGGTCCCGAGCCGAGATTTACAACGCTGATGGGGAGTTGCTGCTCTCGGACCTGAAGGTCGGACCCAATGGTGCCGACGATACAACCGGGAGGATTGCGGCACTCCAGAATGGCGGATTTGTTGTCGTCACCAGCGGCGGTCCCGGAGGCCTAGGCGACCGTGCGAAAGTTTCGATCTTCGATGAGTCCGGCGGGCAAGTGCTCAATACGTTCGCAGTGGAGAGCCCGCAGAGCGGCAATGCCGATGTTATCACCCTGAGCACCGGCCGCTTTCTCGTCGCGTATCGGGCGCCTGCCACCGACGGGTCATCTTCAATCGTTTTGCAGTTTCAAATTTACAATGAAGATGGCACCGCGTGGTCTTCGACCGTCACGCCATCGCCTGCGATCCAGCCTCGCCAAGGGGTGTACACGATGGTTGCGCTGGCCGAAGGGAAATTTGCGATCCGCACGCTGACGCAGGGCGATTCAAGCATCGTCACAGTGTTCAATGGGTCGGGAGGCGTGATCGACACAATCACCGGACTCGAAAACTCATCCTTTACCCGCAGCCTCGGAGCAACTGCAGACGGCCGGTTGCTGATCAGGGAAATGACAACTGACGGGAATGCGACCGTCGCCATTCATGATTACAGAACCTACTATCCGACCGTGGACGGGACGAGCGGCTCCGACCAGCTGATCGCCCATGCATTGGGCACCACGATGAGCGGCAAGCTCGGCAATGACTCGCTTTGGGGCGCCACTGCCGACGACACCTTGTATGGCAACAATGGCCTGGATGAGTTGTTCGGGGCGAAGGGCAACGACATTCTCGACGGCGGCAATGGCGCTGACAGCGTGGAGGGCAACCAGGGCAACGACATCGTCATGGACAAGGACGGCGCCAATGGCGACGTTCTCGACGGCGGTACGGGGATCGACACGCTCGACCTGCGCGGCACCGCCACCGGCCTTGGCACGATGATCATCGACCTTGTCGATGAGCACATGACGCTGGCCCTCACTGGGCAGTCTGACACCATCATCAGCTTCGAGAATGTCGAAGGCACTGACCGGAACGAGACCGTCACCGAGACCACAGCAACGAACACGATCCGCCTCTCCGGCGGCAATGACCGCCTTGTGGTGTCCGATGCGACGATCGACGGCGATGTCTTCGACGGCGGCCTCGGCACCGACACGTTCGACCTGAGCCAGCTGCCGCCGCGCACATCAGGCCAGATCCGCGTCGATCTCGCGGCTGGAACCTGGAGCCGCAGCGGCGTTAGCGAGAGCGTCCTCAACTTCGAGAACATCGCGGGCAGCGGCTTTGATGACATTCTTATCGGCACCATGATCGGCAACACGATCAACGGCAATGGCGGCAACGACATCATCCGCGGCGCCCTGGGGACAGATTTACTCTACGGTGGCAGTGGCAACGACACCTTCGACACGTCGACAGCTGACCTCATGCCAGGCGAACGTATAGATGGCGGCGAGGGCACAGATACTCTGCAGTTAACCAATGCCGGATCTTACCTGTTCTACATTGCAACCATTGTCTCCATCGAAACCGTGTCCTTCTTTGACTTCGGCTCCGGCGAACGCAAGGCCAACATCCATGCCGCACAGTTCGGCACCGGCATCTCGCTCAAGGCCGTCATCGATGGCAATGAAGGCGCAACTGACCGCGATCTACTTGACGTCCTGATGGCCACTTCCACCAGTATCGACCTTTCCGGCCTAACCTTCGTGCAGTGGACCGCTGGCCACGATCTCGTACGTTTCTTTTGTGGTTCGCAGTCTGAAACGATTGTGGCGACATCCGTTGATGACGAAGTCAACGGCAACGGCGGCGACGACATCATCACCGGCGGCGGCGGACGCGACACGTTGCTGGGCGAGAGCGGTGGCGACACCTTCATGTTCAAGGCCGGCGATGTGGTGGCGGGCGAAGTGATCGACGGCGGTGCGGACCGCGATGCGATCGTGATCGGCCGCGGCGGCGTGCATGACTTCCGCATTGCCGATGTCCTCTCCATCGAGCAGATCACCTTCGGCAATGGCACGGCCACGACCGAAGCTGCATTCGCCATGGCGCAGTTCGGGACAGGCGGCATTGACTTGAAGGCGCAGGTCCTGGGTGGCATTGGCGGTGGCCAGGACATCCTGTCGCTGCATCTCGGCGGGGAAACCCGTGCCGATCTGTCCGGCCTCGACTTCGTGAACTGGGGCACGGGCGACGTTGTCCGCATCCTCGGCAGCATCAAGGATGATACCATCATCGGCAGCAAGGTAGGTGACGTGATCGATGGCGGGTCGGGCAACGACCAGATGGCGGGTGGACTTGGCGATGACTCCTATGTCGTGACCGAGGCGGGCGACCAGGTGTTCGAACTGGCAGGTCAAGGCACCGACGCGGTGCTGACTTCGCTCTCCGCCCTGACGCTGTCCGGCAATGTCGAGAACCTGAGCTTCACCGGCGCTGGCGCCTTCGCTGGTATCGGTAACACGCTCGCCAATGTGATGACCGGCGGTGCGGACGATGACACGCTGTCGGGCTTGAGCAACAGCGACACGCTGGACGGCGGCGGGGGCGATGACGAACTGGTGGGCGGCGGCGGCAGCGACACGCTGGACGGCGGCGGC
>NZ_JBGSOZ010000157.1:0-54100 GCF_041738905.1 Aestuariivirga sp.
GGCGCCGCCGATCAGCGTGTCCTCGCCGTTGCCGCCCTTGAGGGTGTCGGCCTGTGAGCCGCCGTCCAGAAAGTCATCGCCGATGCCGCCGTCCAGCAAATCGTTGCCGGTGCCGCCGATGAGCCGGTCGTTACCATCTTCCCCTTCCAGTGTGTCATTGCCACTGCCGCCGAAGAGGCGGTCGCTGTGGTCGCCGCCGCCATTTGCGCCCACGCCTTCCTCGCCCTGCAGCAGGTCGTCGCCGTCGTTGCCGAACAGTGTGTCCTGGCCATCGCCACCCTGAACGTTATCGTCGCCGCCCGCGCCCGACAGCCTGTCGCGGCCGCGGAGGCCATTGATCAGGTCAACGAAGTCGTCGCCAACGAAAACATCATTGCCATTGCCGCCGAAGCTGTCGCGGAAGCCCGAAAAGTGCTCGCCCAACAGCGCGTTCTGCGTGCCATCGAAATGGTATGCGGCGATCTGGCCTGTGCCGAAGAAGGTGACGAGCGGCTGGCCCTGAGGATTGTCAGATTGGGCAAAGCCGAGGTTCTGTGCCCCCTGGTTCGAGCCCAGAACGAGCAGCATCGGGTTGGTATCGATGCCGTCGTTGCTTGTCCAGGTGATAGCAATGTTGCCGTCGGGTCCAATGGCGATTTCGGGCGCGGTGTCGTCGGCGCCGTCATCGTCGCCAGTGCTGCCGAAGGTGCTGTTGGTGATCAACTGGTCGCCTGTCTGCACTCCGTTCAGGTCAAACGTCCGCATCCTTATGTCAAGTTCGAGGAAGCTGAACACGCGGGACTCATAGACGATGGAAAAACCGTCTGCGGTGGCCACGACGCGGGCGTGGCGGTTTTCGCCGGGGTCGCTGTTATCGGGGATATCGGTGGGAGCGACCACCTCGTTGCCAAATGCATCAAGGATCGAGAAGACAACCTTGGTGCCGCCCGTGACAAGGTCATGTTCCGTGCGGGTGAACACGACGTTGCCGTTTGCCAGAACGGCCACGTCCGGGTCGCGGCTGTCAATTCCTCCCGTGCTTTCGATTCCAGTAATTGCCGTTGTGACGCCCGCTTTATCGAGGAAGTGCAGCGTCACATCGCTGTCGGATCCGAAGTCATCCTGCGTGGCCATGACGAATGTTCCATTCGAGGCGGCGGCCAGGCTCACCGCGACATGGGTCGGCGGAATTTCACTGATCGAGGGTGCGGACACCGTCTGGAAGTTCTTTGAAACAACCTGTGTCACGATGTTGCCATCGCTGTCGATCGTTGCCACGCCGATGCCGCCGTTGGTCAACCCCGTGATGGCGGGTGCGGTGCCTTGGAACCCGATGCTGCGCACCTCCTCACCGTTCGCGTCGAAAATGCGCAGGACCGAAACGCCCAGCCCCGCCGCTTCGGCGATCACGGCATAGCCGCCGTCCTTCAGGCGGGTGATGTCGCCATTCTGGCCAAGGGGGATGTCGGACAGTTCGCCTTCGAAATCGATTATCATACCAGATGTGATGGCCATGGCAGGGTGCTTCCTTGATTGGGGCAGTCAATGATCGCAGAGATTGCGAAACCCTAGTCTTCTTGTTGCGGCAAAGTCCAATGGAGTCTTGGATTGGCGGTCCGCGCTCATTTCCGCAATCCTGTCCAAGCACGGCGGGGCACGTGTGATAGAGAAGGCCCATGCGACTGCTTGCCCCCGACGATACGCTTGACGAGATTTCCGCCGCCGATGCCACGTCGTTCTGGCGCTCGGACCGTCATCAATCGCTCGAGTGCCTCACCGCCACGTTCCGCACCCATGTGTTTCCGCCGCACACGCATGAGAGCTATGTCATCGGAACAGTGGTGGGAGGGCAGAACGTCTATCGCATCAGCGGCACGCTGGTGCGAGCGGGACCAGGCGACATGTGCTTCGTCAATCCGGGCGAGGTGCATGACGCGATCCCCGAGGAGAACGGCTACAGCTACCGCATGATCTATCCGAAGCCGTCGCTGCTACAATCGATCGTCGAGGGGCAGACCGGGCGGCGCGCGTCGGCTCCATTCTTCCGCACACCCGTGACGCCCGATCCCGATCTCGCCAACCGCTACATGCGGGCACATGAAGGGCTGGAGCGCGGGGCGGAAGCCCTGGGCGTGGACGAGGCGCTGACGTCCGTTCTCCTCAACATGATCGATCGCTATGCCGGCGGCCTTGGTGCCATGACCATTGCGGGGCATGAGCCTGCGGCGGTACGCCGGGCCAAGGCCTTTCTCATCGCCCATATGGAAGGTCAGGTCGAGCTTGAAACGCTGGCCCGCGCCTCGGGCCTCAGCCCCTTCCACCTGATCCGCGTGTTCCGCAAGGCAACGGGCCTCACGCCTCACAACTGGCTGATTGACCGCCGTGTGCACCGCGCCTGCGACCTGCTTCGCGGCGGATCGAGCGCCACGGAGGTGGCGGCATCCTGCGGCTTCTCCGACCAGAGTCACCTGACGCGGGTTTTCAAGCAGCGGCTTGGCGTCACACCGGGGCGGTTCAGGCTGGCTGACTCATAATGTCCCGCCGCCGTGCCTTTGCCTCGGGTGCCGCCGAGATTGCGCCCATCCTCGTCGCCGCATCGCCCATCGGGTTGCTGTGGGGCACACTCGCCACTGGCAAGGGACTGAGCTTGTTCGAAGCAGTGTTGATGAGCGCGCTGGTGTTTGCCGGTGCCGCGCAATTCGTGGCGATCGAGATGTGGCATGATCCGGTGCCGGTGCTTCTGGTCACGTTCACGGTCTTCATCGTCAACGCCCGGCATATCCTGATGTCGGCTTCACTGTCGCGTCACATCGAGGCGATCCCACGTGCACTGCACCCGCTTGTCGCCTTCCTGATGGTGGACGAGAGTTGGGCACTCTCGGAGAAACGCGCACTCAGCGAACCGGTGACGCTGCCCTACTACCTCGGCCTGTCGCTGCCGATGGTCGCGTGCTGGACGGTTTCGACCGGCGTCGGCGCAATGCTTGGCCGATCACTCGGCGACCCCGCGGCCATAGGCCTCGACTTTGCCTTCTCGGCGCTTTTTGTCTCGATCCTCATGGGGTTCTGGAAGGGTCGGAGCACGGCGCTGATCCTTACAGCGAGCGGTGCTGCTGCCGTGCTCGCCAAGTTCATGTTGCCGGGAGCGTGGTACATCGTAGCGGGCGGGCTCGCCGGCGCACTTTGCGCGGCGCTGCTGCACAGGGATGAGGCATGACAGACTCCGCCACTCTGCTCGCAATCCTCGGGATGGCCCTCGCGACCTATGCGACGCGTGTCTCGGGCTTCTACCTCCTCAACGGCCTGAACGTCACCGGTCGCCTGAAGGCAGGGCTCGACGCTCTGCCGCCCGCGATCCTGATGGCGGTCATCGCGCCGACAATTCTGGCCACCGGCCCCGCCGAGACGATGGCCGCCGGCATCACGGCGATTGCTGCCTATCTCAAGGTGCCGCTGGCGCTGACGATCATCATCGGAGTGGTGAGCGTGGTGGTGTTGCGGATGGTGATGACCTAAATCGGCGCGCAGGCCTTCTTCAGCCAATCCAGTTCGCCGCCCTCGAGAAAGTCGCCGATCTCCTTCAGCACGCGGGCGTGATAGTCGTTTAGCCACTTCACCTCGTCGGGCAGCATGAGGGACGTGTCGATCAGGCGGCGGTCGATGGGGCAGAGGGTGAGGGTTTCGAAGCCCAGCATCTTGCGTTCACCGCCGGGGATCTCTTTTGCTTCATGCACCATAAACAGGTTCTCGATGCGGATGCCGTATTCGCCCTGCTTGTAGAAGCCGGGCTCGTTCGAGAGGACCATGCCCGGTTCCAGGGGCGTGCGGTCAGCCTTGTTGATGCGGGCGGGGCCCTCGTGCACCGAGAGATAGGAGCCGACGCCGTGGCCGGTGCCATGGTCGAAATCGAGGCCAGCGTTCCACAGGGCGGCGCGGGCCAGCACATCGAGTTGCGAGCCGCAGGTGCCTTTCGGGAAACGGATGCGCGAGAGGTTGATCATGCCCTTCAGCACGCGGGTGAAGCGGTCGCGCATTTCAGACGTGGGTTCGCCCACGATCACCGTGCGGGTGATGTCGGTGGTGCCGTCGATATATTGCGCGCCTGAATCGACGAGGAATATCTGGTTCATCTTCAGGGGCGCGTTCGATTGCGCGTCGGCATGGTAATGCGGGCTTGCGGCATGGGCCCCAGCGGCGGGGATCGTCTCGAAGGACAGGTCCTTCAACTCCCCCGTTGCCTCTCGAAACTCTCTCAGCATCGCGGCGGCGTCGAGTTCGGTGAGGCTGCCTTTCGGGGCTTCCGCTTCAAGCCAGCGGATGAAGCGGGTGATCGCCACACCGTCGCGGCGCTGGGCGGTGCGGGCGCCTTCCTGTTCGACCGCGTTCTTGCGCGCCTTGGGGAAGGTGGCGGGATCGGTTCCCGTCGCCACCGTGGCCTTTGACTTCGCCAGGACCTCGCGGATGCGCTCGGGCGTCCATGCGCCGTCGATCAGCACCCTGGCCTTCGCCTTGCCAAGCGCCTTGAGCGAGGCTTCGATATCCGACGGCTTCCGCGTGAAGGCGATCTTCTTCAGGTGTGTCTTCACCTCTTCGGTGAGTTTTTCCGGAGAAACAAAAAGCTCGGCCTTGCCCTTGGCATGTAGGATCGCATAGGCGGGAACGACCGGAGTGAATGGCACGTCGAAGCCACGCAAGTTGAAGAGCCATGCGACAGAGTCCGGCTGCGTCAGCACGACAGCGTCATGACCGGCGATCGCCTTCTGCATGTCCTTGATCTTGTCTGCCGCCGTGCGCCCGGCGAATTGCGTGGGCTGGGTCGAGAGCGTTGCGGCGGGACGCGCCGGCTGGTCTTTCCAGATGACGTCTATCGGATTGGAATCGACAGGAACGAAGGCGGCGCCCACGCCCTCGCAAGCCTCGCGGAAGCGCTTGGCCTGGTCCGCCGTGACGAGCCATGGGTCGAAACCCAGATGATCGCCCTTCTTGAGGTTCTTGGCGATCCAGGCAGTAGGCGGCTCGTCGATCAGGTGTTGCGGCGTGATGAGCTTCGTGTCCACCTGGCCCCGCACCTGGATGGTGTAGCGGCCATCGACGAAGATTGCGGCTTTCTTCAACGTGACGATGGCGAGCCCCCAGCTGCCGCCGAAGCCCGTCAGCCATTTGAGGCGCTCGGCGTAAGCGGCGACGTATTCGCCCTGGAACTCGTCCTGGCGGGGCACGAGAAGGCCGGTGAGCTTGCGCGCTTTCAGTTCGGCACGGAGGAGGGCGAGGCGGGTGCGAGTCGATGATGATGTGTCGGTCATGAGTGAGATGTAGCGCGGCTGGCCATGCGTTGAAAAGGGCGCTGGTACGGCATCTTTCGCAAGGCGGTTCACTCACGCTCCATCACGAAGGATTGCCCGTGCCGCCTGCATCCCGGAGCAGGGAAAGGGGCGTTGACCATTCATCCCAACAGGGGATCACAGCAACAGGAGACTGTCACATGAACCTTCGCACAACACTTCTTTCCGCCGCCGCTGCCTTTGCAATCGGTGTTTCGGCCATGGCCGCCCCGGTTCTTGCCGAGGACACCGTCATGGTGGGTGGCGCTGAAATGTACCCGTCCAAGACCATCGTCGAGAACGCGGTGAACTCCAAGGACCACACCACGCTGGTGGCAGCCGTCAAGGCCGCCGGCCTCGTTGAGACTTTGTCGGGTGCTGGCCCCTTCACGGTCTTCGCGCCGACGAACGAGGCCTTCGCCAAGCTGCCCGCAGGCACGGTCGACAACCTGCTGAAGCCGGAGAACAAGGAGATGCTCACCAAGGTCCTCACCTATCACGTGGTGGCCGCCAATGCGATGAGCGATGCCATCAACAAGATGATCATGGATGATGGCGGCAAGCATCCGGTGAAGACGGTGAGCGGCAACATGCTGTCGCTGTCGGCCAAGGACGGCAAGATCATGATCATGGATGAAAGCGGCCAGACCGCAACAGTGACCATCGCCGACGTCAAGCAGTCGAACGGCGTCATCCACGTGATCGACACCGTGCTGCTGCCGAAGTAACCCTGACAACCAACGCAAGTCCGGATCGCTTGCTCCCTCCCTCGTGATCCGATCCGGACAACGGGCCTCGGCGTGATGTGCCACGCCGGGGCCCGATTTCAATCGAGGGCGAGGTCCTGCGGGCGGGGAAGGCCGGCGATTTCCAGCACCAGCTTGCGCTTCACGGCCGTGGAGAATTGCTGCATGTCGTCTGCCGTCACCACGAACGCATCCGGTCCGCCGATGATCGTTCGTTCGAAAGCGGCTTCGAGGTCGTAAGACACAGGCCTGCCGCTGCAGAAGCGGCAGAGGATGGGAAGCCCATTGATGGTGATGCCGGCGGCGACAACTATTTCGCGGGCCTCGGCCAAGGGGATGCCGTTCCAGCTGTTTGCGCTGTCGGCCGAGAGGTCGATCACCTTGCGATAGCCCTCGTAGGCATTTGACTCGATCATAGCCTTGCCGAACATCAGTGCCTGGCCGATGGCATTGCGCCCGCGCGCCAGACGGGGAGGGGACAGCAGGGCGGTGGCGAAGACTTGCGCCGAGGCTTCGTCATCGATCACGGTCCAGCCGACCACGATTTCCTGCGATGTGGATGCGCCCCACTCGACATAAGTAACGGCGATCTTCTGGTGCGCGCCACTGCGGATTGCGTCGAGCACGTCGGCACTCACCAGCGCCTCGGCATAGCCCTTGCGCTGGAACGCGATCTCGCTGTCATCGATCGATCCCGTGGCATCCGCCAGAAGCACGAGTTCGAGGTCGACATCCTCCGCATGCGCCGCCGCGCCGGCCCACAACAGGGCCGACACGGCGATCAGCATACGGAGGAACGTGCCCATTACATCTTCAGCTTGATGCGGCCCTCGACCTTGGGCGACACCGTCTTCTTCGCGGCGATGTAGGCCATCACGTCATTTGCCATTAGCTTGGCGTCACGCACGCCGAAAAGCGGCTTGGCATCCTTCAGCACCGTGTAGCCGTCGCCACCGGAATACATGTAGTCATTGGTGGAGAGCGTGTATGTCGCGGCCTTGTCGATGGGCTTGTCTCCCACCATGACGGCGGTCACGCGCTCGCCCTTGGGCTTGGTGAGATCGGCCTCGAAGGTGAGGCCCGAGACTTGCGGGAATCGGCCCGCCGAATTCTCGACATCGCTCACGCCATTTTCGAGAGCTGCCCAGATGGTCTCACCGGTGACTTCGAGTTTCACCGTGCGGTTGCCGAACGGAAGCTCGCTCAGAACGTCGCGGCGGGTGAGCTGCACGCCTGCCGCATATTCCTTGTTGCCACGTATGCCGCCGCCATTGGTGATGGCGACATCGGCGCCTACAGCCTCGCGCGTCGCATCCGCGATCAGATTGCCGATTGCGGTTTCAGCAGTGCGAACCGAAGCCTTGCGGCTGTCGAGCGGCTCGGTCGTCGTGCCAACCGCGACATCAAGCTCCTTCGAGAGCTCGGCGTTGTAGGCATCGATCTGGGCCTGGGTCTCGGGGTCGGGCGTCACGGTCGCGGTGTCGATCAGGCGGAAGTTCGGATACCACTTCACGTTGCGCTTGCCGTCCGTCTCGGTGACGTCGATTCTGACATCGACGGCGGTGACGAATTCGGCTTCCTCCTTCGACTCGACCATCACGGTGCGGCCATCGAAGAACAGCGCGAGGTCGTGGTCGTCGCCGGTGAGGATGATGTCGAAGGCGTGGCTGTCGAAGAGCTTGCGGTCGACCTCGCGGTTGGCATGGACGACGGCGACCACAAGATCAGCGCCTTGCTCCCGGAGTTCGGACGCCTTGGCGACCGTCGTGTCGAATGTCGGAAGGAACTGCAGCGAGCCGCCCGGGCTGGATTTCACCGGGCTGTCCTCGGCGGTGGCGCCGACGATGCCGATTTTCACGCCGCCCACGTCGCGGATTTCCATGTCCTTGAACCCATCGAGAGGCTTGCCCTCGGACGTGCGGAGGTTGGCCGCGAACAAGGGGAATTTCGCCTCCTTCATGCGCTTCAGGAAAACCTCGGCGCCGAAGTCGTATTCGTGGTTGCCGGGTGTGAAGATGTCGGGCGGTGCCATGTTGGTGAGTGCAATGGTGTGCTCACCCTGGTCGAAGCCCGACAGCAGGGACGGCGAGATCAGATCGCCCGCGTGGGCATAGATCACATTGCCGCCCTTGGCGCGCTCCGTCTTCACCACGGCGTTCAGCCGCGCGAAGCCGCCGCGTTCCGCGGTGTTGTCGATCTTGTAGATGTCGTTGGTGAGCAGAAACGTGAGATTGACCGTGTCGGCGAGGGCTGGCGAAATCCAGGTTGCACCTGAAAGCAGCGCCGCAATCAGTGTGTGGCGAATCATGTTCATGGAGGCCTCCATTCGGTTCATCAAGACCGCATAATGAAGGCCATTGTGGGGTTTCTTGCAACTGTTCGATGACGTTGCGTCGGCAATTCAGCTTGCAAAAACAATGCAACTGCGACATATAGTATCCATCGATACTTGGGCCGGACGATTGGCCGCTTCGCTACCCGTTGGGCCGCGCACGCAAGACTCCTCCAATTTTCGACCACGGTCTTGGCGTGTTTCGAAGGAAGTGCGGCAGGGCAGACGACCCAACCAAACCTAAGGAAATCCCATGAATACGGGTACTGTGAAGTGGTTCAACGAGCAGAAGGGCTACGGCTTCATTCAGCCAGACAATGGCCAGAAGGACATTTTCGTCCATATCTCGGCTGTTGAGCGCGCTGGTCTGCGCACGCTCAAGGAGGGCCAGAAGGTCCAGTTCGAGATCGTGACGGATAAGCGGACGGGCCGCAGCTCGGCTGGCAACCTGGCCGCCGCCTGATCGTTTCAGAGCCTATTTCGCGTTTTATGCCCGGCCGAGAGGCCGGGCATTTTGCTTTTTGAGCCGTCAGTCTGTTATTGTTGCAGTGCAAAATTCAAGCATTGCTAAACCATGCAAATTCAACATGCAGATTTGGCAAATCAGGGTATTGAGCCATTTTCCTAATTGGTTAACGAGTATTAATTTCTAAGGCTGAAATAAGGCTATTCAGGTTATAAAACTGTCGTAATCAGGCGATAATTCCTGTCCGTATGGAGACGGTTTCGGGGGTTTCCTGCACAACCACAAGACATGCGTTTTTCGAATGACTGAATCGCATGCATCCTGCTGGTTTCTGTTGCAAGTGCGTACTATGTAACGTTCTCAACAGTGCGGTGCACAAATATGACCCTTGAGAGATCGCCATGAGCCCTGAGCCGGGCCGGGATTTCGAGAGATGAACAGGAGAATGAACATGACCACGATCACCTACGGCCGCGAAGCCGTCCGCAACCAGGGTTTCAGCATGGGCGCAGGCCTTCTGGGCCGCGTGAAGACCTATCTGGCCCGCAGCCGCGCCGAGCGTCAGCTTGCACAGCTCGATGACCGCCTGCTTGCCGACATCGGCATGAAGCGGTCGGAAATCTCGAAGATGGTCTGGGGCAACTAAGCCTCGGCCCTCAAGCATCGACCTCCCAGCCGGCTCCGCGTGAGCCGGCCACGTGAAAGCGCCCGGGTGTCCTCCCTCCCGGGTGCTTTTTTGTTTGCGGCCTGGAGAACACCAGCGTTGCCCAGTTGCCGCGCGTGATGCGGCGCGAAAAGGTGAGGCCGCGCGCAAGGTATGTGGCCTCGATCCAGCGCATCTGGTCGCGGGTGAGCCCAGAAAGAATGAGATCGCCCCCCGCCGCCAGCACCCGCGACAAGCCGGTGGAAAGCGCGACCAGGGGACGGGCCAGGATATTGGCGAAGATCAGGTCGTAGGGGCCACCCGCGGCAATCCGGGGATGGTTGAGGCCTGCTGCCACGAAGCTTTCGATCTGCGGGCGAACGCCATTGAGCCTCGCATTGTCAATGGTGACACGCACGGCCTCCGGGTCGATGTCGCTGGCCAGTGCCTTGCGGCCCGCAGCCTTGGCCGCAGCGATGGCCAGAACGCCTGTGCCACAGCCCACATCAAAAATGCGGGCTGGCGTGCGGTGCTTCAGGATCGTGTCGAGCGCCAGAAGGCAGCCTTCCGTGGTGCCGTGATGGCCTGTGCCAAAAGCCAGGCCTGCATCGATTTCGAGCGAGATGCCACCCGGCCGCCTGCGATGCCGGTCATGCGAGCCATAGAGAAAGAAACGGCCGGCGGTGACGGGGGCGAGCCCTTCCAGCGACTGGCGCACCCAGTCGTGCTGCGGCATGGGGGCGATGCAGGGATCATTCAGACCAAGAATTTCCGCTGCTTCACGCGCCTCGTCTTCGTCGGAGAAATAGAGAGCTATTTCCCACAGGCCCTTGGCTTCGTCTGTCTCGTTGATGGTGACGGCCAGCGGGTCGAGGAGAAAGTTCTCCTCAAGGCCGGAAGCAAGCGCAGCGGCGTCATCGTGGGAGAGGGCGGGGATGGTCAGCGTGAAACGGGCTTCGGTCATGGGCGCCGTTTAGGACAGGTACCGCCCGTTTCACAATCCTTGTTCTCGAAGCGTCCGGCTATTCCGCCGCTTCGAGGTCGGCATCCTCCACCAGGAAGCCGCCGGACTGGCGCTGCCATAGCGAGGCATAAAGCCCGCCCTTGTTGAGCAGTTCGCGGTGGGTGCCTTCCTCGACGATGCGGCCCTTCTCCATGATGACGAGCCGATCCATCGCGGCGATGGTGGAGAGGCGATGCGCGACCGCGATGACGGTCTTGCCCTCCATCAACGCATAGAGGTTTTCCTGGATCGCCTGCTCGACTTCCGAGTCGAGCGCGCTAGTCGCTTCGTCCAGCACCAGGATCGGCGCGTTCTTCAGCAGCACGCGGGCGATGGCGATGCGCTGGCGCTGGCCGCCCGAAAGCTTCACGCCACGCTCGCCGACATGAGCCTCGTAGCCCTTGCGCCCCTTGGGGTCGACAAGACCTGCAATGAATTCGGCGGCATGGGCCTTCCGCGCCGCAGCCTCGACGTCGGCCATCGGCGCGTCGGGGTTGCCGTAGCGAATGTTGTCGATCACCGAGCGATGGAGCAGGGATGTGTCCTGCGTGACGACACCGATCGCCGCGCGGAGCGAGTCCTGCGTCATCGTGGAAATGTCCTGTCCGTCGATGAGGATGCGGCCGCCCTCGATATCGTAGAAGCGCAAGAGCAGGTTGGCGAGAGTGGACTTGCCCGCACCCGATCGCCCGACGAGGCCAACCTTCTCGCCTGGTGCGATTTTCAGCGTGAGATCGTCCAGCACGGCGCGGCCCGTGGCGGGCTTTGCCTTGCCGTAATTGAACGAGACGTTCTCGAAGGTGATGGCACCTGCCGATACAGCGAGTGGCTTGGCACCCTCGCGGTCCATGATGGCGCGCTCGCGTGCGATGGTCTCGATACCGTCCTGGATGACGCCGATGTTCTCGAACAGGCCTGCCACTTCCCAGATGATCCACTGCGACATGGCCTTGAGGCGAAGCGTGAGGCCGATGGCGAAGGCGATGGCGCCCGTGGTGATCGCATCGGTGTACCAGAGCCAGATCGACATGGCCGACATGGTGAAGATCAGCACGCCTGACAAGACCTGCAGGGCGGTCGTCATCAGCGTCGACATCCGCATCGACTTGTTCACCGTGTCGAGCATCCACTCCATGCCCTCGCGGGCGAACTGGTCCTCGCGGTCGGCATGGGCGAAGAGCTTCACGGTGGGGATGTTGGTGTAACTGTCCACCACGCGGCCCGTCACCAGAGAGCGCATGTCGGCCTGCGCCTTGGAGAGTTCGCCCAAGCGCGGCACGAAGTACCAGCACGCTGCCGCATAGCCCGCAAGCCAGATCAGCATGGGCACCATCAGCCACCAGTCGGCGGTGGCCACCAAAATCAAGGCGCCGAGGAAATAGACCGCCACATAGACGATCACCTCGGTGAGTTTCATCACCGCGTCGCGAATGGCGAGTGCGGTCTGCATCACCTTGGTGGCGACGCGGCCCGCGAAGTCGTTGGAGAAGAACTCCATGCTCTGGCGGAGCACATAGCGGTGCGCCTCCCAGCGGATGCGCATGGCGTAGTTGCCGCGCAGGCCCTGGTGCGAGATCGCCTCGGAGAGGAAGTTGAGAACCGGTAGAACCACCAGCACGGTGAGGCCCATGACGGTCAGGATCTGCCAGTGCGTGTCCAAGAACGTCGCGCGGTCTGCCTTGGTGAGAAGGTCAACCAGGTTGCCGAGGAAGGAGAAAAGATAGACCTCAAGAAATGCGATGACCGCCGCGAACAGCATCGAGGCCACGAGCAGCCCGCGGAAAGGCTTCGTGTAGTGCCACGAAAACGCAAAGAAGCCGGCAGGGGGCTTTCCGGGCCGCTCAGGCGGAAATGGGTCAACGCGGCCCTCAAGCCACGTAAAAAGACGGTCAATCACAAAAAGCACTCCAGCCGCTGGCTTTGCCCATTTGGGCTGCACACGCGGCGATTTCATCCTGTACGGTATCGAGGGCCTTATAGACCTGTAAAATCTGGCCGGAAAGGGGCTGCGCTCATGCCGCCTCGGCGGCTTCCGCGCGAGCCAATGCGGCTTGCAATGCGGCAAAGCAAGCAGGATCGATGGCTGTGCCGAGATCCTTCGTCATGATGGCGTAGGCCCGTGAAACGGGCATGGCTGCCCTGTAGGGACGGTCTGCTGTCAGCGCGTCAAAGATGTCGGCGGTGGTGACGATGCGGGTTTCGAGGTTGATCTGGTCGCCCTTCAGGCCGCGTGGGTAGCCCTTGCCGTCCAGCCTCTCGTGATGGCCACCCGCCACGGGTGCCAGGTCCGCGAAGACTGAGATCGAAGCGAGAATGTTCTCCGAATGAACCGGGTGACTCTTGATGACCGCGAACTCCTGATCGGTGAGCTTGCCGTTCTTGTCGAGGATGGAACTGCTGATCGCCAGCTTGCCGATGTCGTGGAGGAGGGCGCCACGGCCAAGCCAGCGGCGGCGCGCGGGGCTGAAGCCCATTTCCTCGGCGATCATGTCGGTGAAGATGGCAACACGTTCGGAGTGGCCGCGCGTGAAGCTGCTCTTCGCGTCAATCACCTGCGCGAAGGCGGTGGCGATCTCGTCGAGATAGTCCTCGTCCACCCAGCGCTTGGCCTTGGCGGGCTCAAGATGCAGCACCACGGCTGGAAGGTCTTCCTCCTGCAATATCTCCCAAAAGTCAGGCTCGGATTGAAGTTCGGAGAAAGCCTCCACGATGAGCGGGTCGAACCAGGTGCCCTCACGGTTGCGGATTTCGCGGACGGCCGCGGCGGGCCCGTTCGACACGTTGAAGACGTCGACCACCTGCGCGAGGAGGGCAATCTGGGAGAACAGCGGGATCGTCTTTCCGGCTAACCCCTCGGGTTTCCCGGACCCGTCCCAATGCTCGTCGAGGTTCTGGATGGCATCGCACACCGTCTTGGAGAAGCGCATGCGGGCGGCGATCTCGGCGCCCCGGTGGCAGCGGGCCTCGATCAGTTCGCGGGAAATCTGGCCGCCGTTCTTCAGGATGCCGATGATGGCGCGGAAGCGCTCGGCAAGGCCAGCCTCCAGCCCGGTGTGGCCCAGCACGAAGCGCAAGGCTTGCGGCAGGCTGCCGTCGATCAGCTTGAAGTCGCGCTTGAAGCCGATGTCGTCCGCCAGATAGAGCTGGCAGATGCGGGCGGCATTGCTGGAGCAGCCAAGGTCCTTCAGCAGCAGCGTGTAGTAAAGTTCGGACAGATCGTCAGGCCATAGCTTGAGTTTCAGCCCCACCTGAGTCCCGATCCAGCAGCAGCGGATGCAATGGCCGCGCGGCTGGCCCTCGGTGAGGTCCAGCGCGTGGCTCAAGGCGCCGAGGAGTTCGGCCAGTCTGATCTGCGGCAGTGGCTTGTGCATCGTGCGATTGAAGACGCAGGCGCTTAAGGTGAGGTGAACGCCCGCGCACTTTGGCCTGTCACATCTGCGTTATCTGCATGAAGCCGCCCGGATTGCCGTGCTAATCAGCGGCTTCCATGCCGTCTTCCAGCCGTCTCATTCCCCTCATCATCGCGTCGGCGCTGTTCATGGAAAACATGGACTCCACCGTGATCGCCACGTCCTTGCCGGCGATTGCGAAGGACCTCGGCACCGATGCCATCGTGTTGAAGCTGGCATTTACCACCTATCTTTTGAGCCTCACCGTATTCATCCCTATCAGCGGCTGGCTGGCGGACAGGCTGGGCGCGCGGCATGTGTTCCGCGCGGCCATCGCCATCTTCACGATAGGGTCAGTTGCCTGCGGCTTTGCGACCTCGCTGGGCGAACTCGTGGCGGCGCGCGGTCTTCAGGGTGTGGGCGGCGCCATGATGGTGCCTGTCGGGCGCATCATCCTGCTGCGCGCCATCCCCAAGTCCGAGCTTGTCGACGCACTCGCCTGGCTCACCATCCCGGCGCTCATTGGCCCTTTGGTGGGGCCTCCTGTCGGCGGTTTCATCACCGACACGTTTGGCTGGCGCTGGATCTTCTGGATGAACGTGCCCTTCGGTATAGCGGCCATCGGTCTTGCGACGGCACTGATGCCGGAGACCGGTGTGGACGAGGTGCCGCCGCTCGACTTCAAGGGGTTCCTGCTATCGGGCCTCGGCCTTTCGTCGCTGATCTTCGGGCTCACCGTGATGGGCCGCGACCTGCTGCCGGGTTGGAGTCCCACGGCGCTGGTCATCGCCGGGATTGCCCTTACAGCGCTCTACGTGCGGCACGCGCAGCGCACGCCCAACCCCATACTGGATCTGAAGCTTCTCTCCATCGAGACGTTCCGGGCGGGTGTGGTCGGCGGCAGCCTGTTCCGCATCGGGGTCGGGGCTGTGCCGTTCCTGCTGCCGCTGATGTTCCAGCTCGCCTATGGCATGAGCGCGTTCCAGTCGGGCCTCATCACCTTCATGGCGGCGGCGGGCGCCATCTCCATGAAGTTCGGCGCGGCCTGGACCATCCGCCGCTTCGGCTTCAAGCGGCTGCTTCTGGCGAATGGCCTGCTCGCCAGCCTTTCGATCTCGATCATGGGGTTGCTGACCGATACGACACCCTATGTCATCGCGCTCACCTTGCTGTTTGTTGGCGGCTTCCTGCGCTCGCTGCAATTCACGGCCTTGAACGCCATGTCGTATTCCGACATCGACAGCGCCCAGGCGAGCTATGCGACCAGCCTCTATACCGTGTCCCAGCAACTTTCCCTTTCCATGGGCGTGGTGCTGGCTGCCTTCGTGCTCGAAGCCGCGCAGTGGTTCCGGGTTGAACAGGCGCTGACGCCGATGGACTTCACCATCGCGTTCGCAGTCGTTGCCGCGTGTTCGGTCAGTGCCATGAGCCAGTTCATCTGGCTTTCGCCGGGAGCAGGCGCGAGTGTCTCGGGCAGGGGTGCCAGCCCCGGCCAACCATCCTGACCCGCATCACGGAATCCCTTTGCGCCTCTCACACAGAAGTGAGGGTCCTCGCAAGACTGCCGTGCCACTTTTGTCCCAATGTCCGCGTATCTCCGGAACAACACGGGAGATGACCATGAACCGCCGCCACGTTCTGAAGACCACCGCACTGTCCGCCCTTCTGCTGGGCTTCGGCCTGAGAGGGCTCCGCGCCGAGACCTTCGAGATCACGAAGTCGGAAGAAGAATGGAAGGCGTTGCTCACCCCCGAGCAGTTCGCCGTGCTGCGCCATGAAGATACCGAGCGGCCCTTCACCAGCGCCTTGCTGGAGGAGCACCGCAAGGGCACCTTCACCTGTGCCGGCTGCGACCTGCCGCTCTATGCATCCGACACCAAGTACGAGAGCGGCACCGGCTGGCCGAGCTTCTTCGACGTGCTGCCGGATGCGGTGGGGAAGAAGGAAGACAACACGCTCTTCACCACACGCACCGAAGTGCACTGCCGCCGCTGCGGCGGGCACCTGGGCCACGTCTTTGACGATGGCCCGAAGCCCACCGGACTGCGCTATTGCATGAATGGCGTGGCGATGAAATTCGTGCCTGCGGCCACTACTTAGATCAAGCCCGGCAGACGAAGCTGTCGATCACCCGCTTTTCGCCGGCCTTCTCGAAGTCGATCGTCAGCTTGTTGCCATCAACGCCGCGGACTTCGCCGTAGCCGAACTTCTCGTGAAAGACGCGTTCGCCTTTTGCATATTTCACGGTGTCGGATTCGCGCGCCACCATCTCGCCTTCGATGAAGTGCGGCGTGGAGCGGGCGGATTTTCCTTCCGACCATCTTTGCTGGGCGCGCTGCCAGCCGGGCGTCGCATAGGTGTTGCCGAAGGGCGCCGTCTGGTCGTCGAAGCGGCTCTTGCCGTAGCTGCCGAGGCCGAAGCCGCCGTAGCTCGTCGCCATGGGGGCGACTTCCACATGCATCTCGGGCAACTCGTCGATGAAGCGCGAGGGGAGCGCGTTCTGCCAGAGATTATGCACGCGGCGGTTCTGCGCGAATGAAATGAAGGCGCGGCGCTTGGCCCTCGTGATGCCGACGTAGGCGAGGCGGCGTTCCTCTTCCAGTCCCGCGCGGCCCTTCTCATCGAGCGAGCGCTGGCTGGGGAACAGGCCTTCTTCCCAGCCGGGCAGGAACACAGTTCCAAACTCCAGTCCCTTGGCGGAGTGCATGGTCATGATGTTGACCTTGTCCTCTTCGCCTGACTCGGCTGCGTCCATCACCAGCGAGATATGTTCGAGGAAGCCGGCCAGGTTCTCGAACTCACCCATGGAGCGCACGAGTTCCTTCAGGTTGTCGAGACGGCCCTGGGCTTCCGGGCTCTTGTCGTTCTGCCACATCTCGGTGTAGCCCGACTCATCGAGCACGATTTCGGCAAGCTCCGTGTGCGGAAGGCCAGCCACCATCTGGCGCCAGCGGCCGAAGCTCTCGATCAGCTTCCTGAGCGCGGTGCGGGTCTTGGCGGCAAGCTCGTCGGTCAACGAAATCGCTTCCGCCGCGCGATAGAGTGAAATTCCTTGCGCGCGGGCGATGCCATGCATCCGCTTCACCGAGGTATCGCCGATGCCGCGCTTCGGCGTGTTGATGATGCGCTCGAAGGCAAGGTCGTTGTCGGGCGAGGCGACGATCTTCAGGTAGGCCAGCGCATCGCGGATTTCGGCGCGCTCGTAGAAGCGCGGGCCGCCGACCACACGGTAGGGAATCCCCAGCGTGATGAAGCGGTCCTCAAAGGCACGCATCTGGAATGAGGCGCGCACCAGGATCGCCATGTCGTTGAGGCTCTCTTTCTTGCGCTGCAGGTTCTCGATGTCGTCACCGATGACGCGGGCTTCCTCGTCACCATCCCAATGCGAGCGCACCGTGACCGTCTCGCCGTCGTCCTTGTCGGTGCGGAGCGTCTTGCCAAGGCGGCTCTCGTTCTTGGCGATGAGGCCCGAGGCAGCGCCCAGAATTTGTGGCGTCGAGCGGTAGTTGCGTTCGAGCTTGATGATCTTCGCGCCCGGAAAATCTTTCTCGAAGCGGAGGATGTTGTCGACCTCGGCACCGCGCCAACCATAGATCGACTGATCGTCGTCACCGACGCAGCAGATGTTCTTGTGGCCCTGCGCCAGAAGCCTGAGCCACAGATACTGGGCGACGTTGGTATCCTGATACTCGTCCACCAGCATGTACTTGAATCGGCGCTGGTACTCCTTCAGCACGTCCGGGTGTTCCTGGAAGATGCGCAGGGGCTCCAGCAGCAGGTCGCCGAAGTCGCAGGCGTTCACCACCTTCAGGCGCTGCTGGTATTCCGCGTAAAGCTGGCCGCCGAGATTGTTGGCGAAGGACGCGGCCTCGCCCGCCGGAACGCGGTCGGGCAGCAGGCCGCGATTCTTCCAGCCGTCGATGAGGGACGCCAGCTGGCGCGCGGGCCAGCGCTTCTCGTCGATGTCGTGGGCTTCCAGCAACTGCTTCAACAGACGGATCTGGTCGTCCGTGTCGAGGATGGCGAAACCGGACCTGAGGCCTGCAAGCTCCACGTGGTTCCGCAGGATCTTCACGCCGATCGAATGGAAGGTGCCGAGCCACGTCATGCCCTCGACCATGCCGCCGATGAGCGAACCGATGCGGTCCCGCATTTCGCGTGCCGCCTTGTTGGTGAAGGTGACGGCCAAAAGCTGGCCAGGCCAGGCCTTGCCGGTGGCGAGGATGTGGGCGAGCCTGGTGGTCAGCACGCGCGTCTTGCCGGTGCCCGCACCCGCCAGCACGAGAAGGGGGCCATCGGTCGTCTCGACGGCGGCGCGTTGCTCGGGGTTCAGGCCCTTGAGGTAGGGGGGCTCACCCTGTGCCAAGGCGCGCGAGGCCAGTCCGCCCGGCTTGATCGCCGGGGCGGGCTCCTCGTCTCCGAAATCGTTCAGGTCGAAAGGCTTGCTGCTCATCAGGGTCCGAATCCTCGACCCCTATATAGCAACCATGAGAACGAAATGCGAAACATGGGAGGTGAGTTTTGAGAACTCACCTTCACCCTAGGGCCGGTCAGGCGGCCCGGCGGTTGGCGCAGACGGTGGATTTGCGGAGATCGGTAACCGCAATCTGAAGCTTACGCCACGTCTCGGCAGTTTCCATGTCGCCCATCTTTTCGCACAGGGCGGCATGCAGGCCCGCTTCCGATTCGGCGCGTGCTCCGTGAACGAAAACAAGCGCTTCCGCGAACAGGTTGTAACCGTGGTTCATGTTTCGCCTCCTTCGTTTCTGATTGTCGTCAGGGTATGGCGACGGAATGCGCCCAGAATGTTGCGCGAATATGACGATCTGGGTCACACAGGCGTTCCAAGAACAAACTTATAGTTTTTTGGGAGTCAATTGCGGCACTTTGATTCACGGATTGCGCAAAAGCTTCAGATTGAACGCATGCTTCTCGGCACACGGGCGAGCCATGGCCGTTGAATGACCCGCGGCCTGTCTTGAAAAGCTAGGCACCGCTTTGCGGAAGGCGGGTCAGCCCGACTAGCTCTTGCGGGGAATTCCGATCTTGTGGCCCACCTGCGGAGGCACGGGCAAATGCTTGTGGGCGGCGCGCATGGCTTCGATCTTTTCCATCACGTCCGCAGGGAAGGGGGCGGATTTCTTGAGGCCCATGTCAATATGCATGACGATCAGTTCGGTCACGCAGGAGAGCCAGCCCTCGGTGGCGTGGAACATCTGCTGGCAATAGTGCACGCGCTTGGCGTCGCAATCGAGCACCTGCGTCGCGATCCGCACCGAATCGCCGGCATGAAGCTCGCGCACATAGGTGTTGTGGCTTTCCAGCGTGAAAAACGAGGCGTTGCGCTCCTTCACGTAGTCCGGCCCCAACCCCACGGCGGCGAAAGCCTCGTCACCGGCGCGGTCGAACAGCACGTTATAATAGGCCATGTTGAAGTGGCCGTTGTAGTCGGTCCACTGGTCTTCGACCTGCTGGACGCGGCCCACGAAAGGGGCTGGATAAGCCATCGCAAATTCTCCGAATTCTGCTAATTTCGGGAGCATGGATACTCCCACAGGCAAGAACAGCACAACACAGGCGATTGCGGAAATCCGCGAGCGCCTTGGCGACCGTCTCTCGACCGCGCCCGCCGTCCGCGAACAGCACGGAAAAGATCAGACCTGGAACCCCGGTGCTTCGCCAGACGCTGTCGCCTTCGTGAAAGATACGGATGAAGTCCAGCAGATCGTGGCGATTTGCGGGAAATACGGGACGCCGATCATTCCTTATGGCACCGGCACATCGCTCGAAGGGCATTTCACAGCGCCCTTCGGCGGCATTTCCATCGATCTGTCGAACATGAACCGGATTCTGGAGGTGAACGCGGCAGACCTCGATTGCCGCGTGGAGGCGGGTGTGACGCGAAAGCAGCTCAACGCCCACCTTCGCGACCAGGGCCTGTTCTTCCCCGTCGATCCGGGCGCTGACGCCAGCCTCGGCGGCATGACGGCCACACGCGCATCCGGAACCAACGCGGTGCGCTACGGCACCATGCGCGAGAATGTGCTGAACGTGACGGCCGTCATGGCCAATGGCGAAATCATCCGCACCGGTTCGCGCGCCAAGAAATCGTCAGCAGGTTATGATCTCACGCGGCTGATGGTGGGGTCCGAGGGCACGCTCGGCGTCATAACCGAGGTGGCGCTCAAGCTCTATGGAATACCTGAGTCAATCGTTTCCGCCGTCTGCCCGTTCCCCAGTGTCGAGGCCTGCTGCAACGCCACCATCACGGCGATCCAGATGGGGCTTCCGGTGGCCCGTATCGAACTGGTCGACGCCGAGCATGTGAAGGCGTTCAATGTCTATTCGAAGCTCGATCTCAGGGTGACGCCCACATTGTTCCTCGAATTCCATGGCACGACCGCCTCGGCGCAGGAGCAGGCCGAGACCTTCGCGGCGATTGCGGAGGAGCTTGGCGGCGGGCCCTACAGCATGGCGACCAAGGAAGAGGACCGCCAGAGGCTGTGGCAGGCACGGCACGATGCGTTCTGGGCGACGAAATCGCTGATGCCGGGGAAAGATGCCTTCGCCACCGATGTCTGCGTGCCGATCTCGCGGCTTGCGGAATGCGTGACCGAGACCCAGGCGGACCTGGCGGCCAACAGGCTTTACGGCCCCATCGTCGGCCATGTGGGCGACGGCAATTTCCATGTCGTGCTGTTCTGCAACCGCGCCGACCCCGACGAAGTGAAGAAGGTGAAGGGTGTCTATGGCCGCATGATCGACCGCGCCATCGACATGGGCGGCACCTGCACCGGGGAACATGGCATCGGCTCGGGCAAGCGCGACTATCTCGAGAAGGAGCACGGACCGGCACTCGGCTTCATGCGGGAGATCAAGAAAGCGCTGGACCCGAAGAACATCATGAACCCCGGCAAGAATGCCGCCATCTGATTGACGCAATGCGATTCCAACAGGTCTGATTGATGAAGGTCTGGAAATCGCCCGTATTCTATTTCGGCATTCTGCTGGTGATCGCAGTCGCAGGACTGCTCGCCGCGCCCTTCGTCGTGGACTGGAACAGCTATCGCGCCGATCTCGAGGCCTATGGCAAGAAGCTCACGGGCCGCGCCGTTAAGATCGAAGGCCCGGTATCGGTGCGGTTGTTTCCATGGCCGAGCCTGACGGCTGAAAGAGTGACCATCGCCAACCCGGCCGGCCTCGAAACACCGGATTTCGCCAGCATCCGCCGTATCGTGGTGAGGATGACGATTGCGGGGCTGGCCCGGGGCGGCATCGATGTCGAGAGCGTAGACATTGAGGAACCCTCGATCCATCTGGAACGGTTGGCTACCGGCGAAGGCAACTGGCTGTTCACGCCTTCGGCAGACCTGATCAAGAGTGATGTTCTCTCGCGGGTCAGGCTCGACCAGATCCAGCTCAGGGACGGCTCCATCAGTTTCCGCGACTATCGCCGCAGCGAGACAGTGACGCTCGATGACTTCAATGCGCAGGTGGATTCGCCTGGCGTCGCGGGGCCGTGGCGCCTGCGGTCGCTCTCGCTCTACAATGACCGTGTCATCGATATTTCCGCCAACACGGGGCTTTACCACGAGGGTGAGCCTTTCCGCTTTGGCCTGCGGGTTGCCTCTGGCGATCACTCGGGCTTCGCCTACAGCTTCGACGGCGCGCACATGGGCGGCAATGTCGAAGGCCAGCTCAGGATAGAGCCTGTAGCCGCGGATGACGGCAAGACTGATGCCGAGGGCAGTTTCCGGCCCTTGGTATTCACCGCCAATGTGAAAGGCAATTTCGACCAGATCGATCTTGAGAAGATCGAGGTCGCGCCGCTTGACCTCCGTCATGGCGGCACGCTCACCTCGGGCGAAGCCAGGTTCAAACTCGGCCAGCACATCGATGCGCGCGTGAACCTCTCCGCCGCAATGCTCGACCTCGATGAACTTGCGGGTGCCAAGTCCCGCGACCTGTTGCGTGAGGCTGGAAGCCTTGCACTCGCCGACAGCCTGCTGGGGCTGTTACCGGGCAATATGAGCCTTGCCGGCAATTTTAATGTCACGGCGCTGAAGACCGGCGGCGAGACACTGGACAATGTTGCGATCGCAATCGAGGCCGAGAAGGGGGCGTTGCGCATCGGGCATTTCTCGACCGGGCTTCCAGGCCGCTCGGAGATGCTGTTCAAGGGCGTTTATTTTCCGGGCGAAACGGGGGCGGAACTATCGGGGACGCTGGCGCTGGAAGCCAACGACCTCCGTGCCCTGACGCTGTGGGCCTGGCCCGAAGGCAAGGGCCGTCTGGGCGGCTTGTGGACCGGAAGTCGCGGCCGCTTCAAGATGCAGACCGACGTGAGCCTGACGCCCGCGCGCCTGCGTCTTACGAAAACCGAATACGAACTCGATGGCGAGCGGGGCACGGCGGAGCTTGCGGTGACGTCCGCCGGACGCGGCGCTGTCGACATCCGCATCGACGGCAATCGCGTCGACATCGACAGCTTCGCACCCCAGGGCGTTCCCGCAGTATCTGCCGCCGCGGGGCAGGGCATCGGCGCACTCGCCGCGCTGGCGCTGCCGCATGACGATGCACCGGACTTGCGTCTCAATCTCAAGGCGGCGGAACTGCTGCTCAACGGTGTGACGGCTGCCAATGTCACGGTGGACCTCCAGTCCGGTGCCAACGGTCTTGACCTGCGCACGCTGTCCATCGGCTCCGTTGGCGGTGCGATGCTGGAGGCGACGGGCCTCATTCTCGACAGCGGCAAGGGGGCCGACGGTTCCATCGGGCTCGACGTCAAGGCGGATGACCCGACCGAATTGCTGCGATTGCTGGGTCTGAGTCAGGGCGATGCGCCGCCGGTGTGGACGCGCGATCTCGGTCCCATGGCGCTGCGCGGTGACCTGGGCGTGAAGCCCGCCGAAGGCGGCTCCCGCATCAGCTTCAGCCTTGACGGCAATGCCGGACAACTCGCACTCTCAGGCAACGGCACGGCCGAACCCGATGCGAGCCTCAGCGGCAGCGTGAAGATCAATGCGGCGAGTTCGGCGCGGCTGATGGCCATGCTCGGCCTTTTTCCAGCCGGCACCGACACTCATCCTGGCCAGATCGAAGTGCAGGCCGCGGGCACGATCAAGGATGGCTTCATGGCCAATGCCTCGGTGCAGGCCTATGGAGCGCGGTTCGACTACCAGGGTCCGGTCAATCCGGCAGCCCAGATGTTGGGGCTCGACGGCAGGCTGTCGCTTCGCAGCACCGATGCCTCGATGCTGCTTGCCGCTGCAGGCCTGCCCGTATCGCAATTGCCCGGCGGTGTGCTCGTGGCAGACGCGGCATTGAATTCCGAAAATGGCGGATTGAAACTTGCATCCATCTCCGGGCGGCTGGGTCAGGAAAAGTTCTCCGGGACGGCGGCCTTCGACCAGCAAGGCAAGCTTGACGCGCACATCGAGACGGGGCGTCTGCGGCTGATGGATGTGCTGGCCGCTGCCTTTCTCGACTGGACGGGAGCAGCGCCCGACATCGAGCGCAGTTTCGCTTCCGCACTTCCATTCAGCCTGACGGGAGAAATGTGGATCAAGCCTTCGGCGCTTGAAGTCCATCCGCATTTCATCGCGCGTGATGCCGAGATCGGCATCACTGCGGACAAGGACAAGATCAGCCTCGCCATATTCGGCAAGGACGAGAAGGGACAGGACGCCCAGGTCGAACTGAGTTCCGCCGGAATCGACGCCAGCCGCGAGCTTGATGGCCTCATCCGCATCCCCGTCGATCTCGCACGGCAGATGGCGCTTGCCGGTGGTGCTCCAGTGGCGGAAGGTCTGGGCCTCGTCGAGGTGAAATTCGGTTCAGCGGGCCGCAGCCCCGGCGGGGCTCTGGCCGCCTTGCGGGGCAGCGGTTCGTTCGATTTTGACAATTTCAAGCTCCTTGGCATCACGCCCTCGGCATTCTCCGCGGCTCTGGCCAATGCGAAGGATGCGCCTGGCGTCACCGCCGCATTCGACGCGCTTCGTGGCGGCGCCGGACTCGATTTTGGTGCCGTCTCCGGTACCATCACGATTGTCGAGGGCGAGGTCGGGTTTCTGCCATTCGGCCTCAGGTCGCCCGAGGCCGATGTGCAGGTGAAGACGGTCGCCGAACTTGCGCTGGGCGAGATGGATGCCGAAATCACGCTGTCGCTCAAGGCCCGCAAGGAGCTTCCCGCGATGAGCGTATCCTACGCCGGTCCGCCATCGGCACTGGCGCGCATGGAGGATAATTCGGAACTCGCCACCAAGCTTGGCGTGACCATCATGCAGCAGGGCATCGACGAACTCGAACGGTTGCAGGAAGAGCAGCGGCGGCTGGCGGCGGAAGAAGAAAAGCAGCGCATTCTGGATGAGGAGCGGCTTGCGGCCTACTATGCCCAGCGTGACGAACTGCTATTGCGCAAGCGCGAACTCAAAGTGCACGCCGAGATGCGCGTCGTGGAAGCCGAGCGCCTGCGCAAGCAGATCGAGTCCGAGCGCGCAGCTAATGCCGAGATCAACAAACGTGAAGTGAAGGAACGCGTTCGCGAGATCAGGGTCTATCGCCGCCTTGACCGGCAGGCGCAGGCCGCACCGCGCAAGCCTGCTACTGTCAAGCCCGCAGCGGTCAAGCCAGCGGCACAGAAGCCTGCTGCAAAGGCATCGACGGCCAGTCCGCCCCAACGGAAGCAGAAGAGCGTGGAACCCGTCATTCTCGCAAATCCGAAGGGCGCGCCGGTGATTATATCAGCCCCGCCCGATTTCTCGCCCTCACAGTAAACCTCAGTTTTGCAAGGTGCGGAGAATCCACACCCGCACGGCGCTTGACAGGTTTCGCTCTCCGCGTGTTGCGTCAATCTCTGAAACAAGGGCCGCGATCGACATGTTGCGGCTTGCGGCGGCGTGTTGGAGCGCTTCCCAGAATTCAGGTTCGAGCGACAGCGACGTGCGGTGCCCGGAAATGGTGAGCGAACGCTTGAGGTCGCCCGCCATCAGTCCTCGCGCTTGTGGCCGTCGAGGTCGCTGGCGGATTTCTCCTTTTCCGCCGCCGTCAGTTGCTTCTCGTGCTTCGTGCGGCCGAACCTGGCGCGGTTCTCCGCAGCCTGCTCGTCCTTCGCGGCGCGGTCCTTGCGCCTGCGATGCAGCTTGAGGCTGACGATTTCGCCCATCACTTCGGCCCGATCATGTCCTCGGGCCGCACGATGCGGTCGAAGTCTTCAGCGTCGATCCCATCCTTCACCGCTTCCTCGCGCAATGTGGTGCCGTTCTTGTGCGCGGTCTTGGCGATCTTTGCGGCGCGGTCATAGCCGTATTTCGGGGCAAGTGCCGTCACCAGCATCAGCGAGCGGTCGAGCGCCGACTTGATGTTGTCCTCGCGGGCCTCGATGCCGACCACGCAATTGTCGGTGAAGCTCACCACCGCATCGGCCAGCAGGCGTACCGACTGGATGAAGTTGTAGGCCATGACGGGGTTGTAGACGTTGAGTTCGAAATGCCCCTGGCTGTTGGCGAAGGTGATGGCGGAATTGTTTCCGAAGACCTGCACGCAGACCATGGTGAGGGCCTCGCACTGGGTCGGGTTCACCTTGCCCGGCATGATGGACGAGCCGGGCTCGTTCTCGGGCAGTGACAGTTCGCCGAGCCCGGAGCGGGGGCCTGACCCTAGCAAGCGAATGTCATTGGCGATCTTGAACAGCGAGGTCGCCACCGTGTTGATGGCGCCATGGCTCATCACCATCGCGTCATGCGCGGCGAGCGCCTCGAACTTGTTGGGAGCAGACGTGAAGTCCATTCCGGTGATGTCGGCGATCTTCTCGGCAACCAGTTCGGCAAAGCCCACGGGCGCGTTGAGGCCGGTGCCGACCGCCGTGCCGCCCTGCGCCAGCTCCATCAGCATGGGCATGGTCTGCTCGATGCGGGCGATGCCGTTCTCCACCTGCTTCGCATAGCCCGAGAATTCCTGGCCCAGCGTCAGCGGTGTTGCATCCTGCGTGTGGGTGCGGCCGATCTTGATGATGTGCGCCCAGAGCTTCGCCTTGGTATCGAGTGCAACATGGACGTGGCGGAGGGCGGGGATCAGCCGATGCCGGATTTCTTCAGCACAGGCCACATGCATGGCCGTCGGGTAGGTGTCGTTCGACGACTGGCTCATGTTGACGTGGTCATTCGGGTGCACCGGCTTCTTGGAGCCCATGGTGCCGCCCAGCATCTCGATCGCCCGGTTCGAGATCACCTCGTTGGCGTTCATGTTGGACTGGGTGCCGGAACCCGTCTGCCAGACGACAAGCGGGAAGTGCTCGTCGAGCTTGCCGTCGATCACCTCCTGCGCGGCCTTCACGATGACCTCGCCCAAGGACTTGTCGAGCCGGCCCAGCGCCATGTTGGCTTCCGCAGCGGCACGCTTGACGATGCCGAGCGCACGCACCACGGGAAGCGGCTGGCGCTCCATGCCGATCTTGAAGTTGCCGAGGCTGCGCTGCGCCTGAGCGCCCCAGTACTTGGTGGTGTCGACCTCGATGGGGCCAAAGGTATCGGTCTCGGTGCGCGTCTTGGTCATGGAAATCCTCGAAAGGGTGCCGTGTGGCGATATCGTTTCGGCGGGCTGATTATCACTTCCCCGGAGGCCCCGCCAGTCAGACGGAAGTTGGCTCTGTTCAACGCGGGTGTAGCCACGTCAGCCGCGCCATGCAGAGGCCTGAAGCGATAGCCGCCGCGCCCGCGATCATCAATGCGGCTTGCGGTGACGTTCCGCTGAGAAGCAGGGCGAAGGCGAGGGGAGCGGCGGCATTGACGATGAGATTGGGCGTCGAGATTAATCCCAGCACTTCGCCATAGCCGCGCCGCCCGAACAGAACGAGCGGCACCGCGCCCTTGGCGATGGTGACGAGCCCGTTCGATGCGCCATAGAGCACGGCGAAGACGAGCGCTGACACCCACGAAAATCCGCCTGCCCAGAAGATCGCCAGCGCCACCGGCAGCAGCCCGAAGGCGATGAGGCCCAGATGCACCGCCTTGAGCTTTCGCCCCAGCAGGATTTCTCCGATGCGGCTTGCCACCTGCGAGGGGCCAATGAGGGCAGCCATGGCAACGGCTTCGTCGCCCCGGAAGCCCAGCCCGTCGAAGAGCGGCACCACATGGGCGGAGATCGAGGAGAAGACGATGCCGTTCAGTGCCAGTGCCGCCGCGAACCATGCCATGGCCTTGCGGCGGTCGATGCCTTGCAGCGGGACGACGGTATCTTCCGCCTGCGTTTCGGCTGCCTTCTCGCCTTGAGCGTCTTTCAGTACGAGGGCATGGATGGGCAGGCAGACAATGATGTGGAGCGCTGCATAGGACAGCATGGCATTGGGCCAGCCGATGCTGACGGACAGCCAATGGCTGACCGGCCAGAAGACCGTGGAGGCGAGTCCGCCGAAGAGTGTCAGGTATGAAATGGCGCGGCGGGCGCCCGCGCCCGCGATCTGTGCGAGGCTGGCGAAGGCAGCGTCATAGGTTGCAAAGCGCATGGCGATGCCGAGCACCAGCCAGCCTGCGACATAGGCTGCTGGATGCTGGATGAGCCCGATCAGCCCGCAGCCCATGGCGGCCAGCACGGAACCCGCCATCATCATGTTTCGGCCGCCGTTGCGGTCGATGAAACGTCCGGCCCATGTCGAGATCAGTCCGCTCAGCAAGAGGGCCGCCGAGAAGGCGCCGAAGATCAGCGCCTTCGACCATCCGGTCGTCGCTTCGATGTCCTGCGAGAGGGCGCCGAGCGCGTAGTATGTCGTTCCCCAGCCGATGATCTGGGTGATGCCAAGCCCGGTGATGACGAGCCAGAGGGGCACTGTTCTAGCGAAGCTCGTCCCACCAGATGGGGTTGCTCCAAGCGCGCTTGCCTGCATTGTCGATCACCACCACGCGGAACCAGCCGCTCTGCTTTTTCAAGAGCCAGCCCTTTTCCAGCTTGGCAAGATCGAAGCTGGCGTCGGTGATGGCGCGGCCATTCCGCACCGCCGTCCGCGAGGTGCCGCAGAGCACCGTGATCGTATCGACGGGTGAACACGAGATCGAGATTTCCTTGCCGTTCATCTCGATTCCATGGATCTGCGGACCCATGCTCGAATAGTGGAGGCCCTTCTTCAGGCTGGCCAGAAGGGCTTCGGGGTCGAGGCTTTCGGCCTTCACATGAACCCATCCGCCGAAATGGTCGGGCGTCTTGAAATGCGCGTCATCGGTGGCGAAGGCCGTGAGGCGCTTTCCTTCCGTGAGCATCTGGTCGAGAAGATACCAGCCGTCGCCGCGGTCGTTCTCGATGGCGCAGCCGTGGTTGTAGATTTCGACTGCGTGCGCTGACGTGATGGCGCGGCCATCCTCGATGGTGAGATGCGACCATGCGGGGTGCGCGATGCCGATGAAGGCGCCGGCCTCCGCCGCGCGGGCCGAAACCTGCGCACCGTTTTCACCATCGAGATTGCGCGGGAAGTCCAGCGGCAGGCCCGCCGCCACGATGTGCCAGAGCTCGCCGACCGCCGTTTCGGGCGCGTGCAGTTCGGCGCCAATCAGCGTCGTGAAGCTGTTGGAGCGGAAAGCCCGCGTATCGGCGATGGGGAAATCGAAGTTGCCGATGAAATGCTCGGACAATTGCATGAAGTCGTAGCCTGCGTTCTTGTAGGCATCGACGACCGCCTTCGGCTCCAGCGCGCCGTCGGACAGGTTCGAATGGGTGTGCAAGTTCCCGCGCCAGAATCGGCCGGGGGCGGAGAAGGGAGCAAGCAGCATGTTCAGTTCCTGGGGTTAAACGCTCATCTGCATGCCAAGCTCGACAACGCGGTCGGGCGGGATGCGGAAGAACTCTATTGCGCGCGCCGACTGGTTTGCCAGCATGATGAAGATGCGCTGCTGCCAGAAGGGGAGTGCAGAGCGCGCCGACATGCGTAGAACTCTTCGGCCAAGGAAATATGACGCCTGCCGCGGGTCGATCTCGAGCCCGAACGGCGCGCAGGCGCGGAGCGCCTTGGGCACGTCCGGCTGCTCCATGTAGCCGAAGCGGGCCTCGACGAGCCAGGCTCCCATGGGAAGCTGCTTTACGATCACACGGTCTTCGTTCTCGAGGCGCGGTTCGCTCGTCGTCTCGGCGGTGATGAAGACGAGACGGTCATGTAGCACGCGATTGTGCTTCAGGTTATGCATGAGGGCGCTGGGCGCATAGAGGGGATCGGTCTGCAGGAAGATGGCGGCGCCGGCGACACGCGTGGGCTGGCGGCGCTCAAGGCTTTCGAGCAGCGGCACGAGTTCGACCGATTCTTTCCTGAGCTTTGCGGCCAGCGCCTGGCGCCCGCGCATCCAGGTCACCATCAGCATGATGATGGTGGCACCCAGCAGCACCGGCATGTAGCCGCCACTGGCAAGCTTCAGGCCGTTGGCCGCAAGGAACATCGCTTCAATGACAAAGATCAGCACGAGCAGGGGGATGACTATCCAGCGCGGCATCGTTCGCGCTTTCCAGAAGAAGATGAGGGCGAGGATGGAATCGACGATCATCGACGTGTTGACAGCAATGCCATAGGCCGAGGCAAGATTGCTGGACGACTTGAAGACCAGCACAAGGATTATGACGCCGGTGAGCACCATCCAGTTGATCTGCGGCACATAGATCTGGCCCTGTTCGGTCTCGCTCGTGTGGGTGATGCTCATGCGCGGGAACAGGCCGAGCGACATCGCCTGCTGCGCGATCGAGAACGCTCCAGTGATGACTGCCTGCGAGGCGATGACCGTGACGGCGGTGGCAAGGATCACCAGCGGGATGAGGCTCCAGCCCGGCGCCATGAGGAAGAACGGATTTTCAACCGCATGGGGGTGCGAGATGATGAAGGCGCCCTGGCCCAGATAGTTGAGGATGAGGCCGGGGAACACGACCGAGAGCCACGCAAGGCGGATGGGCTTGGCGCCGAAGTGACCCATGTCGGCGTAAAGCGCCTCACCGCCGGTGACGGCGAGGAACACGCCACCGAACACCAGCAATGCCAGGGCGGGCCGCTCGATCAGCATCGAGAGGCCGTAGGCCGGATTGAAGGCGTAGAAGATGTCGAGGTCGTCGAAGATATGCATGAAGCCCATGATCCCGAGTACCAGGAACCACAGGGCGGTGATCGGCGCGAAGAGGGCGGCGACGCCCGAGGTGCCCTTGTACTGGAACAGGAACAGCGTGATGAGAATCGTCAGGGTCAGCGGCACGACATAGGGCTCGAAGCCGGGATTGATGACCTTCAGTCCCTCGACGGCGGACAGCACCGACATGGCGGGCGTGATCATCGCGTCGCCAAAGAAGAAGGCTGCGCCGATGATGCCGAGGGCCAGCACGAAGCCGCCCTTCTTCTGCAGAAGCGTTTCAACCAGCACCACGAGCGAGAGGATGCCGCCTTCGCCACGGTTGTCGGCCTTCATCAGGAACACGACATATTTCAGTGTGACGATGAGGATGAGTGCCCAGATGAGCAGCGAGGCCACGCCCAGCACGGCGAGGCGCAAGTCACCGCCGGCGGTCGTAACCGGGTGGAGCGCTTCGCGCATCGCATAGAGCGGGCTTGTGCCGATGTCTCCGAAGACGACGCCGATCGAGGCGATGGCCAGCTTTATGGATGACTTCGATGGGCCGTGGGCCTGATCGTTCTGCTGTGACATGCACGCGCCGTTGAGGCGCCGCTCCCTGAAGATTTTCCGGCGGCTATTCGGCCGTCACGACGGCGCGGCATTCAGCAGGAAGGGCCGCGAGAGTCAAGGGCGGGGCAGGCTTGGGCGGCTTTGCGTTCGGGTCGGGTTTCGCCTTCTTCCAGGGAATGTCGCCCATCCAGTAGGCAAGCTCCTCGCCGCATCCAGTCCCGTCCTTTGGCCGCGCCGGTGCCTGGTTTTTGCAGGTGGTCGAACCCTTGGGGCAATTGATGCGGATGTGGAAGTGATAGTTGTGCCCGTAATAGGGACGGACCTTGGCAAGCCATGACTTGTCGCCCTTGGCCCATTTGCACAGCTCTGCCTTGATCGGCGGGTGAACGAAGATGCGCGCGACTTCATCATAGGAGGCGGCGCGCTTGATCAGCCGTGCATGAGCCTCGGTCCACACCGCTTTGTCCATGGTCTTGCGGTCCTTCACCACAAGTTTCGCTGAAATGTCCTCGCGCTCCCGCCTGGTAAGAGTGCGGTTGGGCATCGGGGTGAGCCAGACGTCGGCATCAAGCCCCACCTGATGGCTGGCATGGCCTGAGAGCATAGGGCCGCCACGCGGCTGGGCGAGATCGCCGACGAGGAGGCCGTTCCAACCGTCCTTTTCCTTGGCTTCCTTGGCGAGGTCTTCGACGAGGGCCACGAGATCCGGGTGACCCCAGTTGCGATTGCGCGACAGGCGCATCACCTGCCATGCAGGCCCATCAACGGGCAACGCCGCGCCTCCTGCCATGCAGCCCTTGGCATAGGAACCGATGGCGCGGGATTTAAGCGTCGAGGTCGGCACCTTCTGGCCGCCGAATACCTTCTTTGCCGGCAGTTTCATCAAGGCCTGGTCGCTCATGGCGGCGAGTGCCCGCGAATCGGTTGCGGTCTGGGCCTGCCCCGATGCGTGCGGCAGACCGATGAATAGCAGGGTGGCAAAGACGATTGGGCGCAGCATGACGGGCCTCACTTCTTGCGAAAATGGTCGAGTGACACGACCTTTGCCGCCTCATTTTGCGCCGCGCTTTCGGACACTTTTGGGGCGGGCGGCGGATCGGGCTGGTTCTCGATCTTGCCCGAGGCAGTCTTGGGAGCTTCCACCTCGCGGGGTTTGCGCTCTACGGGTGCTGCCTCGAACTGGAGTCCGAACTGAACAGCGGGGTCGAGGAAGCCCTTTACCGCGTCGAAGGGGATGACCAGCTTTTCCGGCACGTTGTCGAAGGAGAGTTCCACCTCGAAGCGGTCTTCCTGGACATGCAAGTTCCAGTACTGGTGCTGCAGCACGATGGTCATCTCGCGCGGGTATCGCTGCGCGATCTTTTCGGACAGCTCGACTCCCGGGTGTTTCGTGTTGAAGGCGATGTAGAAGTGATGCTCGCCGGGTAGCCCGGTCGTCGCCGCGATGCGGAGCGCGTCCCGCACCACGCCCTTGAGGGCGTTCTGGGCGAGGAGGTCATAGCGCATCAAGTCTTCTGGCATGCTGGATTCCGGGCGATGTGATCGAATATGCGTCGCCCGTATCATAGCCGCCCGGGGATGGCAAAGTCATCCGCAGAAAAATTGGGCCGCTTGAACTGTAATGAGGAGATGAAGTGCCGGCTTCTGTTGCCAGGTGCCGGCGAACCCCGCCTTGAACTGCTAAGCCCAAGGACTTGATTTCCCTAGCTCAGGCTGCTTACGCAGCCACCGCGACGGGAGCATAGTTGTCGTTGGCAACTATATGTTTAGCCCGATAACGTCGGAGCCATCACGAGCAAAAAGCAACCCTTTACGCCCTCGTCGATCCTATTTCGCCCCCATCGCAGGCTCCCCAGCGGAAGCCCGGAAGTCTGTGGTGGAGGCGCCGGGTACTGCCCCCGGGTCCGAAAGGTTTATTGCGATTACCGTTTATCACCATAGTCATGCCCGTTGCCGGACGTGACAGTCTGAATATAGGGCCATGGCCGCCCAATTGAAAGGGGCTGATAAACTTCGGCAGCCGGTTCGCATTCCTGCACGGAATCGTCTAAACCTCGGCCCCATGAAACAGTATCTCGAGCTGATGCGGCACGTGCGGGAGCATGGGCATCGCAAGGAAGACCGGACGGGTACGGGCACGCTGTCCGTGTTCGGCCATCAGATGCGCTTTGATCTCGCGCAAGGGTTTCCGCTGGTCACCACCAAGAAGCTGCATCTGCGCTCGATCATCCACGAACTCCTGTGGTTCATCCGGGGCGACACCAACGTCAGGTATCTGCATGAGAACAAGGTCACCATCTGGGACGAGTGGGCGGATGCCAATGGCGATCTGGGGCCCGTCTATGGCGCCCAGTGGCGCTCGTGGCCGGCGCGTGACGGTTCGGCAATCGACCAGCTGGCGGATGTCATCGCCCGTATCCGCCAGAACCCGGATTCGCGGCGCCTGATCGTCACCGCGTGGAACCCGGCAGACGTTGACAAGCAGGCGCTGCCGCCCTGCCATTGCCTGTTCCAATTCTACGTTGCGGGTGGCAAGCTGTCCTGCCAGCTCTACCAGCGCTCGGCCGATATCTTCCTCGGCGTTCCCTTCAACATCGCCTCCTATGCGCTGCTGACCCACATGGTCGCGCATGTGACGGGCCTCAAGCCCGGCGAATTCATCCACACGCTGGGCGATGCCCATCTCTATCTCAATCACCTGGAACAGGCCGACGCACAACTGCAGCGCGAACCGCTGCCGCTGCCGCGCCTCGTGATGAAGCTCGATGTGACGGAGATCGGCGACTTCCGCTTCGAGGATTTCGAGATCGCAGGCTACCAGTCGCATCCGCATATCGCGGCTCCCGTCGCGGTATAGGGGATGAGCGCTCTAGGCGAGGATTTCACCGGCGGCTGGTTCCGCAGGCTCTACTGGCCGGCCAGTGCTCCGGGTCTGTGGTACGGGCTGCTGGCGGCGCTTGGGCTGATCATCCTTCATCAGGGGTTGCAAATCTTTCTCTCGGCCATCGCGGTCGTCGCGCTGTTCGGCGGCAGTTTCGAGAATACCCGCGATCTGGTGAAGGCAAGTCTCGTGGTGCTGTTTCCAGCCTCGCTCATCGTCGCCTGGGCCGCGTGGTGGCTGGCGGGCCGCAAAGGCGGCAAGCCGGGGGAGATACTGGCCTTGCGCGTCCCGAAGTTCACAGGATTGGGCTGGATCGCGTTGCTCGGCGGGTTCATGGTGACGATGTATCTGGCGATCATTCTCATCGTCACCCTGTCGGGCATCGACCTTTCGCAATATACGCCTGGTCCTGACGGGCAATCGCCGGACAGCGGCTCGGCGGGGCTCGTCAAGGAGGCGATGTATGACATCGCCAACGAGCCATGGCTGTTCCTGCTGGTGTTTCCAT
Source organism: Aestuariivirga sp. (assembly GCF_041738905.1). Taxonomy (GTDB): domain Bacteria; phylum Pseudomonadota; class Alphaproteobacteria; order Rhizobiales; family Aestuariivirgaceae; genus Aestuariivirga. Next base: position 33,906 of record NZ_JBGSOZ010000157.1, read on the forward strand.
CGATCGCCATCGGCGCGCCGCTTGCAGAGGAATTCATCTTCCGGGGCCAATTGTTTTCGGCCCTGTCGTCGACGCGGCTTGGCGTTTCGGGCACCACGTTCGTCACATCCGCACTCTGGGCGCTCATGCACATGTCGGAGCCTTGGCTGTCGGTGGGTCTTATCTTCGTCATGGGCCTAGTGTTTGGGTGGATGATGTACCGCTTCGGCAGCCTGTGGGTGACGATTGCCTGCCATGGGATGTGGAACGGCACCTACGCGCTCATCATCTTTGCCACGCTGGGGACGCAGCCATGAGTATCGAAATCCGGGAAGCCCGCGCCGGGGATGGCGCCGCACTCCATGCCATGGTACGGTCGCTGGCGGAGTCGCATGGCGAGTTGGCCCAATTCCGTGCCTCGCCTGCCGACTACGAAGTGGCGTTGTTCGGCGAACACCCTCTCGTGGGGGCATTGCTGGCGCTCGCCGATGGGGTTCCCGCGGGATGTGCCATCTGGCACCGCAGCTTCTCCACCTTCCGAGGCCGCGAGACGATGTATCTGGAAGACCTCTCCGTGCTGGAGGCATACCGGCGCCAAGGCATTGCGCGGATGCTGCTGAAGGCGGTGGCGCGGCTGGCGGTGGCGCGCGGCATGGCCTCGATCAGCTGGCACCTGATGGCGTGGAACGATGGCGCCCGTGCACTCTACGAGGAAGCCGGGGCCGACATCGAGGAGGGCGTCTGCATTTGCCGACTTCATGGCGCGGCACTGGAAAGGTGGTGTGAACGCGACTCGCTGTCAGGGCTCTAGTGCAATTTCAAGACTTGATTTTAAATATTTACGTGACATTAAAGGGCTAGAAGGAACTTTAGTGGGCATTTTTGCCTTTTGATGAAGCCGAACTAAAAACTGGCTCGTCAAAATCTCGGGGAGTTGAGCTAATGGATAACCGTCCATTGTTATCGCTTGTGGTGGCGAGATCTAGGAACGGTGTCATAGGCTGTGATAACCGACTTCCGTGGAACGTACCGTCTGATCTCAAACGATTTAAAGAAGTAACAATGGGTCATCCCATCGTGATGGGGAGAAACACTTTTGAATCGATTGGTAGACCCTTGCCTGGCCGAACCAACATCGTTGTCAGCCGTGATCCAATACATTTGAGATCGACAGTTAAGAACGGAATTGAAGTTTTTGACAACCTAGAGGACGCTCTTTTCCGAGCCGAGCACGTTTGTATGGCATCGGGTGTCAGTGAGGTTATGGTTGTGGGGGGTGGCGAAGTTTTTAATTCGCTCCTTCCGCGCGCAGATAAAATTTATCTTACGGAAATTGATGTTTTTATTGATGATCCAGCCGCGATATATTTTGATGTTGATCTGTCTGGTTGGGCTGAGACTTACAAGCTGTCCGGACGTGGGGCAAATGATGAGTATTCATCCTCATATTTGATTTTGGAGCGCACTTCGAAAACTCGCTTCGAGGGTGTCGGATTGATTGGTTCGATTGCGGCCGAGTAGAATCTTAGCAGTTTGTTTCCTCCCAGTTTGCCCCATTAAAATTCTGTTAGCTTCTGGCTGCGACGCCTGTAATTCTTCTGATGTCATGGACATTTGGGAAGCGTCTCCCTATATCCGTGCGATATCTCATCACGACATCACAAGAAGAAAAGGTGACATGAATGCCGTGGAATTCCGAAGGCGGTGGCGGCGGTAACCAGGGGCCCTGGGGCCAGGGACCGTGGGGACAGGGCGGCGGGCCGCGCAAGCCCAATCAGGGCGGCGGGCGCGGGCCAACTCCGCCCGATCTCGACGACCTCATCCGCAAGGGGCAGGACAAGCTGAAGCAGGTGCTTCCTTCGGGCGGCGGCGGTCGCTTCGGCTGGCTGCTGCCGGTGGCGCTTCTCGGGGCCTTCGTGATCTACAACAGCATCTATCAGGTCCAGCCCGACGAACGTGGCGTGGTGTTGCGATTCGGCACCTACAACCGCACGGCCGAGCCGGGCCTGCACTTCGCGTTGTGGCCGATCGAGACCATGGAGAAGCCGCGCGTCGGCGCCGTCCGCCAGATCAACATCGGCAACGATGGGTCCGAAGGCCAGATGCTGACGGCGGACAAGAACATCATCGGCGTGCCGTTCTCGGTGTTCTGGCGCATCAACGATCCGAAGAACTTCCTGTTCAACGTCGCGGACCAGGAGCGTACCATCCGCGCCGTCTCGCAGAGCGCCATGCGCGAGATCGTCGGCCAGACCCGCGCGCAGGCGATCCTCACCACCGGCAAAAACACGGTCGAGGCGCAGGTGATGGAAATCACCCAGAGTCTGCTCGACGAGTACAATGCCGGCGTCATGGTCACGTCGATCAACCTGGGCGACGTGCAGCCGCCGCGCGAAGTGGCAAACGCCTTTGCCGAAGTCGTGCGCGCCGGACAGAACCAGCAGCAGCTGATCAACGAGGCCGAGCAGTACCGCAACCAGCGCGTCCGCCTGGCGGAAGGCGAGGCTGCCAAGCTGGTCGAGGATGCCAATGGCTACAAGGCCCGCGTCGTTGCCGAGGCAGAGGGTGAAGCGGCCCGCTTCCTCTCCGTCTACGAGCAGTACAAGAATGCCAAGGACGTGACGCGCCAGCGCATCTTCCTCGAAACCATGGAGCAGATCCTCGGACAGACCAACAAGATCATCATCGAGGATGGCGCCAACGGGCAGGGGGTCGTTCCCTATCTGCCGTTGCCCGAGGTGCAGAAGCGCCAGGGCGGCAGCACGTCGAACTGACCGGGAGCAAGAAGAACATGACAAAGAGCATTCTGGGCATTGCAGCGGCCGTCATCGCCGTCCTACTCTACATGTCGTATTTCGTCGTCGACGAGAAACACAAGGCGCTTGTCCTGCGCTTCGGCGACATCAATCGCGTGGTCGAGAAACCGGGCCTCTACTTCAAGCTGCCCTTCGCCGATACGGTCACCATGATCGAGGACCGCATCATCATCTGGGAGAACAACGACCGGCCGGTGCAGGACGTGGCCTCGCAGGTCTATATTGTCGATGCCATCACGCTGGCGCGCATCTCCAATGCCCGCCTGTTCCGTGAAACGCTCGGCGCCGACCTGCTGCAGGCCGAAGCCCGCGTGGCGGCCCGCCTCGATGCGGCATTGCGCCAGACCTATGGCCGCCGCTCGTTCGATGCGGCTCTTTCGTCAGACCGCGCTGTGATGATGCGCGAAATCCGCGACCAGCTCCGCGAGGAGGCCGATACGCTCGGCATCGAGATCGTGGACGTTCGCGTGCGCCGGACCGACTTGTCCGAGAACGTGCTGGAACAGACCTACAAGCGCATGGAATCAGAGCGTAACGCACTGGCCCAGGACATCCGCTCGCAGGGTGAAGCGACCAAGACCCGCATGAATGCCGAAACCGACAGGACCTACACCGTGAAGCTCTCGGAGGCGCGCAAGCAGGCCGAGATCGTGCAGGGCCAGGGCGACGCCGAGCGTAACCGGGTGTTCGCCGAAGCCTTCCAGCAGGACCCGGAGTTCTTCTCTTTCTACCGCTCGATGCAGGCCTATGCGAAGAGCCTCGCCACCGACGGAACGACGATGGTGCTGAAGCCGGATTCCGACTTCTTCCGGTACTTCATGGGCAGGCCGCCAGGAACCGCCGCTCCGGCAGAGGTGCCCGCCCAGCCGGTTCAATGATCCCCAACCTCCTGTTGGCCCTCGGTCTCGTACTTGTGATCGAGGGCCTTCTTTATGCCTTGGTTCCGGGGCACCTGAAGGCCATGATGTTGTCCATGCAGAAACTGTCCAACGACCAGCTGCGTATAGGTGGTTTGATGGCGATGGGCGTGGGCGTGCTGGCCGTGTGGATCGTGCGAGCTGCGTTTTTCTGAAATTCGACTGGGAGAGCGGTGAAGATGAGCGGGAATGTGATCAAGGTGAAGGCCGTTGCGGCGGCGTTGGGACTGAGCCTGCTGGCCTTGTCCGCGGTTCAGGCCGAGGAAATTGCGCCGTCGCCGCAGATCAACCAGCAGCCGGCGCCCGGCGAGAATCTCACCCCCACGCAACCGCAGCTTCAGGAGCTTCCCTCCGTCGCCGATCTGGCGGACCGGCTCTTGCCGGCCGTGGTCGAGATCACCATCGAGTCCCGCGGTCCTGGCGGTTCGGCGACGCCAAGTATTCCGGGGATTCCGGGTGGAGAAGAGCAGGGACAGCCTTCTCCCGATGATCCCAGCAATCCCTTCAAGGATTTCTTCGACGAGTTCCTGAAGCGCCAGCCCGATGGGCAGAACCAGCCGCGCATGACGTCGATGGGGTCGGGATTCGTGATCGATTCCAGCGGACTGATCGTCACCAACAACCATGTGGTCGAGGGTGCCGAAACCATCGAAGTCCATATGCACGACGATACTGTTCTCAAGGCCGAGCTCGTGGGCCGCGATCCCAAGACCGATCTCGCGGTCATTCGCGTGAAGCCCGAGAAGCCGCTTGCCATCGTCTCCTTCGGTGACAGCGACAAGCTGAGGATCGGCGAGTGGGTGATGGCCATCGGCAACCCCTTTGGCCTCGGCGGCTCCGTCTCGCTGGGCATTGTCTCGGCGCGCAACCGCGACATCAATGCCGGCCCGTATGACGACTATATCCAGACCGACGCCGCTATCAACAAGGGCAATTCCGGCGGCCCTCTGTTCAACCTCAAGGGCGAGGTGATGGGCATCAACACGGCGATCTTCTCGCCTTCGGGCGGCTCCGTCGGCATCGGCTTCTCGGTGCCTTCCAATACCGCGAAAAACGTCATCAGCCAACTCGTGCAATATGGCGAGACTCGGCGCGGCTGGCTCGGCGTCAAGATCCAGTCGGTGACGCCCGACATTGCCGATTCGATCAACCTTGGTCGTCCGCGCGGCGCTCTGGTGGCCGACGTTACCCCGACAGGCCCCGCCGAACAGGCCGGCATCCAGTCCGGAGACGTCATCGTCGAATTCAACGGCCGCGCGGTCAACTCCATGCGTGACTTGCCCAAGATCGTGGCGGAAACGGAGATCGGCAAGAAGGTTCCGGTCAAGCTTCTCCGCAAGGGCGCGGAAGTGAGCGTCATGGCCGAAGTGGGCCGGCTTGAGGATGGAGAGAAGATGGCTGCGGCAACGCCCGGCCAGGGTGGCGCAGACAAGGCGGCGCCAGCCGTCGTCACGGTGCTCGGCATGACCGTCACCTCGATGACCGACGAACTGCGCACCAAGTATTCGATCGACAAGGACATCAAGGGTGCCGTCATCACCGAGGTGGCGGCAGATGGCCTGGCGTCCGAGAAGCGCCTAGAGCCGGGCGATGTCATTACGGAAGCCGGCGAGCAGGAAGTCCAGGGTGCCGCCGACATCTCGGCCCGCGTCGAGGAAGCCCAGAAGGCCAACAAGAACTCGATCCTTCTGCTGGTCGCCAAAGGCGGCAAGCAGGGCGAGATGCGCTTCATCGCGCTGAAGCTGAAGAAGTAGCGGGCTTACAAAGCAACGGCGGTTCGCATCGGATGCTGCAACCGCCGGTCACGCAGAGGGCTGGAACGCGCGCCTTTGGTTTACAAGTCCTTGTCTTGCGTGTTTATTCGGTTCATGCGCCTCCTCAGATCCATTCTTGCTGCTCTCGCGGTGTTTGTCTGCGTGGTGTCGCCCGGCCTTGCCGGGGGCAGAGTGGCGCTGGTCATCGGCAATGGCAGCTATGAAGGTACCACGGTGCTCGCCAATCCGGTGAACGATGCCGCCGATATCGCTGTCCGCTTGCGCGATTTGGGATTCACTGTGGTCGAAGGGGTCGATCTCGGCAAGCGGGAGATGGAACAGAAGATCGGCGAGTTCGCCGACCTCCTCGAAGGAGCAGAGGCAAGCCTCGTCTATTTCGCGGGCCATGGCGTGTCGGACAATGCGGGGCGGAATTTCCTGGTACCCGTCGATGGCCATCTCGACGCGCCGGGAAAGCTCAGGTTCGAGTCGATCGCGGTCGACGACATTGCGGAACTGATGAGCCAGCAGACCCAGGTGAGCATCCTCATTCTCGACGCGTGCCGCAACAATCCGTTCAGCCGCGCGCCCAACCAGGCGAAACGCGGCGCGGTCGATGGCTCGCCGGGGCTTGCGTCTGGAAGCTCCTATGCCGGTGTCTATACGATCTATTCGGCGCAGCCCGGCGCCGTGGCACTGGACGGCGAGGGGCGCAACTCGCCATTTGCCACCGCTTTTCTCAAGCACATCGGAACGCCGGGCGTCACCGTCGAGACGATGATGGGCGCAGTCAAGACCGATGTGATGGCGCTCACCCAGGACTTTCAGGAGCCCGATGCCAACGGCCTTCTCGGCCGGCCCTTCAGCTTCGTGTCTGAAACAGTGCTCGCCACGCGCTCGGTTGCGCCGTCCCTGGAGGACGCCCCGGCCTTCACGTCGCGCATCGCGGACCAGGCGGCCATCCGCAGTTTCATCGAGACCGAATATCTCGATCCCGATGTCGTCAATCTCGAGACGACGCTCAAGCGAATGTATCTCGATCAGGTCAATGCCTATGGTTCCTTCGTCAACTTCAGCGAACTGGTTCTGGTAAAGCGCGGCTTCTTTGAACGCTTCTCGAAGTGGAAGCTCTCGCTCTATCCCGGCACTCTATCGATCGAGTTTCCATCGCAGGATGAAGCGAAGGCGACCTTCGTCATGCACTATGTCTATTGGGAAAAGCAGAAGCCGCAAACGCCTGCCGAAGGCAATTACAAGGTGGCCCTCGAAATGGTGAGAAGTGCTGACGGGCTCTGGCGCATCCAGTCGGAAGCCGCGATTCAGTAGGCAGCAGCCGGCAATCGGTCCACAAATTCGGAGCGGCTGTATCCTTGCAGGAACAACAGCGCGGTGAGGTCGCCATGGTTGATGCGGACGGGTGCTGCTTCCTGCACCTTGGGCTTGGCGTGAAGTGCCACGCCGAGGCCCGCCTCAAGCAGCATTGGCACATCATTGGCGCCGTCACCCACAGCGATGGTGTCAGTCCTGTCTATGGAAAGGTCCGCGCAGATCCGGTGCAGCGCCTCGACCTTGGCCTGTTGGCCGAGGATGGGAAAGCCCACGGTTCCGGCGAGCTTCCCGTCTTCGATGATCAGCGTGTTGGCCTGGTGCTGGTCGAAGCCCAGATGCTGCGCCACATGCGAGGTGAAGGGCGTGAAGCCGCCGGAGACAAGAGCCGTGTGGGCGCCATTGGCCTTCATGGTGGCAATGAGCTGGTACCCGCCCGGCATGTAGGTGATCCGTTCACTGAGGATGCGGGCTATGATGGCCTCGTCCAGCCCCTGCAGCAGTCCCACGCGCTCCTTCAGGGCACCCTCGAAATCAAGCTCGCCCTGCATGGCGCGAATGGTGATGTCCTTGATGCGCTCGCCCACTCCCGCCATGAGTCCCAACTCGTCGATGCATTCCTGCTGGATCATGGTTGAATCCATGTCGGCGATGAGGAGTCGTTTTCTCCGGCCTTGCGCGAGAATGATGTTGGTATCGACCGGGTGTGAAGCGAGGGCCGCGATGAAGTCCGCTTGCCGTGCGAAGGGCGCCACTTCCGCCGCCTCGGCTTCGTCCAGCCATCGCGGTGCCGTGCCGCCGAAGTCGCGCAGAATCTCCACCACCGCCGTATCGATTGCGCGCGAGCCGGGGGCTGCTATGAGAACGAGAACCGAATCCATGTGGGCGACACCTTGAAGAAACGCGCGCTGCTTATTGCAGGCCCCACCGCCAGCGGCAAGTCTGCCCTGGCTCTCGACCTCGCACGCAAGTGGAACGGCGTCATCATCAACGCCGATGCGCTTCAGGTCTATCAACCGTTGCGCATCCTGACCGCGCGGCCCCTGCCCGAGGAAGAGGCGATGGTTCCGCACCGGCTTTACGGCCATGTGGGCGCGGAACAGTCCTGGTCTGTCGCCTCATGGTTGGCGGACGCTTCGCGCGAGATCGAGGCGGCATGGGAGCAGGGGCTTTACCCCATCGTGACGGGCGGCACGGGTCTCTATTTCAGGGCGCTGGAGCGCGGCCTGGCGCCGGTCCCTCAAATTCCTGATGAGGTTCGAGTCCGCTGGCGGAGTTTCGAAGGCGATCTCCACCAGGAACTCTGGCAGCGTGACCCTGCCATGGCGGGACGGCTCATCGCCACCGACAGGCAAAGGCTGGTGCGGGCACTCGAAGTCGTTGAAGCCACCGGCCGTTCGCTTCTCGATTGGCAAAGAGATGGCAAGGAAAGCGCGCCGCTGGAGGGCGTGGAGGTCGAGCGCATCTTCATGGAGGTGCCGCGTGACGAGCTTTACATGCGTGCCGAGCAGCGGTTCCGGCAGATGCTGAACGCCGGGGCGCTGGAGGAAGCGCGCACGGTGATGGATCTCGATCCTGTGCTTCCGATGATGAAGGCCATCGGGTTGCCTGAGTTGATCGCCCACCTGAAAGGCGAGACAACTCTTGAGGAAACCGCCACGCTGGCAACTATCGCGACCCGCAACTACATCAAGCGCCAGCTCACCTGGTGGCGCGGGCAAATGGGGCATTGGCGGGAGGGGTGACTGGCCTCCCTGCAACGCCATTTTTCCAAGCGAATTGCGCGTATGGGCGAAGATTGAAGGACGAGGACGTCTTGAGCCATATCCTATGGCGCATCAGGGTTGACGTTGCTGAATACTACGCTAAACTTTAGGTTTAGCAGTTCCACCGTTCAAGAGGAATGCCGCAATGGCAACCATCACGGGTACGGATAGCGACGACCTCATTCTGCTTGGCACCGGGGCAAATGACTACATCTATGGCCTCGGCGGAAACGACGGTATGGTCGGTGGCGGCGGCAACGACTTTCTCGAAGGTGGAACGGGAGCCGACATTCATGACGGCGGCGCTGGGATGGACACGGCAAGCTACGCCGACTCGACCGCTGCCGTTCTCGTGAACCTGGTCGCTGGCGGGCTCGGCGGCTCCGCCGAAGGCGACAGCTATTTCTCGATCGAGAATGTAACAGGATCAGTATACGGCGATCTAATCATTGGCGACGATTTCGCCAACAGGATTGAAGGCTATGCCGGGGACGACTTCCTGTATGGCGAGGGGGGCGATGACACCATTCTGGACGTTGGCGGCTCCACATACGCTTACGGAGGTGAAGGCAACGACTACATATGGGGCATGACGGGCACCAGTGCGCTTTTCGGCGGAGAAGGTAACGACGTCATTTACAGCGATGAGGGCAACGATACGCTGGATGGTGGTGCCGGCCAAGACGCTCTCGCTGGAAGAAACGGCAATGACTTTCTCAAGGGCGGTAGCGACGATGATGTGCTTTCCGGAAATCAGGGCGTTGACGTTCTCACGGGTGGCTCTGGCAATGACTCGCTGTGGGGTGGGCAAGACGCAGATCAACTCTTTGGTAACTCCGGCATAGACACTGCGGAGTATTTGGAGAGCGATGGCGGCGTCATTGTCAATCTCGGCACCAGGACGGGTTCAGGCGCATTTGCGGAAGGCGATACCCTGTCAAGCATCGAGAATCTGAAGGGCTCATCGTTCGGCGACAGACTCATTGGAAACAATGTTGCGAACCGGCTCGAGGGCGATGACGGCAACGACGTGCTGACAGGCGGAGGCGGTGCTGACCTGCTGTTTGGCAGCAATGGCGCAGACACCTATACGGGTGGAACGGGAGCCGACGAATTCGTGATGTGGGGCGATTTTACCGGCGTCGACCGGTTCACCGACTTCACTACGGGCAGTGACAAGATTCTGGTTGTGGCCTCGACGTTTGGCGGGGGCCTCTCAGCTGGTCAGCAGTTGCGCGGGCGGTTTCAATCGAATGCCACGGGCATAGCCGAGGACGCCAACGACCGCTTCATCTACAACACCAGCAACGGTGCGCTTTACTTCGACGTCGACGGAACGGGGGCGGCGCAAGGCCAGTTGCTCGCCCGTTTTCTGTCACTATCTACGTCTCTGGTCTCGACGGACCTGGAACTCGTCGGATGGTAGCGGGAGACCAGGCCCTTCATTGCTTCGCAGTGTGAGGGTCTGCTTGACAACCGGAATTGTCAGACAGCCCAATTCTTTCAGAGCGAGACCAAAGCGATGGCAACGATATTAGGTACGGATGACGACAACCTCATTCTGCTGGGAGCCTCGGGGGATGACGTTATCTACGGCCTTGGCGGGAATGACGGGATAGCCGGCCTCGATGGCAACGATGTCATTGAGGGCGGGCTTGGCGCCGACATTCTGGACGGCGGCAAAGGGACCGACACGGCCCGATATACGGATTCCGCCGTGGCCGTCATCGTCAGACTGGAATTTGGCGGGCAAGGCGGGACGGCCGAAGGCGACAGCTACTTTTCCATCGAGAACGTCATCGGCTCCGCACACGGCGACACCATCAATGGCGACAGCCAATACAATACACTCTCCGGCGGCGCGGGAGACGACTTCCTCAATGGCGGCGGCGGTACCGATATCCTTATAGGCGGGCTGGGTGCCGACGTGCTGAACGGTGGATCGGGCAGCGACTGGGCAAGCTACGAATTCGCCTCATCCGGCGTTCTCGTGAACCTCGTGTCTGGCGGGGTGAGCGGCGAAGCGGAAGACGATGTCTACGCGGGAATAGAGAACATCGTCGGGTCTGCCCACGAGGATCTGCTGATTGGATCGGACAGCGAGAATTTCATGTTCGGCGGCGGCGGCACCGATTACCTTTATGGAGAAGGCGGCGAGGACCACATCAATGGCCTCGATGGACACGACTGGGCATACGGCGGCGAAGGCATAGACGAAATCGACGGTGGTTCAGGAAGGGACAATGTGTACGGCGGAAACGGCGATGATGCTGTCTTCGGCGGCTTGGGAGCAGATACGGTGATGGGCGATGTCGGAAACGACTTCTGCTCTGGAGGGATGGGAAACGATCTTATCAACGGAGGCTCGGAAGCGGATGTCATCGATGGAGGTGAGGGGCAGGACATCATCGATGGCGGCACCGGCAGCGATATCATTCATGGTGGCGCAGGCGCGGATGTGATCTCCGGCGGTTCCGCCCGCGACTGGATCAATTTCGACTATGAGACTATTGGAGTGACAGTCAATCTTACGTCCGGCACTGGTCAAGGCGGAAACGCGACGGGCGACACTTATTCCAGCATCGAGAACGCAGCCGGCAGCTTCGGAGCAGACTTGCTCATTGGCAACAGGATCGCGAACGAGCTTTACGGCAACCACGGAAACGATACGCTCAGAGGTGGTGCCGGCAATGACCTGATCACGGGCGGTTCGGGCGAAGACACGTATACGGGTGGAACGGGAGCCGACAAGTTCCAACTGGAACTGGATGCCACCGATCACTTTACCGACTTTGTGTCGGCCGTGGACAAGTTCATCGTCAATGCCTCGTTATTCGGTGGCGGGCTTGCAAGCGGGGGAATTCTGGGAGGCAGATTTCAGTCGAACACCACAGGCCTTGCCGAGGATGCCAACGACCGCTTCATCTTCAATTCGGCGGCGAACAGGCTGTACTTCGACAGCGATGGCACCGGTTCTGCCGCTAGGCTGCTGATTGCCACATTCGATACGATGGCCGAGCCCATCCTCAGCAGCGATTTCCTGTTGGTGTGAACCGAACGACGGGTGCGCGTCAGAAGTACCTTCGCAAAAGCCCTTGACCTTCAGCCAGACCGCACGTAAATCGTCCACCATGAACACCATTCTTGTAGTAGGACCGCGCAACGCCGGGGAGGCTTAAGGCCTCCAGGAACTGGTGGTGTTGCGCGGAAATCAGGCTCCCTCGGGGGCCTTTTTTATTGCCTGAATGCAAAATGCGTGTTTGACGGAACGAGACATACTCAAGAGGTTTGAAATGGCCACGAACGAGATGACAGGCGCTGAAATCGTGCTGAAGGCACTGGCTGACCAAGGGGTCGAGCATATCTTCGGCTATCCGGGCGGCGCCGTGCTTCCGATCTATGACGAGATCTTCCAGCAGGAGAAGGTCAAGCACATCCTCGTCCGCCATGAGCAGGGTGCCACCCATGCGGCGGAAGGCTATGCGCGCTCCACCGGCAAGTGCGGCGTGGTGCTCGTCACCTCCGGCCCCGGCGCCACCAATGCGGTGACCGGCCTCACCGACGCCCTGATGGACTCGATCCCCATGGTCTGCCTCACCGGGCAGGTGCCCACCCACCTGATCGGCAACGATGCCTTCCAGGAATGCGATACAGTCGGCATCACGCGCCCCTGCACCAAGCACAATTATCTCGTGAAGGACGTGAATGACCTTGCGCGCATCCTGCATGAGGCCTTCTACGTGGCAACCCACGGGCGGCCCGGCCCGGTCGTGGTCGACATTCCGAAGGACGTGCAGTTCGCCACTGGCAAGTATGTCGGCCCCAAGAACATCGAGCACAAGACCTATCGCCCTAAGGTGAAGCCCGACCAGAACGCCATCCGCGCGGCGGTCGAACTCATCGCCTCGGCGAAGCGGCCGGTGCTCTATACGGGCGGCGGCGTCATCAACTCCGGCCCGACCGCATCCAAGCTGCTGCGCGACTTCGTCGAGATGACCAACATCCCGATCACCTCCACGCTGATGGGTCTCGGCGCCTATCCGGCTGCGGGCAAGAACTGGCTCGGCATGCTCGGCATGCACGGCATGTACGAAGCCAACATGGCGATGCACGACTGCGACGTGATGATCAACATCGGCGCGCGCTTCGATGACCGCATCACCGGGCGCCTCAATGCCTTTTCGCCGGGTTCGAAGAAGATCCATATCGACATCGATCCCTCGTCGATCAACAAGACGGTGCGTGTCGACATTCCGGTCGTCGGCGATGTCGCCCACGCGCTGGAGGACATGATCCGCGTGTGGAAGTCGAAGTCGCTTTCGCTCGACAAGAAAGCGATGGACGTCTGGTGGAAGCAGATCGACGGATGGCGCGCGCGCGATTGCTTGCGCTACAAGAAGAACGCCGACGTCATCATGCCGCAATATGCGATCGAGCGGCTTTATGAACTGACCAAGGACAAGGACACCTACATCACCACCGAAGTGGGCCAGCACCAGATGTGGGCCGCGCAGTTCTACCGCTTCGAGGAGCCGAACCGCTGGATGACCTCCGGGGGCCTCGGCACCATGGGCTACGGACTGCCCGCCGCCGTCGGCGTGCAGCAGGCGCATCCGAAGTCTCTAGTCATCGACATCGCGGGCGATGCCTCGGTGCTGATGACGATGCAGGAGATGTCGACGGCGATCCAGTACCGGCTGCCGATCAAGATCTTCATCCTCAACAACCAGTACATGGGCATGGTGCGCCAATGGCAGCAGTTGCTGCACGGCAACCGGCTGTCCGAGTCTTACACCGAAGCGCTTCCCGATTTCGTGAAACTGGCGGAGGCCTATGGCTGCGTCGGCATGCGTGCGACGAAGCCCGGCGAGCTCGATGACAAGATCAAGGAAATGATCAAGACGCCGCATCCGGTCATCTTCGATTGCCGCGTCGCCAACCTCACCAACTGCTTCCCGATGATTCCTTCGGGCAAGGCGCACAACGAGATGCTGATGGGCGAGGACGTTCCCGACGAGGAAGTCGGCACCGCCATCGACGCCAAGGGCAAGATGCTGGTCTGATCCCGCCAGGCGCGAACGCAGGAGAAATGCGAATGGCGAGTGATCTGCCTTTGCCGGACATGCCCGACGCGGAATATTTCTTCCGTGCCGGGCGCGGCCGTGCGCGGGAGGGCCTGCCGTGCTGAGGGAGGCCGACCAGAGGGATGACGGCGCGGCTGCTGATCCTTCCGCATTCGCCACATTCGCGCGGTTAATCAGGTCTGCGCCTGATCAGGACCGGCCATTCTTTGGCGATGGACATGAGTTCCGCGGCCTGCTTGGCGGCTCGCTCGTCATCCATGCCGATCCGCGCCTGGTTCAGGAGCAGTTTCCGCCAGCGGCCAAGATCAATGGCGAGACGTTGCGCTTTGACGATTGCGCCATCGGGCGGGGCAAGTGGCAACCGCATCTTCGGCCAGTCCAGGGTTCCGCGCTCTACAGGGAAGTCGGGGATGTTCTTGCGGGTGGCGGCATCCGGAACCGCCAGAGCTTTGCCGATCTCATGCGGAAGGCTGAGAACGGCAAGCCTGCCATCCGTTATCTCCTTGCACTCGACAGCGAGCACAAGATCGAGCGCTACTTCGATGAGGTTTTCAGCCTTGTCGAGAGCATCCGGACCAACGGCTATCGCACCCGCGCCCGGCGCGAGCCCGAAGAGGCCGGCCTTGCGGCGGCAGAACGTGCGACAGACGCCAGGTCCCAGCTTGTCGAGATGATGGAAACCGAAGTCGGCATGGCTGTGGATGCCGATGGCGCTCTGGTTCGCGTTGGCCCCGGCAATCACCGGTTTGCCATAGCCCACCAGCTGGGCCTTCCCCGCATCCCGGTGGAACTGCGGTTATTTCATGCGCGCTGGCTTCGCGAGGCATTCCGCAGTCATGGACAACACGCGCCGGCGGCCGTCATCGCGGCCGCCAGCCGGCTGAACATCGACCCAACACACCTTCAAACATCGGGCGCACCTGCATCAGCCCGCACACCGGAGTAAAGCATGGCTTTCTCGAACCCCGTATCAACCGCATCGAGTGGCAACACGCTGCTCAACGGCGTTCTGTGGGGATCGCAATGGAGCGACGGCTCACCTGCCACAACCAGCCTTGCCGTGTGCATCGCGGGCCTTGGCGGTTCTCAGCAGTTCGACTTCGGGGGGCGCGCGGTTACCGCGCGAACCACGGGAGAGGAAGCGGCGGCCTTCCGGCAGGCCATGGCGATGATCGAAAGCGTCTGCAACATCGATTTTGTCGAGGTCAGCGCCCTGTCGAATGCCGATCTCGTTTTCGGCATCACCGGGCCAGGTCCTCTCGACGGCGCGCTGGGCGAAGCCGTGCCGCCGGGCGAGGACGTGGGCGCCATTGCAAACCAGCAGGGCGCAGTCATCGTCAATCGCGCGGGCTATGCCTCGGACGGATACGGCAGCCTGCAAGTTGGTGGATATGATTTCATCACCTTCATCCACGAGATCGGCCATGCCATCGGCCTGAAGCATCCGCATGACCGGGGCAGTGGCGCGTTCCCCAAGTTTCCGGGCGTGTCCGGACCCTTCGGCGACTATGGCGACTTCAATCTCAACCAGGGCATCAACACGATGATGTCCTACAATGACGGCTTTCCCGAGGGGCCGCTCGGAAGGAAAAACCCGCTGCGCATACCGGACCATGGCTGGAACACCGTGATGGCCATCGACATTGCAGCACTCCAGTATCTCTATGGCGCCAATACCTCGCACAACACGGGTGACGACACTTATGTGCTTCCCGGCCGGAATCTGGCCGGCAATTACTACAGTTGCATCTGGGATGCGGGCGGGATTGACACCATCGCGGCCGGCAGGAATGTCGCGAGCACCATCAATCTCAACGCTGCGTCGCTTCGCGTGGCGGCTGATGGAGGCGGGCTGGTTTCCTCGCAGAATGGCGTGCTTGGCGGCTATACCATCGCCAGCGGCGTGCTGATCGAGAACGCCGCCGGAGCTGGCGGCAACGACACGCTCACCGGCAACCGCGCCACCAACGTGCTTTCCGGTCTCGGTGGCAGCGACGTGATCGCGGGCGGACGTGGCGGCGACACACTCTCCGGCGGAGGCGGCGGCGATACGTTCCGGTTCAACTCCGTCACCGACAGCCGCGGCAGGGCAAGCGATGTCATCACCGATTTCACCGGTATCGACGTGATCGATCTCTCGCGCATCGATGCCGACGGCACAGGCCTGCGCGACAGCTTCGACTTCATCGAAACGGACAGCTTTGGAAACCTGCGCGGTGAACTCCGCTACGAGTATGACAGCAAGACGGACGTTACAAAGCTGCTTGGCGACGTCGACGGCAATGGCATCGCGGACTTCACCGTGAGATTGGCGGGCAACATCGTGTTCGCGGCCGACGACTTCATTCTGTGAACACGCATCCTCAGACACTCAGACCCTTGAACAGGAGCAACCCATGAACGCAAATCTCCAGCCCTCGGGCTCCGCCTATTTCCTCGATGCCAGCAAGCCCGCCGTCGAGACCCATACGCTTGCCGTCATCGTCGACAATGAACCGGGTGTCCTGGCTCGCGTCATCGGCCTTTTCTCGGGCCGTGGCTACAACATCGACTCGCTGACCGTTTCCGAAACACAGCACGACAAGCACACCTCGCGCATCACCATTGTCACCAGCGGCACGCCGTCGGTGATCGTGCAGATCAAGAGCCAGCTTGAGCGCTTGGTGCCGGTGCACTCGGTCGCCGACCTCACCGTGCAGGGCGACTCGATCACCCGCGAACTCGCAATGGTGAAGGTGGCGGGGACGGGCGAGAAGCGCGTCGAGGCGCTTCGTCTGGCGGAGGCCTTCCGCGCCCGTGTCATCGATGCCGGGACCACGAGCTTCATCTTCGAGATCACGGGCAAGAGCGACAAGGTGGACCAGTTCATCTCGCTCATGGTGCCGCTGGGTCTTGTGGAAGTTGCCCGCACCGGCGTCGCCGGCATCACGCGCGGGCCCGAGGGCATGAAGTCGTAGTGACGCTGGCCGCCGCACCCAAGGATGTGGTGATCCGAAGCGAAACTGCTTCGGACCATGCTGCAATCGGTGAACTGACAAGCCTTGCTTTTTCCACTGCGTCCCATTCCTCTGGAACCGAAGCTGAGATCATCGAGCGGTTGCGGCAGCAGGGTGCCCTTGCGCTGTCGCTCGTGGCTACATGCGAAGGTGTGATTGTAGGGCATGTGGCATTCTCGCCAGCGCAAGGAGACGAGCAGGCGTCGCGCTGGCTGGCGCTGGGGCCAGTCTCCGTTGCTCCCCACTTGCAACGGTGCGGAATTGGCAAGGCGCTGATCTCAGCGGGACTCGACATGCTGAAAGAGCAGGGCGCCGAGGGCTGCATTCTCGTGGGTGACCCTGCATATTACGGACGTTTCGGATTTGTTGCCGCAGTACAACACTGCCCGCCGGGGATTCCGCCAGACTACTACATGATGCTGTCATTTGGTGGCGAACCGCCCTCAGGTGTCCTGGGATTTCATCCGGCATTCTTTGGCCCCGCCCAGGAATGACGCGACGGGCAGCCCCTTTCAACTGGTCTGGAAATATTCTTGCGAACTGGATCAATTGAGTGATCCACTCCTGCGATAGACAACACTCCTCATCCGGAGTGCCTTTCCTTGTCCTGCAAATTGTCCGTCAATGTGAACGCCATCGCATTCCTGCGGAACCGGCGCGACCTGCCTTGGCCGTCCGTCGAGGGACTAAGCCGCGTGGCACTCGATGCCGGTGCTGTTGGCATCACCGTTCATCCGCGTCCCGACGAGCGGCACATCCGCCGCTCTGATGTTACGGTGCTCTCCCGCATGCTGCGGGCCGACTATCCCGGCCGCGAGTTCAACATCGAGGGGTTTCCGGACGCGCGCTTTCTTGCTCTCGTCGAAGAGGTCAAGCCCGACCAGGTAACGCTTGTTCCCGACGATCCCAGCCAAGGAACCTCAGATCACGGCTGGGACATCGCAACCCATCGCGCCCTTCTCACGCAAGTCATCGTGCGGCTGCACAAGAGCAGGATGCGCGTGTCGCTTTTCATCGACCCCGATCCGGCTGCTCCGGCACTGGCGAAGGACGTCGGAGCCGACCGCGTCGAAATCTATACCGGACCCTATGGCGGCGCCTTCGAAGCAGCATCTCTCAACCGCGAGTTCGAGAAGGTTGTCGCAACGGGCAAGGCGGCGGAAGCAGCAGGTCTCGGCCTCAATGCCGGGCATGATCTCACGCGCGACAATCTTCCGGCACTTGTGAAGGCGCTGCCGAACCTGCAAGAGGTGTCCATCGGCCATGCCGTGATCGCGGATGCGCTCACGTTCGGAATGGCAGAAACCGTACTGAAGTTCAGGACTGCAATTGGCGACCTCTGATTTCCTGCCGCTCGTGTCGATCGGTCTTGTCCAGCTTCTCGCGGTCATGTCTCCCGGTCCATCCTTCCTCATCACGGCGCGCACCGCGGTGGCGCAGTCGCGCCTGGACGGTTTCAAGGTGGCGCTCGGACTGGGGGCGGGCACCGTCATCTGGTCGTCGGCCGCGCTGCTCGGGCTCAACGCCGTGTTTCATGCGCTGCCCATGCTGTTCATGGCCATGAAGATCATCGGCGCGCTGTTCCTGATCTACATCGCCTGGCAAATCTTCCGTCACGCCGCCGTGCCGCTCCAGCTTGACGGCGATGTGAAATCCACTGGCAGCCCCTTCATGAAGGGCTTCCTCACGCAAATCGCGAACCCCAAGGTCGCCGTGTTCTTCGGCTCGATCTTCATCGCCATGCTGCCCGCGAACGTGCCGCTGTGGATGACTGTGGCGCTCATCTTCATCGTCAGCTTCAACGAGGTGTGGTGGTACACGGCGGTGTCGCTGTTCTTCGGCTCCGGTCCGGTTCGCAGCTTCTATCTCCGGGCCAAGGTGTGGATCGACCGGCTGACTGGACTGTTTCTCGGCGCGCTGGGACTGAGGCTCTTGTGGGCTGCCCGTAGCGCTGTCTAGCCCGCTGGGTCAAAGTTGAGGCGCAGTCCTGCCCTTGGCCACGGCATGCTCACCACGCGGCCCGTGCTGGACAGCGTGATGAAGGCGGTCCTCATATCTGACCCGCCAAAGCAGATGTTGGTGCAATAGGGGTCTGGCATGGCGATGAAATCTACGACGGAACCATCGGGCGCGATGACATGGATGCCTCCGAGGACAAGGGCCGCCACGCAGATGTTGCCGTCCTGCTCGACGGCGAGTGAATCGAAGGACGTGTAGCCTGCCGGACCGAAGAGATGGCGCCCGCCGTTCTCATGAGGCGGCTGGCGCTGCAGCGCGCCCGGTTCCACGATGTCGAAACCCCAAAGATGCCCCGTGCGCGTCTCCGCAACGTAGACGGTCCTTTCATCGGGTGAGAGACCCACGCCGTTCGGCATGATCATCGGCTGCACCAGTTCGCGGATCAGGCTCCCATCGGTTTTCGCGAAATAGAGGCCACCAAGATCAACCTCGCGCGGGCGGCGCTTGCCGTGGTCGGTGAAATAAAAGCCGCCGCTGCGGTCGAACACGATGTCGTTCGGACCCTTCAACGGGTGGCCGCCGCAATGGGTGTAGATCACCTCGACCTTGCCGGTCTCAATGTTGACGCGCTCGATCCGCCCGCCACTGTAGTCGTCAGACTGTCCGGCGGGGCGCAGTCCACCGTCGACCGTCTTCCATGCGAAGCCGCCGTTGTTGCAGACGTAGAGATGGCCATCGGGCCCGAAGGCCGCGCCATTGGGGCCGCCGCCGGGCGTTGCGAGAACCGTCGTCTTCCCGCCCTTGCCGATGCGGGTGATGGTGCCGCGGGCGATCTCGACCACCAGCATCCCGCCATCGGGCAGCATGACGGGGCCTTCGGGAAACAGGAGACCAGACGCGACTTCGTCAAGAACAGCGTTCATCGTCAAACCTCATGGGCACTGGCAACCAAGGGCAGTTGCATGCGGTTCAGTTCGGCACGCAGGAAATGGTCTGGAAGTTGCCGCGATCATTCTGGATGGTGATGTCAAAGCCGACACGATTGCCACCTGCATTTCCAAGCACGCTACTGACCACCTTGCCGGCAGCGGAAATGCCGCCAAGCGGTCCGCCCCAGTTGATCGTTCCTTGCTCGGTGACCTCCAAGGGATAGGAACCTTCCCACTTGCCGTCGAAGGCAGTGCCGCGATAGGTGCCGCCACTGATCTCGATTTCGCCCAGAAACATGCTGGAAATGGTGCAGCCGTAAATCCCATCTGGCCACAAGGGTGCTGCCGATGCGGGCAGGGCAGACAAGAGCAGTAGCGATAGTGAAATGGCAAGGCGCTTCATTATGTGCTCTCCGGTTTTGA
This sequence comes from Aestuariivirga sp., assembly GCF_041738905.1. Classification (GTDB taxonomy): domain Bacteria; phylum Pseudomonadota; class Alphaproteobacteria; order Rhizobiales; family Aestuariivirgaceae; genus Aestuariivirga. The sequence goes on from NZ_JBGSOZ010000157.1 coordinate 53,855, forward strand.
CTTTAAGGGCGGCGATCGTCGGTTGCGCTTGGGAAACGAGGCTGTTCACCCTTGCGATGCGGCATCGAGTGCGGCGACATCTGCGTCCGTCAGTTGCAGCTTCATCGCGGCGGCGAGATCGTCAAGCTGGGCGATGCTGGTGGCGCTGGCAATCGCCCTCACGCCGGGCTTTGCCAGAAGCCAGGCGAGTGCGGCTTGCGCGCAATTGGCTGACCGCGCCGCGGCCACGCCATCGAGTGCAGCAAG
>NZ_JBGSOZ010000204.1:0-5426 GCF_041738905.1 Aestuariivirga sp.
CAAGGCGCTGGCAGGCGACGACGAGTGATTTTGAACAATCCGCTGGCTGCAGGCAACGGTTGGCACTTGACCTAGCCCACATCCCCGATAAAAGGGCGCGTCTTTGGCTTCGCGGGTCGTGCTTGAGTGACCTTCCTGCGGCAGGAGGTTTGCATGGCGCGTCAGAACTATCTTTTCACCAGTGAATCGGTTTCGGAAGGTCATCCCGACAAGGTATGCGACCGGATATCCGACGAGATCGTCGATCTGGTCTACCGCGAGGCCCGCAAGGCCGGAATGGACCCATGGCAGGTCCGGGTTGCCTGCGAGACGCTGGCGACGACAAACCGGGTCGTCATTGCCGGTGAGGTTCGTCTTCCCGATTCGCTGTGCAAGAAGGACAAATCAGGAAAGATAATCAAGGGTGCCGATGGAAAACCGGTCGTCAATCCGTCGAAGTTCAAGTCGGCGGCGCGCAAGGCGATCCGCGACATCGGTTACGAGCAGGACGGCTTCAACTGGAAGACGGCAAAGATCGAGGTGCTCCTGCACGGCCAATCTCCCGACATCGCGCAGGGCGTCGACAGTGCTTCCGACAAGCAGGGCAGCGAGGGCGCGGGCGACCAGGGCATCATGTTCGGCTATGCCTGCGATGAAACGCCGGATCTGATGCCGGCGCCGATATACTACGCCCACCGTATGCTTGAGTTCCTGTCGGCGGCCCGCAGGAAGGGCGAAGGCGATGTCGGCAAGCTCGGACCCGACGCCAAGAGCCAGGTCACGGTGCGCTACGAGAATGGCCGGCCGGCCGAAGTGGATTCGATCGTGCTTTCCACCCAGCACCTGGATCCGAAGTGGACCAGCCAGAAGGTACGCAAAGTGGTCGAGCCATACATCCGCGCGGCACTCGGGACGCTTCCGATCGCGCGCGACTGCAAGTGGTACATCAACCCGACGGGTGCTTTCGTTGTCGGCGGACCTGACGGCGACACCGGCCTTACGGGGCGCAAGATCATCGTCGACACCTATGGCGGGGCTGCACCGCATGGCGGTGGAGCGTTCTCAGGCAAGGACACGACGAAGGTCGACCGTTCCGCAGCCTATGCTGCGCGCTATATCGCCAAGAACATCGTCGCCGCGGGCCTCGCTCGCCGGTGCACCATCCAGCTCTCCTATGCCATCGGCGTGGCCCATCCGCTGTCGATCTATGTCGACACGCATGGCACCGGCAAGGTGGCGGAGTCGAAGCTCGAAAGGGCACTCGCCAAGGTCATGGACCTGACGCCGCGCGGCATCCGCACGCACCTCAATCTCAATCGCCCGATCTTTGCGCGGACCTCCGCTTACGGCCACTTCGGCCGTACCCCTGAAAAGGATGGCGGCTTCTCATGGGAGAAGACCGATCTCGCCAAGGCGCTCAAAGCCGCGGTGAAGTGACAGACGCCGGACAGCGATTCCAGTTCTACGGACGGCGCAAGGGGAAAACCTTGCGCCGTCATCATTCTGCGCTGATGGAAGACCTGCTGCCGCGTTTGCGGGTCAGACTCGATGATCCTCTTTCGGGCCTGGGCGAGCGGCGCTGGCTGGAAATCGGCTTCGGCGGCGGTGAGCATCTGGCGCACCAGGCTGCACTTCATGCCGATGTGTCCTTCATCGGCGCCGAGCCTTTCGTCAATGGCGTGGCAAAGCTTCTGGCGCTCATCGAGGATGGCAGCCTCGAAAACATTCGCATCCACGACCATGACGCCCGCGTGCTGCTCGAAGCGCTGCCCGATGCTGCGTTCGAGCGCATCTACCTGCTTTACCCAGACCCATGGCCCAAGGCGCGCCACAACAAGCGCCGCTTCGTGAGTGCGGAGACGCTTGCCCACTTCCACCGCATCCTCAAGCCCGATGGCCTGTTTCTCTTCGCCAGCGACATCGACGATTACGTGGCGTGGACGCGCGATCACGTGACAGCGAGCGGCCTCTTCCGCGAAGAAGGCGATCCGTCCCAGCCATATGAGGACTGGATCGAGACCCGGTATGAGGCCAAGGCCCGGCGCGAAGGGCGGGGATCGGCCTATTTGCAGTTTCGCCCGGTCTGATCTTGTCTGCGGGCGCAAATGACGCTGCCGCCAAACAATGGATTCGGGCCGGAGGAACTGTGGAATTCCAGTGGAGTGCCCGGCTCTCTCCACATGCTCCCTTGAACAGCGCGATGAAAGAGCGTATATGCGCCTCAACTTAGGTTCACTCACATAGCCACGAAAGTGGAGATCGAGAGTGGGTCCCGGCGCGGGGCCCGCTTTTTTTGTTGCCTGAAAGGGCGTTGGATGACGACAGAAACCGAAACAAGGCTGGCCCGCGAGACGGGCCCTGCCCAGCGGATCGTGGCGCTTGCCGAGCCTGTGCTGGCCGATCTTGGCTTCAGGCTGGTCCGCGTGAAGATGAGCGGGCCGACGCTGCAGATCATGGCGGAACGGCCGGATGGCACGTTCTCGATCGAGGACTGCGAGGCGGTGAGCCGCGCCATGTCGCCGCTGCTCGACGTCGAGGACGTGATTTCGTCGCGCTATCATCTCGAGGTCTCCTCGCCCGGCATCGACCGGCCGCTGGTGCGGCCGTCTGATTTCGAGGCCTGGGCCGGCCATGAGTTGAAGGTAGAGATGGCCGTGCCGGTGGCGGGCCGCAAGCGCTTCAAGGGTACGCTCGAAGGTTATCACGAAGGCGAGGTCCGCCTGTTCATCGAGAACCCGGAAGGGGCCACGAAAGAGCCCGTGCTGATCGGGGTTCCCTTCGCCGACATCGGCGAGGCCAAGCTCGTTCTGACGGATGAACTGATTGAAGCAGCGCGTGCCCGCCTGCCCGTCAAGGGCTATGGCGACGGCGCCGAGATCGACGAAGACCAGATTTCTCAAGAGAGGAACGAAGACAATGGCTGAATATGGCGTAAGCGCAAACCGCCTTGAACTCCTGCAGATCGCCGACGCGGTGGCGCGCGAGAAGTCGATCGACAAGTCCGTCGTGCTGCACGCGATGGAAGAGGCGATCCAGAAAGCCGCAAAGGCCCGCTATGGCGCGGAGAACGACATCGTCGCCGAGATCGATCCCAAGTCGGGTGAGACGAGACTCCAGCGCCTGCTGCTGGTGTCCGAAGTTGTCGAGAACGATGCGACGCAGATCGGCCTCGCGGAAGCCCAGCGGCGCAACCCGGCCGCCAGCATCGGCGACCAGATCGCCGAGCCGCTGCCGCCCATCGAGTTCGGCCGCATCGCCGCGCAGAATGCCAAGCAGGTGATCGTGCAGAAGGTGCGCGATGCCGAACGCGACCGCATGTATGCCGAGTACAAGGACCGCATCGGCGAAATCGTGAATGGCGCGGTGAAGCGCGTGGAGTACGGCAACATCATCGTCGATCTCGGGCGTGGCGAAGGCATCATCCGCCGCGACGAGTCGCTGCCGCGCGAAACCTATCGCCCGGGCGACCGGGTCCGCGCCTATGTCTATGACGTGCGCCGCGAACAGCGCGGCCCCCAGATTTTCCTGTCGCGCACGCATCCCGAGTTCATGGCCCGCCTGTTCGGCCAGGAAGTGCCGGAAATCTATGACGGCGTGGTCGAAGTCGTCGCCGTGGCCCGCGACCCGGGTTCTCGCGCCAAGATCGCGGTGCGCTCGAAGGATGGATCGATCGACCCGGTCGGCGCCTGCGTCGGCATGAGGGGCTCGCGCGTCCAGGCGGTCGTCAACGAGCTGCAGGGCGAGAAGATCGACATCATCCAGTGGACCCAGGACGTCGCCTCCTTCGTGGTGAACGCGCTGGCGCCCGCTGAAGTCTCCAAGGTGGTGCTCGACGAGGAATCCGAGCGGATCGAGGTCGTGGTGCCCGACGAGCAGCTCTCGCTCGCCATCGGCCGGCGCGGCCAGAACGTGCGGCTCGCTTCGCAGCTCACCGGCTGGGACATCGACATCATGACGGAAGCCGAGGAATCGGAGCGCCGCCAGAAGGAATTCGTGGCCCGCACAGAACTCTTCGTCAACACCCTCGACGTGGACGAGACGCTGGCCCAGCTTCTGGCCTCGGAAGGTTTCGCCACAGTGGAAGAGGTCGCCTACGTGGATGCCCACGAGGTAGCCTCGATCGAAGGCCTTGACGAGCAGACGGCGGACGAGTTGCAGAACCGCGCCCGCGAATACCTGGAGCGCGAGGCGGCCGAGCTTGATGCCAGGCGCGTCGAACTGGGTGTCGAGGACGAACTCAGGGACATCGACGGCATCACGCCTGCCATGCTCGTGGCGCTTGGCGAAGCGGATATCAAGAACGTCGAGGATCTGGCGGGTTGCGCCACGGACGATCTCATCGGCTGGACCGAGCGCAAGCCGGGTGGTGCCGTGAAGCACAAGGGCGCCTTCTCCGATCTCGATGTCGCGGCCGACGAAGCCAACGACCTGATCATGAAGGCCCGTGTGAAGGCCGGATGGATCGAGGCGCCGGTTGAGGCGGAGCCGGATGCCGGGGACGCCGACGGCGAAGCGGACGAGGTGGAAGCCTGATCATCGAAAGCAGCAGCGCGCCTGCCGCGGCGGAGCAGACCTTGCCCGAACGCATGTGCATCGTCACACGCGAGGTGAAGGACGAGGCGGACCTGATCCGCTTCGTCCGCAGCCCCGATGGGGTCGCCGTGCCCGATCTGGCGCGCAATCTGCCTGGGCGTGGCGTCTGGGTGAGCCTCGACCGCAAGACGCTGGCGGACGCCGTGAAAAGGAAGCTTTTTTCAAAAGGTTTCGCGGCGGAGACCACAATACCGCCCGATCTGCCCGATATGGTGTCTAAACGCCTCCGTCAGAATGCCATGTCGCTTCTCTCGCTTTCGAAAAAGGCGGGCGAGGCGGTTTCGGGCTTCATGAAGGTGGAAGAGATGCTGGGCCGGGGCAGGGCCAGGCTGCTGTTTCACGGATCGGATGCCGCGCCTGACGGGTGCCGGAAACTGGACAAGTTCCTGCAGCCGGGAATGGAAAGGACAGTTCTTTTCCATTCGGACGAATTGGATTTGGCCTTTGGCCGGTCAAATGTGATACATGCTGCCGTGGCAAAGGGAGGGCTCGCCGAAAAGCTCCTCGTTGCCGTGCGCCGGATCGAGACGTTTGAGGGCCTCCGGGGCCCTGAGGGACCTGAAGAGAAAAGATGACTGACAGCAACGACAAAGACCGCAAGCCCGAAGGCAACCGTCCGGGCGGCGGCACCCTGACGCTCAAACGGCCTTCGATCGAACAGAGCAAGGTCAAGCAGAGCTTTGGCGCCGGCCGGAGCAAGACTGTGGTTGTCGAGACCAAGCGCAAGCGCTTCGGAGACGACAAGCCCGCAGGTTCTGGCGATACGCCCTCACGCCCCGCCTTCCAGACCGCACCCCGAGTGTCGGTGACGACGCCGTCGGGCGCTTGAGGGTCAAAGTTCCCCCGCCAGCGCG
>NZ_JBGSOZ010000223.1:0-5387 GCF_041738905.1 Aestuariivirga sp.
GCCCTTGGCCGGAGCCGCAGCCTTGCCGCCAGCGGCCGCAGCGGCAGCCGGAGCCTTCTGGTTCGTCGCGGGAACCTCGGCGGTGGTAGCAGCGGCTGCTTCCTCTTCCTTGGCCTGCGCGGTGATGGCGCACAATGTCACGTCATCGCTGCTCTTCGAGGTCACGCCCTCGGGCAGCGTGATGTCGGACAAGTGGACCGACTGGCCGATCTGCATACCCGAGATGTCAACCGTGATCTCGTCGGGAATGAAGTTGGCCGAGCAGAACAGCGCCACCGTGTGCGACACGATGTTGAGCGCGCCGCCGGCCTTGATGCCGGGGGCAACTTCCTGGCCCTTGAAATGCACCGGCACGTCGACGGCGATGCGGGAATCCGGACCAAGGCGAAGGAAATCGACGTGGATGATGAAGTCGCGCACCGGCTCGAACTGGACGTCGCGCGGAATGGCGCGGACGGTCTGGCCATCGACATCGAGGTCGATCAGCGTCGACATGAAACGGCCCGTCTGGACGTGGGGGAGGACGTCGCCGTAGGTGAGCGAAATGAGGGTGGGTTCCTTCTTGTCGCCATAGACGACACCGGGAACGAGGCCATCACGACGGACTGCGCGAGAGGCCCCCTTGCCTGCCCGGGCGCGCGACGCGGCCTTGAGCTGCACGATCTTGGACATGGTATACTCCTGATATGAAACGACCGTCCGGCCTTCCTCCAGGGGTGAACGACGCCGGAACGGACGGAGGCGCCTATAGGGGATTTGACCGGCAAACGCAACAACGGCTGGATAACCTAGCTCTTGAGCCGGTAGCCCGTCTTGAAAATCCACCAGACCGCGCCAAGGCACAGCACCAGGAAGAACACCGTCATGCCCAAGCTGACGCCCACGTTCACATCCGCCACCTCATTGAAACTCCAGCGAAAACCACTGACCAGATAAAGCACCGGGTTCAACAGCGACAGGGATCTCCAGAAGGGCGGAAGAACGTCGATCGAATAGAAGCTACCACCCAGAAAGGTGAGCGGCGTGATGACGAGGAGCGGGATGATCTGGAGCTTCTCGAAACCGTCCGCCCACAGGCCGATGATGAACCCGAACAGGCTGAAGGTGACAGCCGTCAGCAGCAGGAACGCGATCATCCAGAACGGATGCGCGATCGAGAGCGGAACAAAGAAAGCCGACGTTCCGAGGATGATGACGCCGATGAGAAGCGCCTTGGTCGCGGCCGCGCCGACAAAACCGATCACCATCTCGATGGCCGAAATCGGTGCCGCGAGATACTCGTAGATCGTTCCCGAAAACCGGGGGAAGTAGATGCCGAACGAGGCATTGGTGACGGACTGCGTGAGCAGGGACAGCATGATGAGCCCCGGCACGATGAAGGCGCCATAGCTGACGCCGTCAATCTGCTGGATACGCGAACCGATCGCGGCGCCGAACACCACGAAGTAGAGCACGGTCGAGATGACAGGCGACACGATGCTCTGCCCGATCGTGCGGAAGAACCGCTTCATTTCATAGAGATATATGGCCCAGGCCCCGCGCCAGTTCATTGTTTGAGCAGCCCCATGAAAATGTCTTCGAGAGAACTCTGCGCGGTGTTGAGGTCGGTGAAGGAGATGTTTTCGGCAGCGAGATCGGCCAGAAGCCGGGGAATGCTGCCCTGCCCGCCATGGGAATCAAATGAATAGGACAACGTCTGGCCATCCCCGGTGAGTTCGAGGCGATAGTCCGCCAGCCGTTGCGGTATCGCGCTCAATGGGGCGGTCAGATGCAGTGTCAGCTGCTTCTGCCCCAACTTGTGCATCAGCGCATGTTTCTCCTCGACCAGGATCAGCTCTCCGCGCGTGATCACCCCGACCCTGTCGGCCATTTCTTCGGCCTCTTCGATGTAATGGGTGGTGAGAATGATGGTGACGCCCGTGTCACGCAGTTCGCGAACGAGTTGCCACATGTTGCCGCGGAGTTCCACGTCGACACCTGCGGTCGGTTCATCGAGGAACAGAACCTTGGGCTCATGCGCCAAGGCCTTCGCGATGAGCACGCGCCGCTTCATGCCGCCAGACAGCGTCACCATCTTCGCGTCGCGCTTCTCCCACAATGCAAGGCGCTTGAGCAATGTCTCGATGTACTTGGGGTTTGCAGGCTTGCCATAAAGCGCGCGGCTGAAATTCACCGAGTCCCAAGGCGTTTCGAAGATGGAGAGATGCAGTTCCTGGGGCACCAGGCCGATAAGCGCCCGCGCCGCGCGGAAGTCCGTAACAGTGTCATGACCATTTACTGTAATGGTGCCCGAACTCTTGGTGACAATGCCGCAGATGGTGCTGATGAGCGTGGTCTTGCCCGCGCCATTCGGGCCGAGCAGCGCCAGGATCTCGCCCCGTTTGATGTCGAGACTGATATTACGCAGCGCCGCAAGGCCGCCCTTGTAAGTCTTCGAGACATTGTCGATGGAAATGAAGGAAGTCATGCGCCCTACATAGGAGTTGTCATTCAGGGAAGGAATGATATTCGCATGAACCGGACGATCATCCTGTCAGGAACTGTCGCGCCAACGATTGCTTGCAGCCATCGATTCCGAACATTGGCTGAAAGCCTCAATAGTCGAACTGAAGTCCGCTGCCGTCGCCAACGTCCTCTATCGTAAGATAGGGCTTCTTTTTCAGCTTCCTGGCTGTGACCTTTGAGTCGTCTTGCGAGATATGTCCGGTCTTGAGGATGACCTTGCCGTTCAGCAGGTTGATGCTCACCTCGCCGATATCGCCGCTGCCGCGATGGACATTGTAGGTGTCGTAGCCGATGAGCCGGAACTTGCCCTTCTCATGGCGGAATGTGTAGCTCGTGTTGCCCATGTCCCAGCCGCCGGCGCTCATGAACAGGTAGAGCGTCACCTTGAGACTGCCGCGCTCGATCGAAACGCCTCCGGACTCCGACAAGACATCGTCCTGCGAAGAATTGTCGGGACGCGGGATCAGCCTGTGGTTCTCGAGCGCCAGCCTGTATCCGCCATCGGCCTGCCCGAAGACCACCACGAGCATCCGCGGATTGGTGTCGAATAGGGCATCGCCGTACTGCGCATCTGTCACAAGATTCGCGGGGTCCTTGTCGCGGAGAACCAGCACGGCATCACTGATCCCATCCGCATCGAGATCGCCCACCATCTTGTGTTCGACAACCCAACCTTGTGGCACGAAGGACTCGGGACTGGCACCCGCTTCCACGAGGGCCGGATAGGTGACGACAGGTAGAACAAACTCGCCCTCCTCTGCCTTCACGGGTGATGCAAGGAAGGCGAGGACGAACAGCGGTACGATATACTTCAATCGCATGAGGTTTCCGGATTGGCCTGAACATCGACTGTGACCAATCCGGCGGAATCAGTCTGTGACCGCAGTCACGGATGATCCCTGTCAGGCCGCAGGCAGCCTGCCGTCAGGAGTCATCTTGTCGACGGCTTCCGGCAGGATCTGCGAGAGCCGGGCGAGCAGGTCGTCGCGGGTCAGGCCCGTCTGCATCGCCAGCTGGTCGATCAGATCGGGCCCGATGGCCTTCTCGGTCTGTTCGGTGGTCACCGGCTGGTTGACCCCTGTTCCGACCCAGGAATCGGCCACATCGCCATGACCCGCCGTACGGAAACTGTCGACGACACCCTTGAGGCCATCGGTCATGCTCGCGGGAACCCCAAGCGAGCCCGCGATATCCGTGGCACCCTTCACGAGTCTATCGGCGGTTCCCGAATTGGAGGCGCCCTTCAGGAACTCCCCGATCTTCTCCCGGTTCTGGTAGCCTGCGACGGCAAGAAGCCCCAGTAGCGCTGCAAGCGAAGGCATTGTCTTGTTGCTCATCTGAACTCTCCTCTTTGAAACATACTTAATCATAGCACGGCAGCGCTGCAACCTGGAGAGCACATTTTGCCGTTGTTGGTTGCATGGTGTCGGGGTAAACTGAACTTCCAATCCATTGCACCATGGGGGATACGGCATGGGTATCATCTGGACGATCGTGATCGGCTTCGTGGCGGGCGTCGTGGCCAAGTTCCTGATGCCGGGCAACAACGAGCCGCAGGGCTTCATCCTCACCACCATCCTCGGCATCGTCGGCGCCTTTGTGGCGAGTTACCTGGGACAGGCCATCGGCTGGTACCGGGCGGGCGAAGGCGCGGGCTTCATTGGCGCCATTGTCGGCGCCGTGATCGTGCTCTTCGTCTACGGGCTGGTCACCAAGAACAAGTCGGCCTGAGGCCTACTCGAACAGGCTGGAGACGCTTTCTTCGCGGCTGGTACGGCCGATCGCTTCACCAAGCAGCGCGGCGATCGGCATCGTGCGGATGTTGCGCGCGATCTTGACGGCCTCGGTGGGCTGGATCGAGTCGGTGATGACCAGTTCCTTCAGCTTGGAAGAGGTGATGCGCGACACCGCACCGCCTGAGAGAACACCGTGCGTGATGTAAGCGGTGACATCCTTGGCACCCTTGGCCAGCAGCGCTTCCGCCGCATTCACCAGCGTGCCGCCTGAATCGATGATGTCGTCGATGAGGATGCAGGACTTGCCGAGCACGTCGCCGATGATGTTCATCACCTCCGACTCGCCCGCCCGTTCGCGGCGCTTGTCGACGATGGCCAGCGGCGTGTCGAGCCGCTTGGCAAGGGCGCGCGCGCGCACCACACCGCCCACGTCGGGCGAGACGACGACCGTATTCGACACATCCATGTGGAGCTTGATGTCGCGGACCATGACAGGCCCTGCAAAGAGATTGTCCGTCGGAATGTCGAAAAAGCCCTGGATCTGGCCGGCATGCAGATCCATGGTCAGCACGCGGTCAGCGCCGGCGCGGGTGATGAGATTGGCAACGAGCTTCGCCGAGATCGGAGTCCGGGGACCAGGCTTCCTGTCCTGCCGGGCATAGCCGAAGTAAGGGATCACCGCGGTGACGCGCTTGGCGGAGGCCCGCTTCAGCGCATCGATGATGATCAGAAGTTCCATCAGGTGATCGTTTGCCGGAAACGAGGTCGATTGCACCACGAACATGTCCTGCCCGCGGACGTTCTCCTGGATCTCGACGAAAATCTCCATGTCGTTGAAGCGCCGGACGACCGCCTTGGTCATCGGCATGCTCAGGTAGGAGCAAATGGCTTCCGCCAGTGGCCGGTTGCTGTTGCCTGCCACGATTTTCATCATGCTCATTGTCCCCTGAACCCCTGATGCGCGGCTCTATAACAACCACATGACATGATGCAAAGCGCCAATTCGCGCATGTGCCGATTGGCCCCAAAGCATGGCGGCGGGTGGCTGAAGGAACCTACTGGAAGCGGTTGACGATATCGAAGATGCCGGTGGCGGCGGCTTCCGCCACGGCGAAGGCCGCTGGCCCCCAGCCGCCGTCCAGCGCG
>NZ_JBGSOZ010000136.1:0-23802 GCF_041738905.1 Aestuariivirga sp.
TGCCAATCCTCAAGGCCGCACTTCAAAACCATCGGACCGAGCAGCCAGCCTCCCATGCAGTTGACCGCTTGGCCGATGCTGCATAAGGTTCAACCAGCGACGCCAGCCTTGGCATTTTCAACAGAGTACGGGACATCCCCTGCGATCATACCGGGCACGGTTTTCTTGCGTCCACATCGGCGGCCTCCGGAAGAATCACCCCGCAGACATGGAATCACAAATGATTCATCCGATTCAAGAACTCTCGGGACAGACACTAAGGGGTTGTCATCCGGCTCAGGTACATCGCGAAGTCATAGTTTGGGCGTTCAAGATGCGAGAGATGACCCGGCACGGCCATTTCCGAGCACAGGCCCTTGTAGACGCGTTCAGTGCAGCCCTTGTCCTCGACGTTCACCTTGTCGAGCAGCGCCTTCACGGTGGCGAAGACGTCTGGCACATCCGGATCGCCGAGAAAGTCGTTGCACATGCCGCCGCCGAAGGTGACCTGCACATGGTCCACGCCCTTCGGGTGCAGCGAGAGGTACCAAAAATAGCCGGGCGTTAGGGTGATCAGCAGGCTGGGGTAGAGCGCCAGCAGGAAGGTGGTGCGGCGGAGGTCACCTTCGAGCCTTGTGTTGGTAGGGTGCGCGCAGGCGATGCGGAAGGCGGGGTCTTTCAGGATCGTGTGCCAGTTGAAATGCGGCGGGCTTGGCGGGCAGATCATCTCGTCGAGCTTCGACAAGCCGCCGATGGTGCCGGCATGGCAGACGGGCAGGTGGTAGCTCTCCATGAAGTTCTCGGCGAGAATCTTCCAGTTGGTGTTCCAGACGAAGCTCTCGTTGAACCATTCCGTGTAGTTGGTGAGGTCGAAGGGGCGGATCAGCTCTTCCACATCGGCGAAATGCTCGGCCACGGGCTTTGCATCCGGGTTGAGCGAGACCAGCACCCAGCCGAGCCACACTTCGCACTTCACCTGTGGCAGGCGGTAGTTCTCCTTGCAGAAGCCGGCGTTGCCGCTCATGGCGGGCGCGCCGCGCAGCTTGCCGTCAGCCTCGTAGGACCAGCCGTGATAGGGGCAGGTGATGATGCGGCGGTTGCCGCGGCCTTCGAGAAGCGTGGACATACGGTGGAGGCAGACGTTGGATTGCGCCCTCAAGGTGCCGTCCATGCCGCGGATGACCATCAGGGGCTGGTTCGCCAGTTCGAAGGTGATGTAGTCGCCCGCATGGGCGAGCGTCGAGGCGCGGCCCACGCAGTACCATTCCTTGCCGAAGATATGGGTCAGCTCGGCCTCAAGGAACTTTTTCGAGGTATAGACGCTTTTGGGCATGGCGCGTGCCTGATCGAAGGGCACGGCGACGTTTCCTGCGAGTTCGGCGACGGGATCGAGCGGGGCATGAAGGTTCATGGTGCGGCTCCGGGCTGGTCGGGCAAATTCTGCCACATGCCGGGATTTCTGTCGCCCCATGCCTTCGGCTTGGTCGTCCGTTGACGATTGCATGACCCTGATTTGCTTTTCGGGGCCTCGTCGGGTAAAAATTCAGAAATGTGAGGCAAGAATCTTGCCTGAGCGGAAAGGGGCGAGAATGACGCCATTTGCCATTGCCGGTATCCAGATGTTCCTCGGTCACGGGTCGAACGCCGATGCTATGCGCCACCGGATCGACCTGACCATGCATCTGTACCCGTGGGTGCAGATGGTGATGTTCTCGGAACTCGCCGTGTTCGGTCCCATGCTGCACCATGCGCAGCCGCTTCCCGGCGGCACGGAAGAGGAATTCCAGACGATCGCCCGCCACCACAAGATCTGGCTGGTCAACGGCTCGATGTACGAGCGCCGCGACGGGGCGATCTACAACACGACATCGGTGATCGATCCAGAGGGCAAGATCGTCGGGCGCTATTCCAAGATGTTCCCGTTCACGCCGCTGGAGCAGGGCGTCACGCCCGGCAAGGACTTCTTCGTCTGGGACATCGAGGATGTGGGCCGCTTCGGCATCCTCAATTGCTACGACATGTGGTTTCCGGAGACGTCGCGGACACTCACCGCCATGGGTGCGGAAGTGATCCTGCATCCGGTGATGACGCACACGATCGACCGCGACATCGACCTCGCCGTCAGCCATGCGACGAGCGCGATGATGCAGGCCTATGTCTTCGACATCAACGGGCTGGGGGCGGGCGGCAATGGCCAGTCCGCCGTGTTCGACCCGATGGGCCGCAAGCTGCACCAGGCCGATGCGACGGAGCAGATCATCCCGATCGAGATCGACATGGAGCTGGTGCGCCGTTCGCGTGAGCGCGGCATCAGGGGCCTGGGCCAGATGGCCAAGAGCTTCCGCGACAGGCCGACCGACTTCCCGGTCTACCAGAAGGGATTCGATAGCACCTATCTCGACTCGCTCGGCCCCGTCGCCACGCCACGCCGCGCCGATGGGCCGGGGCCCTCGAACGTGCAGACGCTTCCGGTGCGCCGCACGTTCGTGAAGTAGGCCGGGCGTCAGGCCAGAAGTTCAGCCAGCGTCGTGGTGTTGGCATCGATGCCGATCAGCGTGATCGTGTTGGCGGCATCGTAGGTGATGACGGCATGGCCATCGGCGTCGTTGGCATAGGTCAGCGCGCCGAGGTCCGGAGCGGTCAGTAGCAGTTGGTCGATGCCGAGCTCGAAATCGACCACGATGTCATTGCCCCAGTTTGACCCGAAGCGCTCCTTGATGAGAGCGAAGACAAAGGTGTCGTCGCCGATACCGCCTGCGAGCATGTCATTGCCGGTCACGCCGCCGTTCAGCGTGTCGGCGCCCTTGCTGCCGGACAGCCTGTCGTGGCCCTTGCCGCCATCGATATAGTCCGCGCCCGCGCCACCGAAAAGCATGTCGCGTCCGCCAGCGTGTACCAGAGTGGAGGAATCGCCATAGAGCTGATCCTGTCCCGCGCCACCACGCAATTCGTCGTTGCCGGCGCCACCGAACACAAGATCGTTGCCGCGGTTTCCAATGAGCATGTCATTGCCCTGTCCGCCGAGCAAGGTGTCGTCAAAGGCGCTCCCGTGAATGATGTCGTTGCCGTCGTGGCCGTCCAGCAGCAGGCCCGCTGCCGTACCTGTGCCCTGGTAGTAGAAGCCATTGAGGTCATCGTCCCCGCTGAACAGCAATTGTGCCAAACCGGCACTTCCGCTGCCCGCCATGCCTTCAAGCTGCGCCTGGAAATCGGCTGCCAAAAGCTGGAAAGTGAAGTCCTTGATGTCATCGATATAGGCGCCGCTGGCATCGTAGTGGCGGATCAGGGTGATGGTTCCGCCGGTGAACTGTCCCGAACTGGCGTCGTAGGCAAAGCCCTTGCCCGACACGTAAGTCACGGAGCCGTCAGCATTCCGGAAACCGAATTCCTTGCTGTTCACGTAGAGCAGGCTTCCTGCAAGCGGAGCAGGTCCGGATGCCGCACCGCCATCGGTGTAGGCTTCAAGCAGGCTGTTTCCGGTGCCGGAGCGGTAGTAGATCGCCATGGTCGTCATTTCCCTCTGTGCTGCAAGCCGGTGCCGTTCTGGAACACCGGTTTGATCTGGTCAGACACACAGCAGATTGCGTGCCAGAGCGCACAGGGGGAAAAGGGGGGCAGTTTCGATAGCTTCTACCGGGCGGATGCTAGAGCAGGCCGCGCCGGGCGAGGTTCCGCATGAGGTGGCTGGTTCCCCAGGTCCAGGGGGCTGCCTCGTGGCATGATGTCATGCGGTTGGTTAGCACGCCCAGTTCCTTCGACGAGACAGTGACGATGTCGCCCAGCTTGTGGGTAAAGCCCTTGCCGGGCGCGTCACGGTCCTCGATGGGAGCGAACAGCGTGCCGAGGAACAGGATCGCGCCATCGGGATATTGATGGCTCTTGTTGACCATCTGCCCGACCAGATCGGCTGGATCACGGCTGATCTTGGACATGTTGGAGGCACCGTTCAGGACATAGCCGTCCTCACCCTCGACGCGAAGCGCCAGCTGCATGTTGCGGACATGATCGAGCGAGAAGCTGTGGTCGAACAGGCGGATCATGGGACCCACAGCGCAGGAGGCATTGTTGTCCTTGGCCTTGCCGAGGAGCAGCGCCGAGCGGCCTTCGACGTCGCGCAGGTTCACGTCGTTGCCGAGCATGGCGCCGACGATCCTCCCCGTTGAAGCGACGACGACGACGACTTCCGGTTCCGGATTGTTCCAGGTGGAAATGGCGTTGAGGCCCGCCTCCATGCCGTGGCCGACCGATGACATCACCTGGCTCTTGGTGAAGATCTCCGCGTCGGGTCCGATGCCGACTTCGAGGTATTGCGACCAGGCGCCTTTTTCCATCAGCACCTTTTTCAATTGTATCGCTTCTGGAGAACCGGCGCGGAGCTTCGAGAGGTCGTCGCCGATCAGGTCGCCGATGGTGGCGCGGATTTCGGCCGCGGCCTCCGGATTGCCGCGCGCGCGTTCCTCGATGACACGTTCGAGCATGGAGGTGGCAAAGGTGACGCCCGCGGCCTTGAGCGCCTGCAGGTCGACAGGCGCCAGAAGCCAGGGCTTCGACGGATCTCGCGATTCAGGCGGCGTGTTGGCCATGATGGTATCGAGCGCTCCAAGGCTTTCGCCCGTCACGGCGCGGGCGGCCGCGGCCGGATCGTCCGCCTCGCAGAGATCACGCATCGTCGGGAAGGCGGCGGTGATGTCGATGAGGGTCGCGCCATCGCGGCGGACCACGCATGGTCCGTCAACGGATGGATTCCACACGCGGCCGACCAGCAATCCGTCGGCGGGAAGGGCGGTCGCGGCGTTCATGTAGTCGTGAAGCTTTGCCATGGTCTCTCAGAACATCTTGTTGGAATCATGCATGGGGGGCGGCAGCGGCGCGGAGGACCCCGACACCGGCACCGCTTCGAACTGGCTGTTGATGGCCTTCACCCACTGAGCGGCGCGCGGCAGAAGCTTGCGGTCATCGGTCTGGAAGCGGCCGCGCGAAACGATGATGCCCATGTCGGCACCGTGATAGCGGTAGTCACCCGCCGTATAGACGCGGAGATAAAAGGCCTCGTCTTCATCTGCGGTCAGGAACCAGTCGATGGACTTGCGGACGAGCGAAATATTGCCGTCCTTGCCCATGCGCCAGATGCCGGAGGAGGGCGCCTTGGTGATCATCTCGACCTTGTCGACGGGATATTTCAGGATCAGCTGGCTCCAGTTGTCGAACTCGGCCCAGCGCTGCTGGATCTTCGAGAGGTCGACCTCCCACTCCACGCCCATGTATTCGAGCATGTGGAACAGATAGACCGGGCAGCCGCCATAGGTGGAGGTGATGAGGTTGGTCATCGGCGATGCGCCTGAAATGCGCGGATTGATCTCGCCCAGGTAGACCTTCCGCGTATCGGTATCGATGAGGAAGTCCATGCAGAAGGCGCCCTTGTAGCCCGCCTTGTAGAGCTGGTCGCCCAGCTTCTGCGCCATCCTGATGACGGCCTTGCGCTCGCTTTCCATGCCGCCGGTGAACACGTCATTGCCGCACCAGCCGCCCTTGTAGGGCGTCACTTCGGCAAAGCCGGTGATGTCGGTCTGCAGCGGCCCGACCAACGTGCCGTGGCGCGTGGCAACCGCCTCCACCGTGCCTGGCAGGTGGTTGATGCGGCGCATCACCTTGAGCTGTTCCTTGACGAGATCCGCTTCGTTCTTGTTCCAGTCGGCCTCGGACTTGATGAAGAACGTGGTTCGACCTGAGTCGCCATAGGGTGTCTGCACCACGAGGTCGGTTCCGAGCCTTGCAGAGGATGCGAGCTTCATCAGTTCACGGAAGGTCTTGGCGCGGCCCATGGTATTGGGCGCGCTCTGGATGCCGGCGGCATTGCCGAGCTTCGTCGTGGTGATCTTGGAATCGATATGTTTGCGCAGCTTCGCGGGCGGCAGGGCGATCTTCTGGCCGAGTTCCTTCGCCAGCGACTCGGTCTCCTCGTCGAACATCACGAGCAGCAGGTAGCCGGGGCCGCGCTCCTTCAGCCGGGTGCGGACTTCCTTGTGGCGGAGCAGGTAGTTGTTAACGTCCTCGATCGAACGGAACTCATGCGGCCCGTGCTCGCGCGGCACGGTGATCTTCGGATGCGTGCCGTCGAAACTGTCGAAGAAGTTGATGTATTCGAACTTGTTGATCCAGCGGCCAAGGCCCAGGAGGTTGTAGGGCGTGGGCGAGAGGAAGGTGATCGGCGTCTGGTTCTGCCTGAAGAAGGCGTAGATATCGGTAAGGCTTTCGAGTTTCTTCTGCGCCGGTTTCCTGGCCATGCGGTGCTTCCCCTGATGCGACGCCTGAAGGCGTTTCTCAGGGAGACTGTAGGACAGGACAGGCGGAAATGGGAATAGGGTTTATGGCGAGCCGATGGGCTCAGCGAACCGTGTCCGACAACTGGTTGCGGTCGAGCAGCTTGACGAACTCGATCGCAATGCCGCTTTCAAGATAGCGCACCACGCGGCCGCGCATCTTGCCTAGGAGAATGTATGTGCCGAGGCTCGGCATGACCTCGACCTTGACGGCAGCACCCGAGAGCGAGATGTCGACCACTTCGCAGGCGTATTCGCGCCCGTCCGGCATGGTGATCTGGGATTGCTTTTCCTTAGGCTCGTAGCGGGTGTGGCGGCGGTCCTCGATTGTCTGGCCCGTCTCCTTCTGGTTCAGCCACTTGAGACGTGTCTCGAAACGGTCGCGGCGGGCGCCGGTGAGATTGAAGGTCACCTGAAAGCCACCGTCCACCGGATTGGCCGAGGTTGCCTCGATGCGGCCGACTTCTTCGAGATAGGCGACAATCGTCAGTCCGGGCGGCACGGGAAGCGTGGTGAGGAAGGTGGCGCCGTCGATCGTGATGCTGTTCACCTGGCAGGCGTGCTCGCTCATGTCGGGCAGCATGAAGCGGCCGAACAAGGTCTGCTTGACCGAACCGGACCTGGCGGCGCCGGGCGTGTCAATGGCTTGTTCGGTGGCGTTCACGCTGTCGTCTCCCTCAGTTCAGCGTAAACACTATGCGGCTGCCGTAAAGACGGGGTTAATGATTTCCCCTTGCTACCGCTGGTCGAGCCCACCTGTGATGACCTGAAACCGACGTGGCGCCGGAGTCATGCTGCGGTCGTCTGCGGAGATGAGGTTCTCTGTCCAGACCAGCCGCGCTGCGCCGATCTCCATGCGGATGATGTCCGTATAGCCAAGGTTGCTGATATCCCTGAACGGGAACACGCCGCCGAAGATGTGTGTTGTGACGCCATCGCTGGCGAGCAGGGGGAAGGCTGCCATTTCTGCACCGATCACCTGGTCCATGTCGGTCTGGAACCGGAATCGCAGGATGGCGGGCTGGCGGTTCGTTATGGTGGAGGACATGAAGCGGCGGACAACGTCGGCCTCGAAGGCATCCCATCCCGCCAGCAGGCTGCTGCCGGTGAGTTCGCGGCGATAGAGGTCGCAAATGGCCGTGCCGGCAAGGCGCCAGCGGAAGCTGCGCTGCCGGGTGGCGTATTCGGCAATGAACAGGCTGGGGACCAGCTGCTTCACATGCTTCAGGTCGAGGTCACTGCGGCTCGGCGCGGAACGCTCTGCCCGCATCGTCTCCCAGAAGCGGAACAGCATGCGGCTGGACGGGTGCAGGATGTGGGTTTCGTCTTGGCTTGCATGCATTTCGTCTTTAACCAACATATTGCCCTCGTTCCGGGACTCGCTGCCCGTTGTGCCATTCTTGTTCGTCGTGACCATGTGGTTGCAGCGATCGTGCCAGACCGAAAGGAAGTGCCTTGTCCGAACAGCCCGCGCCCCAGGGAAACTGGAACACCGGCGCCAGCCAGCCTGTGTTCAATGCACCGCGGAGCGTGCTGGCCGTCATCGGAGTCCTCGCCGCGATGCATGGCGGGCTCTATCTGGCGGGCGAGCACTGGCAGATCATCGCACTTGAACTGCTCTCGATCATTCCCAGCCGCTTCACCAATCCGGCGCGGATCGTGGTGGAAGGCTCGCAGTACTGGAGCCTCGTCACCTACATGCTGCTCCACGGCGACTGGATGCACCTGCTTTTCAACTCGCTCTGGCTGCTCGTTTTCGGAACGCCGGTGGCACGCTACCTGGGTTCGCTGCGCTTCTGTGCGCTCTCTCTGGCCGCCGGCATCCTGGGCGGATTGTCGAGCCTCGCGCTGCACTGGGGCGAGGACATCTTCGTCATCGGTGCATCGGGGGCCGTTTCGGGGCTGCTCGCCGCCGCCATCCCCATCATGTATGGGCGGCGGGTGCCGGGTGGTGCGAGGCCGCTGTCCTTCGGCGAACTCGTCACCAGTTCCAGGGCGCTGATGTTCACGGCGATCTGGCTTGGCCTCACGCTTGTTTCGGGTGCCAGCGGCTGGACGGGCAATTCCTTTGCCGCCGACAGCGGCATAGCATGGGAAGCCCATATCGGGGGCTTCATCGGCGGTCTCGCGGCGTTTTACGCTCTTGCCCCGAGGCACGTGCGCCCCGCCTGAAACCGTGTTAGGCTTTCCAGCATTGACCCTGCAAGAAGGAGGCCTCCATGGCAGTTGCACACATCCTCAAGCAGAAGGGTTCGACGGTCGTTACCGTTCCTCCCTCCGAGTCCGTCCAGTCCATCGTTGACCTGCTTGCCCGCCACCGCATCGGCGCCGTGGTGGTTGTCGACCCGTCCGGCGGGATAGCCGGCATTGTCTCGGAACGTGACGTGGTCCGGGCCATGGCGGAAAACGCGGCCGCAGTGTCGGGGAAGTCGGCCGCAGACATCATGACGGCCAAGGTCCGGACGTGCTCACCAGGTGACACCGAGGCTGAACTAGTCGTACTGATGACGGAAAACCGCATACGCCACCTGCCGGTTGTGGTGGATGGTAAGCTCGCGGGCATGATTTCGATCGGCGACGTCGTCAAGCACCGCATGGAAATGATGGAGCGCGAGACAGAGGACATGAAGACCTACATCGCATCGGCCGGTTGAAGCCGGGAATTCAGTAGACGGTCTTCGGGTCAAACAGCCTGACATTGTCGGTGAAGACCAGCTTAGAGCCTTCGACCCGCCGGTAGAAGCAGCTTCTCCGTCCAGTGTGGCAAGAAGCGCCACGGCCTTGGGACAGGGCCTTCACCTGAAGCACGTCCTGGTCACAATCCGTCAGAATTTCGGCGACCTCGAGCAGTTCTCCCGACGTCTCACCCTTTTTCCAGAGCGATTTGCGAGAGCGGCTCCAGAAATGCGCGATGCCCGTCTCCTGCGTGAGGCGAAGGGACTCCGCATTCATGAAGGCGAACATCAGGATCGTCCCGTCGCGGGCATCCGTGACGATGGCCGGGATCAGCCCATCATGGTCGAACCCCGGCTGAAAATTGTCCGTTTCATCGAGGTTCGCTGCCATCAAAGGGAGAAGCCGTTGGACGGCGCCCGCACCAGTTCCATGAAGCGGGCCTGGAGAACGGGGTTGGTCTTGAACTCACCGTTGAACTGCGTGGTGATGGTGGCGACATTGCGCTTGCCGATCCCGCGCATGGACATGCAGGTGTGGACGGCCTCGACCAGCACGGCAACGCCGCGCGGCTTCAGCGCCGACGCGATCGACGTGGCGATCTGGGCCGTCATGGTCTCCTGGGTCTGGAGCCTCCGGGCATAGATCTCGACGACCCGGGCGAGTTTCGAGATGCCGACCACCGACTTCGTGGGGAGATAGGCGACGTGGACGCGGCCGATGAAGGGCGCGATATGATGCTCGCAATGCGAGTTGAATTCGATATCGCGCAACATGACGATATCGTCATAACCGGCCACTTCATCGAAGGTGCGCGACAGGGCTTCGGCCGGGTCTTCATCGTAACCCGAGAAATATTCACGAAACGCCTTGGCGACGCGCCTCGGCGTATCGAGCAGGCCCTCACGGTCAGGATTGTCTCCGGCCCAGGCGAGCAGGGTGCGGACAGCGGCTTCCGCCTCTTCCTGAGAGGGGCGCTTGACGACTTTGCTGGCCGTTCCCGGCATCTTCTTGATGACTGCGTCCATTTTCAGACTTCACTTTCCCTGCAGCGGCTTGTCCTGACGCAGATCGGCCGCCAGCGGATGACATGGCAAGGCGCTTGCGCCTCTGGATTGGCGGACCCCATATCATGTCAGGTCTGCCGATGGCAAACCGGCAAACGACGTGTTTGCGGCAGATCGCGTATGCGCTAGGATATTGGGATGATCAACGACATCTACAACCGCAAGATTTTGGGCTTCGCAGCAGATATTCCGCATTTGCAGCGCCTCGCACATCCGGATGCCACGGCCGTCGCGATTTCGCGGCTGTGCGGCTCCAAGGTGACGGTGGATGTCTCCATGAAGGATGGCGTGGTCAGCGACTTCGGCCAGGAAGTGAAGGCCTGTGCGCTGGGGCAGGCGTCGTCCTCGATCATGGCGCGGCATGTGGTGGGCTCGACGCCCGATGAACTGCGGAGCGTCCGCGATCAGATGTACAAGATGCTGAAGGAGGACGGCCCACCGCCATCCGGCAAGTGGGAGGACCTAGAAGCGTTGCTCCCCGTCCGCGATTTCAAGGCCCGGCACGCCTCCACGCTGCTCACCTTCGATGCCGTGGTCGATGCGGTCAGCCAGATCGAAGCGAAGCAGAAGGAAGCCGCCCATGGCTGACAAGGCTCCCTCGTTTCTTGACGCTTCAACCGTTCCGCCCCGCGTGGGCTCCAACTACCCACCCGATCTTGCGAAGGCCGTTGCAGGCCGCGCCAAGCGGGCATTGGGCGACAGGTTCGGCCTCACGCAGTATGGCGTGAACCATGTGACGCTGGAGCCGGGATCGGCTTCCGCGCACCGCCACTGGCATGAGGTCGAGGACGAGTTCATCTATGTGCTGACGGGCGAGATCGTCCTCAAGGACGATGACGGCGAACATGTCCTGACGCCGGGCATGTGCGCTGGGTTCAAGGCGGGCGTGCCGAACGGCCATTGCCTCATCAACAAGACCAGCCAGCCCGCCGCCTACCTCGAAGTCGGAACGCGTTCACCCACCGAGACGGCGCATTATCCGGACACGGACCTGAAGGCTGTGAAGACCGACTACAAGTTCGCCTTCACCCGCAAGGATGGCTCGCCGCTTTGACGTGATCCGGGAGTGAAGCGGGACGCGAATACTTCGACGTCAATGCGCCATTCCGTTTTTTCACATGCCACCGTCGCGAAGCTGTGATACGTGCGGATCATGATATCTCACGCTATTCCCATTTCCTCGCGCCTGACGCCGCCCTAGCTCGGTTTACTGCAGGTCTGAACCTTGGCAGTGCCCCCAAGATTTTATTGGGGGCACGCTGAATGCCTATTTTCATTACATCCGGCGCCCCGCGCTCAAAACCTATGGAAGTACTACCATTATGAATCTTGTCCACCTTCGGAGCGAATGGGCTCCGAACATCACGCGCGAGATCCTGGCCGGAACGGTCGTTGCGCTTGCGCTGATCCCTGAAGCGATTGCGTTTTCCATCATTGCCGGGGTCGACCCCAAGGTCGGGCTCTATGCGTCATTCTTCATTGCGGTGATCACGGCCTTTGCGGGGGGGCGGCCGGCCATGATCTCGGCCGCGACGGGAGCCATGGCACTTCTCATGGTCACGCTCGTGAAGGAGCACGGCATCCAGTACCTCTTTGCTGCGACCATCCTGACCGGGATTTTGCAGATCATCGCGGGCGTCTTCAAGGTTGGTTCGCTGATGCGCTTCGTGTCGCGTTCCGTGGTCACGGGATTTGTGAATGCTCTCGCGATCCTTATATTCCTCGCCCAGATGCCGGAGCTGATCGGCATGGGCACGAATGTCTATGTCATGACAGCCGCCGGGCTCGTGATAATCTATGGCTTGCCCTATCTCACCAAGGCCGTGCCATCGCCGTTGGTCACCATCCTGGTGATGACCGGCATCGCCATGTACTTCGGGCTGGACATGCGCCGCGTGGGCGATATGGGCGCGCTGCCGACGGAGTTGCCGTTCTTCTCCTTCCCGCAGGTTCCGCTCACCCTGGAAACGCTCAAGATCATCCTCCCTTACTCGCTGACGCTGGCGATGGTGGGCTTGCTCGAAAGCCTGATGACGGCTGCCATCCTCGATGAAATGACCGATACGGATTCCGACAAGAATCGCGAGTGTGCGGGGCAGGGCATCGCCAATGGCGTCATTGGCTTCTTCGGCGGCATGGCAGGCTGCGCCATGATCGGCCAGTCGGCCATCAATGTGTCGTCCGGCGGCCGCGGTCGCCTCTCGACGCTCTGGGCAGGTTCGTTCCTGCTGTTTCTGATCTTTGTGCTCGGGCCTTATGTCGCGCAAATCCCGATGGCGGCACTCGTGGCCGTCATGATCATGGTGTCGCTCAATACGTTCCAATGGGGCTCGCTGATGGATATTCTCACACACCCGAAGCAGTCGAGCTTTGTGATGCTCGGCACCGTGGCCGTGGTGGTGTTCACGCACGACCTGGCAAAGGGCGTATTGTTCGGCGTCATCCTGAGCGGGCTGTTCTTTGCCCACAAGGTGACGCGCTATTTTGGCGTGACGTCAGAACGAATGGGTGACATTCGCACCCACAAGGTGACGGGGCAGATCTTCTTTGCCACGGCGGAGGCATTTCATCAGGCCTTCGACTTCCGCGAGGAGGACTTGAAAGCCGTCATCATCGACCTCCACGCGGCGCATTTCTGGGACATCACCAGCATCAATGCTCTCGATCGTGTCGTGCTGAAACTGCGCCACCACAACATCACGGTGGACATCATCGGCATGAACGAAGCGACCGCCACCATGGTCGAGCGGCTTGCTACTCATGACAAGGCCGGAGCGACGTTTGCCGCCAAGGCGCACTAGAGTCTGCTCACCGCTCAAGATCAAAAATTACAATTTGCTGACAAGGACCGTCACCAGCCTATCACGGTCTTCTCGATACTCCTGTCGCTGCCTTCTTCAACACGGAGGGGCAGTCCCGGCAAATGACCGGGGCTGATGAAGCGAAGCAAGAGTACTGGAGACATATCATGACCGCACTGAAGCTGATCGGCCTCGCGGCCGCGACCCTGTTTATCGTCACGCCCGCTTTCGCGGAGGACCTCTGCACGGGTGTGACCGAACGCAAGACCGTGGATGAGGCAAAGGCCGTCGCCATCGCCGCGGGCTATGCCGATATCACCAAGATGGATGAAGAGCACGGCTGCTATGAAGCCAAGGGACTGAATGCCGACGGCAGCAAGTTCGAGGTCTACATCCATCCAACGTCCCTCGAAATCGTGAAGGTCAAGAAAGAGGGCTGACCCGGCAATGGGCCGGACAGGTCTCAAGACTCATGGGCGGGTGTGGGACCCGCTCGTGAGGCTGTTTCACTGGAGCCTCGCCGCCGCATTTGCCGCGGCATGGCTGTACCAATCCGAGAGCACGATCCACGAAACAGCGGGCAAGCTTCTGCTGGGTCTTCTGATCTTCAGGTTGGCTTGGGGCATCATCGGCCCTGCCAGCGCGCGCTTTGAAACCTTTGTAACTGGCCCGATCACCGCGCTCAAATATGTCTGTGACATTCTGAGAGGAAGGCCCAAACATTTTCTGGGTCATAATCCCGCCGGTGCGGCCATGATTGCGGCCTTGATGGCGTCGCTCGCGACGACAACCGTGTCCGGCCTGCTGATGACGACAACCGCGCTCTGGGGGGGCGAGTGGGTGGAATGGATCCACGGGACGGCTGCCTACACCTCTCTCTGGCTCATCGGGGGGCATTTGCTGGGTGTGGTTCTTGCAAGCTTCCAGCACAGGGAAAACCTGCCGCTCGCCATGGTGACGGGCCGCAAGGGGTCGGAGGCGGATTTCTGGCCTCACCTCGGCCCACCGGCTTTTTACCTTTTCAGAATACTGGCGGCCGCGTGTCTCGTTGCTGCCCTGGCCTTTGCCTGGTGGGGGTCAATGAAGGTCCTGAACGGCAGCCTCTGGCGCATGCCGAAGATCATCGCGGCCGCCGCAAAGGAACAGCAATGTGGTTCCGTGGCAGTTGCTGGTCCCCGTCTGGAGGTCTATCCGGACATCATGTTGCGCTATGCTGTAACGGCAGACAGGAGCCTTCAGGCCGTGGAGACGGAAGTACCCTTCCGTATTGCTCTCAAGCCGCGGCCGGCCTCTACGGAATTGAAGCTTCCGCGCTATTGCGGCAGCGTGACAGGGACTGGATCTACTGACGATCCGCCACCACTGGCGGAGGCCGGAACAGAGATCGTACCACCACAGAAGCTAGCGATTGGCGAGGCATCGGTTGATCCGGGGCAAATGGCGCAATCGAGCGCTGACCCATCAATTGCGGGCACGGGCACAAGTACCGTCACAACTGCGGCGGAGCCAGCCATGGATTCCGCTAATTCACAGACCAGCACGCCTTCGGCATCCGTGCCGGGGAAGGATCGTCAGAAGAGAAAGCGAAAGAGAAAGGGCGGCGGGGACTGACTGCATCGGGATGAGGCTACCTCAGTCATGCCCGAGAAGGCCAGGGACTTCACTTGTTCCGCTTGTCTTCGATATCCGGCGCGTGGGGGAAGCGGGATTGCAGGTCGCGGTCGGTGACGCTCATGTGGTTGCGGGTGTATTGCTCGGAGGCATCGCGGAGCGGCTGGAAATCCCACGGGAAATGGTGCCCGCGTTTCAGCGCCTCGAACATCATCAGGCGTGATTGCTGGCTTTCCAGAACTTCGCGGTTGATGCGCGGAATGTCGAACTTCGCTTCGACCTCGGCGCGGAATTCCGCTGCCAGCGGATGGGAGGCCGCAAGGTTCGCCAGCTCTTCCGGATCGTCATCGAGATTGAAGAGTTGGTCCGGATCCACCGGCGAGTGGATGAATTTCCAGGGGCCGCGCCTCAGCATGTAGATGGGGGCGATGGCACCTTCCGCCAGATACTCGCCCCACGCGGTACCGTCCGGGTCTTCCTTGGTGCCCAGCAGCAGCGGATAAAGCGAGCGGCCGTCGACCGGGCGTGCCAGCGTCTCCATTCCATTGTTGCCGATGGCGGTGAGGGTGGGGAGGATGTCGGCGAGCGTCACGGGCTCCTTCACGCGGCGCGCGGCAAAGCGCTTGGGCGACCAGATCACGAAGGGTACATGGGCCGAGGGTTCGAGATAGGACATCTTGTACCACAAGCCCCGCTCGCCCAGGAAATCGCCATGGTCAGAGGTGAAGACGATGACCGTATCATCAAGCTTCCCAGTGGCTTCGAGCGCTCCGATCATCTGGCCTATGAGGTCGTCGACATAAGAGATGTTGGCATAGTAGCCGTGACGCGCGGCGCGGAGATCGGCCTCTGACACGGTATAGTCGTCCATGGCCGAAACATCGTAGAGGCGCTGGCTATGCGGATCGAGCGCCGCGCGATCCATGCGCGGCACCTTCGGCAGGTCGATGTCCTCGTCGCGGTAGAGATCCCAGAACTTCTTGCGTGCTGCATAAGGGTCGTGCGGGTGCGTGAAGGACGCCATGAGGCAGAACGGCTTTTCAGCCTCGAAGCGCACGTAGTCATAGATCTTGCGGATGGCGAGGAAGGCCACCTCGTCGTCGAATTCGAGCTGGTTGGTGATCTCGGCGATGCCTGGCTGCAGCACGCTCGTCATGTTGTGGTACCACCAGTCGATGCGCTCCTGCCTTAGCCGCCAGTCCGGCGTCCAGCCGAAGTCGGCGGGATAGATGTCGGTGGTGAGGCGTTCCTCCAGTCCATGGAGCTGGTCGGGGCCCACGAAATGCATCTTGCCAGACAGGCATGTCTTGTAGCCCGCCAAGCGGAGATAATGTGCCCAGGTGGGGATGGAGGACGGGAACTCGGCGGCGTTGTCATAGACGCCGGTGCGCGAGGGAAGCAGGCCGTTCATCACGGTCGCACGGGCGGGCGCACAAAGGGGGCTCGTCGAATAGCAGTTCTCGAAGACGACGCCTTCGGCCGCCAACCGCGACAGGTGGGGCGTTTGTACCAGCGGGTGGCCGTGGAAGGGCAGGTAGCGGGCTGCCAGCTGATCGGCCATCACAAAGAGGATGTTGGGTTTTGCCTGTGCCATCAGAATTCCCTATATGCTTGGTCCAGGCTCATGAAACGCATTCTGCTCGGACTCATCAAACTTTATCAGCTGACATTATCGGCCTTCATCGGCCGGCGCTGCCGCTATTTACCGACATGTTCGGAGTATGCGAGCGACGCGATCCGCAAACATGGCGCCTGGCATGGCACGGTGCTGGGCTTTGCGCGGGTGTGCCGCTGCCACCCTTGGGGACAATCCGGTTTTGACCCGGTGCCGGATGTGTATCGGGGACCCGTCTGGCGGATGCCGCCAGTCCAAAACGAAGAAGGGGCCCCGAAGGGCCCCAGGTCGTGAAGATGATAGTGGAGATCAGAGGCTGAAGTTGTAGGTGATACCGGCGCGGATCGAGTGGATGCCGTTGGTGTGGTTGGTCACGCTACCGCCGAAGCCGTTGTTGTCCTCGAGGCGATAGTCCCCGTCTTCGAGCTTGGTGTAGAGGTATTCCATGCGGCCGTGGAGGAAGTCGGTGAAGGCGTATTCCATGCCGCCGCCGACGGTCCAGCCGTTCAGCCACACCTGGTCGCTCGAGTCGACGCTGCCGCCCAGCGGACCGACTTCGCCGCCGAATTCCGTGTTGGCGTAGGCGTAACCACCAGTGACGTAGAAGAGTGCAGCGTCCTGGACGTAGCCGGCGCGGGCGCGGATCGTGCCGAGGCCATTCAAGCGGTAGTAGGTCAGTTCTGCCGGTTCATCGTTGTCTGCGATCTGGCCACCCCACATGTAGTCGGTCTCGATGCCGAGCAGGAAGCTGTCCATCTGGTAGTTGAAGCCGGCGACGACGCCGCCCATGAAGCCGGTGCCGCTCATTTCAGGATCGACCGGGCCGCAGCCAGTGTCTCCGGGAGCGCAATCCGGGTACTTGTCGTAATGGCCGTCGATCGAGGTCGCCGAGCCGACCACGCCGAGATAGAGGCCATCATAATAGCCGGCGCGCAGTTCTGGCGGCGGCGGTTCGAGGTCGGCTGCCAGCGCGGAGGTGGCAGGGAGCAGCACGGTAGCGAGAAGAGCGAGACGCAGGAGGGACGATTTCATTGGTTACCCCGAACTATAGTTAACTTGTGGTTCGGGGTTGATCATGCGCCGTTAAGGTTAACCCGTGGTTATCGAGAGCTTACCCGAGGCTTACCGGTGCGCCCTGCTTTGACCATGTACGAAAAAGGGCACCCGAAATGGGTGCCCTCTCCGACATCAGGAGGCGATCAGCCGATCAGAAGCGGAAGTTCACGCCCAGGCGGACCGAATGGAAGTCCGGGGTTGCGGTGGTCGATATGCCGTCATTCGTCAATTCTTCGCTGCCGAAGTTGGCATAGAGATACTCCAGCTTCATGGTCCAAGCGTCGTCGAAAGCATACTCGACGCCGCCGCCAACGGCGTAGCCAGCGCGCGTGAAGTCTTCATTGATGTCCCCCGTCGGGGTGTCGACGGAGTAGTCGAAGCCACCGTAAGCGAGACCGCCCGTTGCGTAGATCAGGGTGCGATCCCAGGCGTAACCGGCGCGCAGGCGCAGGGTGCCGAAATAGGTATTGTCGTTCTGGGAGTCGAACCGGCCGTTTTCGTCTTCGTCCGAAATGCCCGAGAGCTGGATATCGCCCTCGACACCCATGACGAAGTTGTTGGCCTGGAAGTTGTAGCCCGCCTGGATGCCACCGAACATGCCTTCAATTGAGAGATCGCCGACATTTCCGTATCCCGGGCGGGCACCGACTGCGTCATCACCGGCGAAACCGTAGCCAGCGTTGAGACCGGCGTAGAAACCGGTCCAGTCGTACATGGCTTCTTCAATGATGTCGGCTGCATTGGCGCTCGATACCTGAACCGAAAGTCCGAGCAAGGCTGCAAAAAGTACTCTCTTCATAATCCCATCACCCTTCTTACCTAATGTCATGTAGTTACTTTAGTTCCCTTTGTAATCCATTACATAGATTCAAACAACCTCTGCAAAGGTTAACAGCTTGTTGTTCTTCATAATCTGTCACAAAAAGGCAACACCGCCGCCACGAGTGTGGCTGGCCCTTCCAGGTTTTTGGGAAGTCGTCTCTTGACCGCGTGGAGGCGCCTCGCCTAAACGCCTTTGCGTTTCGTATCAAACACTTGAAATCGCTTACCCGCACCCGTGCGCGGGAGTGAGCAGGAGGACAAATGATCAATCTGACGTTTCCCGACGGTGCCCAGAGGCAGGTCGAAACCGGACTCTCCGCACGAGATGTCGCAGCGTCCATTTCAAAGTCACTCGAGAAACGGGCAGTTGCTGCTATCCTGAATGGTACGCTGACCGATCTCGCGGATCCGATCCTGACCGATTCGACGCTCAAGATCGTCACGAGGGACGATCCCGAAGCGCTTGAGTTGATTCGCCACGATGCGGCGCATGTGCTGGCGGAGGCCGTGCAGGAGCTGTTTCCGGGTACCCAGGTGACGATCGGGCCCGTCATCGAGAACGGCTTCTACTATGACTTCTTCCGGAACGAGCCCTTCACCACGGAAGATTTCGCCGCGATCGAGAAGAAGATGCGGGAGATCATCCAGCGCGACAAGCCCTTCACAAAGTCGGTGAAGACCCGCGATGAGGCCAAGGCCTTCTTCCGCGACAAGGGCGAGTTGTTCAAGGTCGAGCTTGTGGACGCCATTCCCGGCGACCAGGACATCAAGTTCTACGACCAGGGTGGCTGGATCGATCTTTGCCGCGGTCCTCACATGACATCCACCGGCAAGGTCGGCAACGCCTTCAAGCTGATGAAGGTGGCGGGCGCTTACTGGCGCGGCGATTCGAAGAACCCGATGCTCACCCGCATCTATGGCACCGCATGGGCCAACGAGGCCGATCTCAAGTCCTATATCACGGCGCTGGAAGAGGCCGAGAAGCGAGACCACCGCAAGCTTGGCCGCGAAATGAACCTGTTCCACTTCCAGGAGGAAGGCCCGGGCGTCGTGTTCTGGCACGCCAAGGGCTGGACGATGTTCCAGCAACTGATCGCCTACATGCGCCGCCGCCTCGGAAAGCTCGACTATCAGGAAGTGAACGCGCCGCAATTGCTCGACAAGTCATTGTGGGAAACGTCCGGTCACTGGGGCTGGTACAAGGAGGCGATGTTCGCGGCCACGTCGGCCGGTGAAACCACCGAGGACGATCAGGTTTTCGCGATCAAGCCGATGAACTGTCCGGGCCACGTGCAGATTTTCAAGCACGGGCTTCGCTCCTATCGCGAACTCCCGCTCAGGCTGGCGGAGTTCGGCAATGTCCATCGCTACGAGCCATCGGGCGCGCTGCATGGCCTCATGCGGGTGCGCGGCTTCACCCAGGATGATGCGCACATCTTCTGCACCGAAGACCAGATGCGCGACGAGTGCCTGAAGATCAATGATCTCATCCTCTCGACCTACAAGGACTTCGGCTTCGAGCAGATCGTGGTGAAGCTTTCCACGCGCCCTGAAAAGCGTGTGGGTTCGGATGAGGCGTGGGACCGCGCCGAGAGCATCATGTCGAAGGTACTGGAGCAGATCGCCACCGATTCAGGCGGCAAGATCAAGACGGCGGTAAATCCGGGCGAGGGCGCCTTCTACGGCCCCAAGTTCGAATATGTGCTGCGCGACGCGATCGGCCGCGACTGGCAGTGCGGCACCACGCAGGTGGACTTCAACCTGCCGGAACGCTTCGGCGCCTTCTATATCGGTGCCGATGGCGAGAAGAAGGTTCCGGTGATGATCCACCGCGCCATCTGCGGTTCGATGGAACGCTTCCTCGGCATCCTCATCGAGCATTTCGCGGGTCACTTCCCGCTGTGGCTGGCGCCGACGCAGGTGGTCGTCTCGACCATCACGTCGGAGGGCGATGCCTATGCCGTTGAAGTGCGCGACATGATGCGGAAGGCGGGGCTTCGCGCCGAGGTCGATCTTCGCAATGAGAAGATCAACTACAAGGTCCGCGAACATTCCGTGCAGAAGGTTCCGGTGATCCTCGTGGTCGGCAAGCGTGAGATGGATGAGCGGGCCGTCAACATCCGCCGACTTGGCTCGCAGAACCAGACGCCAATGTCCCTCGACGCCGCGCTCGCATCGCTGAAGGACGAGGCGACGCCGCCGGACTTGCGGCGGGACTGAACCACGATTGCCGTTCCGCCGTACCAATTACATGTCAAAACATGTGATTGTCGGCGGGGCCGGTGGTATCGGTTCCGCACTCGCGCGGCGGCTTGCGGGGCAGGGCGCTTCCGTACATCTGATCGGGCGGGATTCCGCGAAGCTCGCGCTGCTGGCCGGCGAGCTTGGCGGTACCTTTGCGGTAGCTGATGTGCTTGAGCGTTCAGCGCTGGGGGAAGCCGTAAAGGCGGCCGGGCCAGCTATTGCAGGGCTGGCTTATTGCGTGGGCTCGATCAATCTGAAGCCTGTCTCGCGCATTTCCGACGAGGATGTGGAGCGCGATTTCCGGCTCAATGCGTTGGGCGCTTTCCGGGCAGTGCAGGCCGCACTTCCGGCTTTGAAGGCCAATGAAGGCGTCTCGAACATTCTCCTGTTTTCCACCGTGGCCGTGGCGCAGGGCTTCACCGCGCATGCATCGATCGGCATGGCGAAGGGGGCTGTCGAGGGGCTGATGCTGTCGCTTGCGGCGGAACTTGCGCCGAAGGTGCGGGTCAACTGCATCGCGCCGTCGCTCACCAGAACGCCGCTGGCCGCCGCGCTCACGTCGAGCGAGCAGATGGCGTCCGCCATTGCCGGGCTGCATGCGTTGCAGCGGCTGGGAGAGGCGGACGATGTTGCAGCGCTCGCCGCGTTCCTGATGTCATCGGATGCTTCGTGGATAACGGGGCAGGTGATCGGTGTCGATGGCGGCCGATCGAGCCTCCGCACCAGGGGCTGATGGCGTGGCGCGGATGCGCAAGAAGGCCGATCTTGCAGCCAAGCCCTGCACGGTGTGCGGCAAGCCTTTCACCTGGCGCAAGAAGTGGGCGCGCGACTGGGACAACGTGAAGGTTTGTTCCGACCGCTGCCGCGCCGCTCAGAAGCCCGCCAAGACATGAATACGCTTCGCATCGTGCTGGGTGACCAACTCACCCGTTCGATCTCGTCCCTCCGTGGTTACGAGCCGGGAGATGTGGTGCTGATGATGGAGGTCCTGGAAGAGGCGACCTACGTCCGGCATCACAAGCAGAAGCTGACGTTCATCTTCTCTGGCATGCGGCACTTCGCGGAGGGGCTCCGGCGCGTGGGGTTCAACGTCGACTACGTGAAGCTCGATGATCCCGCCAATACCGGCACCTTCACCTCGGAACTGCAACGCGCCATCGCGCGCCATGCGCCGGCGTCCATCGTCGTGACAGAGCCTGGCGAATGGCGGGTGTTGGAGATGATGAAGACGTGGGACGCCGATATCCGCGAGGACGAGCGGTTCTTTGCCAGCCGCGCGCGGTTTGCGCGTTGGGCGGACGGGCGCAAGCAGCTTCGCATGGAGTTCTTCTACCGCGAGATGCGCCGCGCCTCGGGCCTGCTGATGGATGGCGACGATCCGGCAGGCGGTCAGTGGAACTTCGACCATGACAACCGCAAGGCACTGCCGAAGGACGTGAAGTCGCCGAGGAGGCTGCGCTTCGAGCCGGACGCCATCACGCGCGAGGTGATGGCAATGGTGCAGGCCCGGTTTGCCGATCACTTCGGTGAGCTCGAACCATTCGGCTGGGCTGTGACACGCGAGGATGCACTTGAGGCGCTCGATCACTTCATCGCCGCCTGCCTGCCGTCCTTCGGCGACTACCAGGATGCGATGAAGCGCGGCAACGCCTTCCTCTTTCACTCCGTCATCTCGCCCTATCTCAATGTGGGACTGCTCACGCCGCGCGAAATTTGCGACCGGGCGGAGGAAGCATGGCGGATCGGCACGGCGCCGCTCAACGCGGTCGAAGGCTTCATCCGCCAGATCCTCGGCTGGCGCGAATATGTGCGCGGCCTCTACTGGCTGAAGATGCCGGATTATCCGGAGACCAATGCTCTCAATGCCATGCGGCCGCTGCCGGATTTTTACTGGACCGGCGAGACCGACATGAATTGCATGGCCGAGGCCATCGGCGACACGCGCCGCCATGCCTATGCCCACCATATCCAGCGCTTGATGGTGACGGGCAACTTCGCACTGCTGGCCGGCCTCGATCCGCGCGCGGTCGAGGAATGGTATCTGCTCGTCTATGCCGACGCCTTCGAGTGGGTGGAACTGCCCAACACCCATGGCATGGCGCTGTTTGCCGATGGCGGCATCATGGCGTCCAAACCCTATGCGGCGTCAGGCGCCTATATCGACCGCATGTCGGACTATTGCGACGGCTGCGCCTATGATCCAGCCGTGAAGCTCGGAAAAAACGCCTGTCCGTTCAACATCTTGTATTGGGATTTTCTCATTCGGAATGAAGCCGCGCTGACGTCAAACCCGCGGATGGCGATGCCCTACCGGACGCTGGCGAAGATGGAAGCATCCCGCAAGGCGCAGATCGAGCGGGAGGCGCGGGCGTTTCTGGATGGCCTCGATAGGCCAACGGGTCCAAAAGGTGTATCTCAATTGACTCTTGAACTGTAATTGAATTAGATACATATAAGCCCCGAAAGAGAGGGCATCTTGGAGATCGGCATCTACACATTCGCGGACGTCGCACCCGGCGGATCGCATGGCGAGAGGCTTCGGCATCTCGTTGAAGAGATCGAACTGGCAGACCAGGTGGGACTCGACGTGTTCGGCGTGGGCGAGCATCACCGTCCGGATTATGCCGTGTCGTCGCCTGCCGTGGCGCTGGCCGCTGGGGCTGCGCGCACCAGGAACATCCGCCTCACCAGTGCGGTCACCGTGCTGAGTTCTGACGATCCAGTGCGGGTGTTCCAGCAATATGCGACGCTCGACGGGATCTCCAATGGCCGGGCCGAGATCATGGCCGGGCGCGGCTCCTTCATCGA
Organism: Aestuariivirga sp.; assembly: GCF_041738905.1. Classification (GTDB taxonomy): domain Bacteria; phylum Pseudomonadota; class Alphaproteobacteria; order Rhizobiales; family Aestuariivirgaceae; genus Aestuariivirga. The sequence goes on from NZ_JBGSOZ010000136.1 coordinate 22,997, forward strand.
GAGTTTCCCGCTCTTCGGCTATGACCTTGCCGACTACGACACTCTGTTTGCCGAGAAACTCGACCTGTTGCTGAAGCTTCGCGACAATGAGACGTTAAGCTGGCAGGGCGAGACGCGCGCCGCGCTTGAGAACGTCACCGTGTTCCCGCGTCCCCAGCAGGCGAAACTCCCGGTGTGGATCGCGGTTGGCGGCACGCCGCAGTCGGTCGTTCGCGCGGCCACACTCGGCCTCCCCATGGCGCTTGCCATCATCGGCGGCGACCCGCGCCGCTTCGCACCATATTTCGACCTTTACCGGGAGGCCTGGGGCCGGGCGAACCGCAAGCCGGAGGACGCGAAGCTCAGCCTCAACATGCACGGCTTCGTGGCTGACAGCACGAGCGCCGCGAAGGACATCTTTCACGAGCCCCACAACGCGGTGATGAACCGCATCGGCCGCGAGCGCGGCTGGCCGGCATCGGGCCGGGCCGAGTTCGAAGCGTCCTGCGGGCCAAACGGCCATCTTCTCATCGGCGATCCGGACCGCGTGGCGGACCGCATCATCGAACTCCACGAGACATTCAGGAACGACCGTATCCTGATCCAGATGGCGATCGGCGCCATGCCGCATGACAAGCTCATGCGTGCCATCGAACTGCTCGGCACAAAGGTTGCACCAAAGGTCAAGGAGGCCACAACATGAGTCTTCCCCATATTCCCGATCCGATGCCGGGCGATGCCGCTGCGGCGGACTCGATCGAGACCGTCATCGTGCCGCGTGCCCGCGACCTCGGCGGCTTCGAGGTGCGCCGCGCGCTGCCCTCGGC
>NZ_JBGSOZ010000137.1:0-26584 GCF_041738905.1 Aestuariivirga sp.
CGGCGGATGTCCGCTGGCACGGCGCGCGGCGGATCGCCGAAGGTTTCGGCCTGCAATGCGGTGAAGATTTCCGCCGCACGCGCGTTCTCGGCCGTTTGCGCCAGTGCCCGGGCGCAATCCAGCGCCAGCATCGGGCTCATGGCGGTGCAATCGCTGTCAAGTGCGAGTCTTGCAAGGAATGCCTCGGCCTCGACCGACTTGCCGAGACCGATCAGGGCGACGCGATAGAACTCCGCCGTGGTGAAATCCGGTTGCCCGCCCTGCATGCCCCCTTGGAAGGCTTCGACTGACTGCTCAAATCGCCTGAGCCTGGCGAACCACTCGCAGGCGATACTGGCCACCAGGTCCGCGTGACGGGGATGGTTCGTGTGAATGGCGCGAATGATCCGTTCGGGATCCTTCAGGCCTGCGTCGATGGCGAAGGTGACGACGGGGCGAAGCCACTTGAGGGCTTCACCCGGCGCGAGGTTGGCGAAGAGCGCAGAGCGCTGCTGCAACTGGGCCTGCGAGATGCTGCGCGCACGGTCGGTCGGCAGCCGGCCGCCGATCCGCACCGCAACGGCAGACGCGTCAGCCCACAAGCCTGCCGCCGCAAGTGCCTTGACGAGGAAGATCAGGCGTTCATCGTCCCAGCCCGCCGGCCAGCCACCGGCATCCGACAGCGCTGGATCGCTGAAGACCACACCAGCCTGAAGATCGGCCGGACCGCCGTCCTGTTCATCCTGCCGCGAGGCCGAAGTCATGCCTGTCATGTCGGACTGTTCCTGTCTTCACATCTCGCAGCCCACAAACACCGGCGCGTGGGATTGCGCCGAACTGGCACCAGGCAGGCTCCAGGTTTTGAGGGGTGCACGCAATTGGTAACCCGCCGCAAGGTCAGAACCCCGTAAGACCGGATACACGTCATTGAGCGATTCTTGCCAAAAAGCTATCGCATTTGGTGTGCTGTCAACAGGCCGTTGCAGACGCGAGGTTGCAGCCGTTATTGCCCGAAACGAACTGGAGCACACTCAAAGTGGATGGGAGAATGCTTTGGATCGCTTGAGCAAAAAGGATTCCCGGATTGAACAGACCTGTTTGCCTCAGATGATAGAAAGGACTGCGAATGGCACGATCTTGCAGCAGGCACTTCAAATTGAAGGCAGATGAGCGATTTCAAACATGTGCCTCTGTGGCAGTAGCTGCACACCTTCGCTCATGAGTGCGCATACGCCGCTTTTGTGGGGAACGTGTGTAGGAACCAAAAACCCCCTCCGTCCAACATTAGAATTCAATGAAAAATTGAAATCAAACAGTGTTGGCTGGGGGACTAGGATTCGAACCTAGACTAGCGGAGTCAGAGTCCGCGGTCCTACCGTTAGACGATCCCCCAACGGCTTCAAGGTGCGCGCTTGATAGCGGCAGGCGGGGCGGGGTGCAAGGGGATTGTCGCACGCTTTGGAAAGGACACCGGGCTAATGGCGGGAGCGCGGTTCCCGCCCGCCACGCGCTGTTGCCGGTTGTGTAGTAACGTCGTGTGGTCTGAGCAAGGATGCCGCAGGCGGATCGTTCACGTTTGCATATGGTGACGGTGCCTGCGGCTGGATGCTTGTCAGCCGCGGAACTGGCGGATGAGGCTGGCGAGGCTTTGCTGCTGGCCAGGATTGGTTGCCGGCGGTGCAACAGGTGGCGGCGGTGCTGCCCGCAGCGACGGCGTCTGGCCGAATGCCGGTGCGCCGGTCGTTGTGGGTCCGGGCGGCGGAACGGTACGACGGATCGAAGGCTGTGCGGAAGCACCGGGCTGGCCTGCCGCCTGCTGTTGCGGCTGCACGATCTGATGGGCGACCGCCATGGCCTGGGGCATTTCGTAGCCGAGTGCTTCCGGGTTGTGGCTCTGCGCCCTCCAGCGGATGACGATCTCGTGCAGGAAGTTGTCGTCGGGCAGTTCCTTGGCCCAGCTCTTGGTGAAGGAAGCCGTGTTGCTCTTGGGCCAGCTGTCGGCGGGGAGCATGTCGAACTTGATGCGGGTGGGAAGTGCCACGCCTTCGCCGAAGGTGATGGCTTCGCCCGTGCCCATGGTGGGCATGAATTCGAGAAGGCTGGCAGCGGCGTCCGAGATGCCGGCGCGCAGGATTTCCTGGTCGCGCTCGTTGGTGAGGCGCATTGAGAAGATGGTGTTGCACTGCGACAGGATGGTCGGGTCAAGTTCGGCCGGGCGCTGCGTCACCATGCAGAGCGACACGCCATACTTGCGGCCCTCCTTGGCAATGCGGCTGATGGCGCGCTTCGTGGGCTCGAAGCCCAGCGTCTTGTCGATGGGCACGTAGCGGTGGGCTTCCTCGCACACGAAGGTGATCGGGATCTGGCCGGCACTCCATACGCCGAAGTCGAAGGCGAGGCGGGCCAGCACGGACACGACGACGTTGATGATCTCGGAGGGCAAGCCGCCCAGCTCGAGAATGGCGATGGGCTTGCCGGCAACCGGAATGCGGAACAGGCGGGCGAGCACTTGGGCCATCGTGTCCTGGACGGTCAGGGAACCGAACATGAAGGCATAGCGCGGGTCGCGGGTAATCGTCTCGATGCGGGCCTTCAGGCGCTTGTAGGGCGCCAGTTCGCCGCGCAGTTCGAGCTTGCCGATGTATTCGTCGAGAATGCCGGTGAGGTCTGAGGTTCGGTAGGGGATGGGCGTGTCGACGCCGATGTTCGTGGGGTCGGCCGCCTCGCGGCCGCGCACGATGCCGTTGCGGTCGCGGCGCTGGTTGTTCATGTAGCGCATCTTGGCGAGCGGGATGAGCTCGCGCAGGACCTCCGTGTCAGCCTCGCGGTTGGCGTGCTGGCCGATGAGGATCTCGACGATCTCCTCGAAGTTCAGCAGCCAGAACGGCAGGTTCATGTTGTCCGGGGTGATGATCTCGGCATATTCCTGGAATGCGTTGGCATATTCCCGGTGGACGTCGAGCAGAAGAATATGCGCCTGCGGGTTCTTCTCGAGGATGCGGCGGAGGATGAGCGCCACGGTGCAGCTTTTGCCGGTGCCGGTGGTGCCCAGGATGGCAAAATGCTTGCCCAGCATCTCGTCGATCTTGATCATCGCGGGGATGGTTGAATCCTGCGTGATGTGGCCGACGCGGATGGCCGTCTCGGCGTCGCAGGCATAGGCCTTCTCAAGCTCCATCTTGGAGGCCCTGAAGACGATGTCGCCGAGCGAGGGATAGCATGAGATGCCGCGCCGGAAGCCGAGCGGATGACCCTGGTCGTCCTTCGGAAGCTCGCCGATGAACTCCACCTCGATGATGCGGATTTCCTTCTCTTCCTTCGAATGCGAAGGCATGGGAGAGGAGAGCGCGGAGACCATGCAGAGGGACACCGATTTCAGCGTGTCGACCTTGAGCAGCGTGCCGATCTCGGGCGTCTTGTGGGCGTTCTGGTTTTCCTCGGCGTCGATCAGGATCACGGCATGGGCGCCGGTCACCGCAACGATGCGTCCGACGCGCTCGTTCGTTTGTGGCCGGGGGCCCGGGCTCGGCATGAGCTGTGTCTGCTGGCGATACATGGGCGGGCGATCTCTCAGTGAACGTTCTGGTCGGCGGAAGCTGGGTCGAAGATCGGCAGGATCAGCGAAACGCGGGTGCCGACGCCCTTCTGGGAGTCGATCCGCAGGTCGCCGCCGTGAAGGCGGGCCAACGCATAGGCGATGGGAAGGCCGAGGCCGGTTCCCTCGTGGCGCTTGTTGAAGGCGGTATCGATCTGCCCGAACGGCCGCATGGCGGTCTCGATCTCGGAGGGCGACATGCCGGCACCCGTATCGGTGACCGAGATCACCGCGTAGCCGGGTTGCAGGACTTGAGCCTCGACGCGGATGCGCCCGCGCTCGGGCGTGAACTTCACGGCATTGCCCAGCAGGTTGATGAGAATCTGCTTCAGCCGGAGCTGGTCTGCCAGGATGCGGGGCAGGCTCGAGGGCACGGAGGTTTCCACCGTGATGTCCTTGTCGCGGGCCTTGGCCTCGACGATGAGCATGCAGGAGGAGAGGGTGGGCGCGAAGTCGATGGGCTCACGATCGACCGACAGCTTGCCGGCCTGAATCTTGGAGACGTCGAGAATGCCGTTGATGAGGGCGAGGAGGTGCTCGGCCGCCTGCTTGATGTAACCCGAATACTGCTGCACCTTTTCCGGTGTCGTCACTGTCTGGGTGTGGAGCATGTCGGAGAAGCCGATGATGGCGTTGAGCGGGGTCCGCAACTCGTGGCTCATGTTGGCGATGAATTCGGACTTGGCCTTGGACGCAAGTTCCGCGTCAACCTTCGCCGCATGCAAAGCAATCGCCTGTTTCTGCTGGGTGACGGCAACTCCAAGATGATCCGAGAATTCGCCGATGAGCGATCCATCCTTGAACCATTTTGGACCAAACGTACGCATCACAACCCCTGTTTGTCAGATTTATTAGGCCCGAACGTCTCAATGCCGGGTTAACACCTGCGGCAGGTTTGCGGCCCACAATTGCTTTGTGACGTCCCCGTGAACCTGTTACATTTGAGCCAACGCAATGATTGTCTGGACGGCCGCCGCCGCTCCGGTTCTCCGTCGAGAGCCGGCCGTCCTCGAAAGGTTTTGGACGTGGATGCGACCAATCGGCCGGGCTGGAACCGGTCAAGGCGCAAGCCGGCGCCGGGCGGACAAACCGCTCAACGCCAGCCTGTGTCACGTGAACAGCCGCCCGGTGGCCTCTATGGCGCGCTGGATCTCGGCACCAACAATTGTCGGTTGCTGATTGCCACGCCATCCGATCACGGTTTCCTGGTGGTGGATGCCTTTTCGCGCATCGTGCGGCTGGGAGAGAAACTGGCCCAGACCGGACGCCTGAGTGATGACGCGATGAGCCGCACCATCGACGCTTTGCGGGTCTGCGCCAACAAGCTGCGCTGGCGTGATGTAAAGCGTGTGCGGCTGGTCGCGACGGAAGCCTGCCGCATGGCCTCCAACGGTCCCGAGTTCATTGCGCGGGTCAAGGAAGAAACCGGGCTTGGCCTCGAAATCATCGACCGCGAGACCGAGGCGGGCCTTGCCGCGACCGGCGCCGAGCCGCTCGTCGACCGTGCGGCCGAGACGGCACTGGTCTTCGATATCGGCGGTGGATCGACCGAAATCCTCTGGATGAAGCGCAATGGCCTGCGCTTCGACACCGTGGCTTGGACCTCGCTCGCCGCGGGCGTCGTCACCATCTCCGAACAGTTCGGCGGCGGGATGGACGTGACGCCGAAGTCGTTTGAAGCTATGCGGGATTTTCTTCGCCCGATGCTGCAGGAATTCGCTGGCCGCGTGACGGTGGCCAATGGCGGGTTGCCGCCCGTTCCCTCGCATCTGCTTGGCACGTCTGGTACAGTCACGACGATTGCCGGCGTGCAACTTGGGCTTGCCCGCTATGACCGGTCCAAGGTCGACGGATGCTGGCTCAGGAGCGACGAGATCGGCGCCGTGACCCACCGGCTGCTGCACCTCACCTATGAACAGCGCTCGGCCAACCCGTGCATCGGCAAGGAGCGCGCCGACCTCGTACTGGCGGGTTGCGCCATCCTCGAGGAAATCCGGCTGGCCTTTCCGGCGGAACGCATCCGGGTTGCCGACCGGGGCCTGCGCGAGGGAATTCTCACCATGCTGATGAAGGAAGACGGAACCTACGGGAGGGCCGCATGAGCCGTCCCGGCAGCGGCAAGAAGCCGGGCACGCGGCTGAAAGTGCGGGTGAAGACCGGCAAGGGCCGCACCGTGTCGCAGAAGATCTGGCTCGAACGCCAGCTTAACGATCCTTACGTGCATGAGGCGAAGAAGCTCGGCTACCGCTCGCGCGCCGCCTTCAAGCTGATCGAGATCGACGACAAGTACCGCTTCCTGAAGCCCGGCGGGCGCATCGTCGACCTCGGCGCGGCACCCGGCGGCTGGTGCCAGGTGGCGGTCCAGCGCGTGAAGTCGGAACAGGGGCGCGGCAAGATCGTCGCCATCGACATGCACGGGATGGACCCCATCCCGTCGGTCGTCATCTTCAAGAAGGATTTTCTGGAGGAAGACGCGCCGCAGATGCTGATCGACGCCATGGGCGGCGAGAAGGTCGACTGCGTCCTGTCCGACATGGCAGCACATGCGACGGGCCACCGGCAGACCGACCACATCAACATCATGACGCTCGCCGAGGCGGGCTATGAGTTCGCCCGGCAAGTGCTGAAGCCGGGTGGCGTCTATCTCGCCAAGGTGCTGCGCGGCGGCACTGAAAGCGACATCCTCAAGCTGATGAAGAAGGACTTCGCCACCGTGCGGCATGTGAAGCCGATGGCGAGCCGCGATGATTCCGCCGAACTCTTCGTTCTGGCGATGGGGTTCCGAGGAACCGTCTGATCCTTCACCTCAATGCAGGTGCTGCTCGCGCGACTTGACATAGTCCGCGAAGCCCGGATCGGCTACGATTTCGTGCTCGAGGTCGGCGCCCGTCATCTGGCCGGATGCGTAGCACTGCCACTTCAATTCATGATCGTCCGTCCACTGACGGCCGTCGTGATGAAAGAATTCGATGAGGGGATTGCTGACGCGCTCGAACAGGTTTTGAAGCGAAACCTGGAAGGGAATGCCCATTGTCGTCTCCTTTTCGATACCATCGATGTGGGAACGGGACGGGATGGTTCAAGGCTCCCGGCCCCAATCTCACGAAGATGTAATCGAACGAAACGCCTCAGCAGGACATCACGCGTGGCGCGTCATGCGGATGATGCTGCCGTCGCGCGCGAGCGGCCGCGAGTCCGGCCGCGCAATGCCCTCCACGAAGGATGAAATGAAAGGCGTTGCCGGACGTTCCAGGATTTCCGCTGCGGGACCGACCTGTTCGATGATGCCCTGGTTGAGGATCGCGACGCGGTCCGCCAGTTCGAAGGCCTCGTCCTGGTCATGCGTGACGAAGAGGGTGGTGTGGCCGGTGCGCTCGTGCAGGTCGCGGAGCCACTTGCGGAGATCCTTGCGGACCTTCGCATCAAGGGCGCCAAAGGGCTCGTCTAGCAGCAGCACGCGGGGCTCGATGGCCAGCGCCCGCGCGAGGGCAACACGCTGGCGCTGGCCGCCCGAGAGCTGCGCCGGATAGCGCGACTCAAGCCCATCGAGCTGCACGAGGCTGAGAAGCTCCAGCACCTTTGAACGGATGGCTTGTTCCGACGGCCTTGTCTTGTGCGGCCTGGCCCGCAGGCCGAAGGCGATGTTGTCGAGCACCGTCATGTGCTTGAACAAGGCGAATTGCTGGAACACGAAGCCGATGCGGCGTTCTCGCAGGCTGAGGTCATTGGCGTTGATATCGCCGAAGTGGACGGTGCCGGCATCGATCTGCTCAAGACCTGCGACGGCGCGCAGCAGCGTGGTCTTGCCGGAGCCGGACGGCCCCAGCAGTGCGACGAGTTCGCCCGATGCCACTTCGAGAGAGACGCCCTTGAGGGCCGGATAGCGGCCATAGGACTTTTCGAGATTCCGGATGGTGACTGGAACGGACATGATGTGTTTCTCCTGATTTCAGTGGCGGCGATGAGAGGCTGCGAGTTCGCCGGCGAAACGCCATTCGAGCAGGCTCTTGGCGAGGAGCGTCACCAGCGCGAGACCGGCGAGAAGTGTTGCCACCGCGAAGGCCGCCACGAAGTTGTACTCATTGTAGAGAATCTCGATGTGGAGCGGCATGGTGTTCGTCAGTCCACGGATGTGTCCGGAGACCACCGACACCGCGCCGAATTCGCCCATGGCGCGGGCGTTGCAGAGCAGCACGCCATAGAGCAAAGCCCACTTGATGTTAGGCAGCGTGACCTTGAAGAAGGTGTACCACCCAGACGCGCCGAGCGTCATCGCGGCTTCCTCTTCCGCGGTGCCTTGCGACTGCATCAGCGGGATCAGTTCGCGCGCCACGAAGGGGAAGGTGACAAGAACCGTGGCGAGCACGATGCCGGGCACCGCGAAGATGATCTCGATGCCATTTGCCTTGAGCCAGGGGCCCAGCCATCCATGTGCGCCAAAAAGCAGCACAAAGACGAGACCTGAAATGACCGGCGAAATCGAGAAGGGCAGATCGACTAAAGTCAGGAGCAGGTTCTTGCCCTTGAAGCTGAACTTGGCGATGGCCCAGGACGCAGCGATGCCAACCAGCGCGTTGAAAGGCACCGCGATAGCGGCGACAAGCAGCGTGAGCTTCACGGCGGACCACGTATCAGGGTCGGTGAAACTCTCGAAGAAGACCTGAGCACCCTTCCGGAAGCCTTCGATGAAGACCACGATGAGGGGAAGGAACAATACGGCCGTGAGGAACAGCGCGCCGATGCCGATGAGGATCACCTGAACAGCACTGGTCTCGCTGGTGGCACGCTCCGGCATGTGGGCCAGCGGCAGGACGCGGTCAGACATTGCCATATTTCTTTCGGCTCCAGGCTTGCAGGGCGTTGATGACGAAGAGCATGGCGAATGAGATGGCCAGCATCACGGTGGCGATCACGGTGGCGCCGCCATAGTCGAACTCCTCGAGCTTGATGACGATGAGGAGCGGCGCGATCTCGGACACCTGCGGGATGTTGCCGGCGATGAAGATGACCGAGCCGTATTCGCCGACACCACGCGCGAAGGCGAGCGCAAAGCCGGTAAGCAGGGCGGGGTAGACATGCGGCAGCACAACCTGGAAGACAGTGCGCAGACGGCTGGCGCCGAGCAGGGCGGCTGCCTCCTCGATGTCCTGTTCAACCTCCTCAAGGATAGGCTGCACGGTGCGGACCACGAAGGGCAGGCCGATGAAGATGAGCGCGATGATGATGCCGAGCGGCGTATAGGCGATCTTGAGGCCGATCAGGGCGGCCCATGACCCGATCACGCCGTTGGGTGCATAGATCGCTGCCATCGCAATGCCCGCGACAGCTGTCGGAAGGGCAAAGGGCAGGTCAACGGCGGCATCGATGATACGGCGGCCCGGAAAGCGATAGCGAACGAGGATCCAGGCGATGAGAAGCCCGAACACGGCGTTGAATGCCGCTGCGATGAACGCGGTTCCAAAGGACAGTTTCAGGGCTGCCAGCGTGCGCTGATCCGTCGCGATGCGTATGAATTCGGCCGGCCCGATCGAGGCCGCGTGCAGGACGAGAGCCGCCAGCGGCAGAAGCACGATGAGGCTCAGCGCGGCAACGGCGAAGCCAAGCGCCAGCCCGAAGCCGGGCAGGACACTTGGTTCGCGGAGGCGCGGAAGGGTGATGTGCGCCATCTTGTGATCAGTTCGTCGGCTTGTAGATTTCGTCGAAGATGCCGCCGTCTGCAAAGTGCTTCTTCTGCGCATCCGCCCAGCCGCCGAAGTCCTTGTCGATCGAGACGAGCTCAAGCTTGGGGAAGCGTGCGATGTCGGCCGGATCTGCAGCAGAGGGATCGGTTGGACGGAAGAAGTGCCTGGCTGCGAGCTTCTGGCCGGTGGGCGAGTAAAGGAACTCGAGGTAAGCCCTGGCCGCTTGCTCGTTGCCCTTCGCCTTGGCGTTGCCCTCGATGAGGGCGACCGGCGGCTCGGCGAGGATCGACAGCGAGGGGACCACGATTTCGTAGTTGTCGGCGCCGAATTCCTTCAGCACGAGGAATGCCTCATTCTCCCACGAGATCAGCACGTCGCCGATGCCGCGCTGGGCAAAGGTGGTGGTGGAGCCGCGGGCGCCGGTGTCGAGCACGGGCACGTTGCGGTAGAGGTCGCCGATCCACTGCTTGATCTTGCCTTCATCGCCGCTGAGTTGCTTGCCGGCATAGGCCCAGGCCGCAAGATAGTTCCAGCGCGCGCCGCCCGAGGTCTTCGGGTTGGGCGTAATCACCTGCACGCCTTCCTTCACCAGGTCACCCCAGTCCTTGATGCCGTTGGGGTTGCCCTTCTTGACGATGAAGACGATGGTGGAGGTATAAGGAGCCGAGTTGTGCGGCAGCTTGGTGGCCCAGTCTTTCGGCAACTTATCGGTCTTGGCTGCGATCTGGTCGATGTCGCCCGCCAACGCCAGCGTCACCACGTCGGCATCAAGGCCATCAATCACGGCGCGGGCTTGCTTGCCGGAGCCGCCGTGCGACTGGTTGATGATGATGGCTTCGCCCGTCTTGGCCTTCCAGTCGGCGGCGAAAGCCTCGTTGAATTCCTTGTAGAATTCGCGCGTGGGATCATAGGACACGTTCAGCAGCACCTTGTCGGCGAGGGCCGTGGTGGCTCCGCCGGCCATGACGGCGATGGCGGCGGCACCTGCAATCAGGCGGCGGCGGATCAGGGAAAGGGACATTCGCTAGCTCCTCTGCATAACTTCGTCTATATATTCTACGGAATTAGTAGTGAATCTAGTGGTAATTTGTCGGTTCTACCCTATTTCTATAAAATTCTTTTCAAATCAGATATTTGAATGGCAACTTCAGGCGCTTGTCAGGCGCTTGAGTGCCTTGGCTAGGCCGGTCTCGGTTTGCGGCTGGTTCAGAAAACTGGAAAATTCTAGCGATTTGACGGGTGAATAAAAGTCAGGCGTCCGAGGTGAGCGATTCCAGCCCGGGAAGCTTCGCCCGCGGCGCTGTATCGGACTGGCGCATGACGTCCGCGAGGGACAGATGTTCCAGCGTTCCAAGATAATCCGAATAGGCTTTGGCGAAGGCGATTCGCAGTTCGCAGGAGACTTCGTCGCGGCAATCGTCGCAACGACGGTAGGCCGTGCGCGACAAGCAGGGCAGCGGTGCGATGGGGCCATCGACCGAACGCAGCATGGGGCCGATGAAAATGAGGTCGGCAGGCTTCAGGAGTTCGTAGCCGCCGTCGCGCCCGCGCTTCGAGGAGATATAGCCCGCGGCCTTCAGCGACAGCAGGATCTGCTCCAGAAACTTGCGCGGCAGCTTTTCCTGCTCGCAGAGCTGGCGGATCTGCATGCCTTCACCGGGCTTCGCTCGGGCAAGGGCGACGATGGCCTTGAAAGCATAACGGGCGCGCTGGGAGATCATGTCTACAGAGATAGTCGTGTGTAGGAGGGTTTTGCAAGATTCTTCGGCAATTCAACCGGGGAGTATCTCTTGCAGTTCGAAGACAGCGACGGAATCGCCGCTTGCTCCCCGTGTCACCCCGGTGTTATGGACAGCCGCCAATCTTCACCCGAGTCCATTTGCAAGAGGTTGGCCCATGGCGCCGCGCCAGATTCCCGAATATCTTACCTTCGACGACGTGCTGATGAAGCCCGGCGCATCATCCGTGCTGCCGGCGCAGGTGAGGACGGGATCGCGGCTGACGCGGTCGATCAGGCTCTCGATCCCGATCATCTCGGCGGCGATGGACACCGTGACCGAGGCGCGCCTCGCGATTGCCATGGCGCAGGCCGGCGGGCTCGGAATCATTCACAAGAACCTGGAGCCTGCCGATCAGGCAGAGCATGTGCGGCAGGTGAAGCGCTTCGAGAGCGGCATGGTGGTCAACCCCATCACCATCAGGCCCGAGGCGACGCTGGGCGACGTGCTGCAGTTGAAGGAGCGCCACAAGATCTCGGGCATTCCGGTGGTCGATGTCAATGGCAAGCTCGTCGGCATCATCACCAACCGCGATGTGCGCTTCGCGACCGACCTCAACATGAAGGTCGCCGACCTGATGACCAACGAGAACCTCGTGACGGTAAAGGTGGGCGTGGAGCGGACCGAGGCCAAGCGGCTTCTGCACAAGTACCGGATCGAGAAGCTAATCGTGGTCGATGACGACTACCGGTGCGTGGGGCTGATCACCGTCAACGACATGGAGAAGGCCGCCGACCATCCGCTTGCCGCCAAGGACGAGCACGAGCGGCTGCTGGTGGGTGCTGCCACCGGAACCGGTGACGCGGGATTCGAGCGGGCCGGGTTGCTGATCGATGCGGGTGTCGATCTCATCGTGGTCGATACGGCGCATGGACATTCAGAAAATGTCATCAAGCAGGTGACGCGCCTCAAGGCGATCTCCAACAAGGTGCAGATCATCGCCGGCAATGTCGCGACGCCCGAAGCCGTGAAGGCGCTGATCGACGCAGGCGCTGATGCGGTCAAGATCGGCATCGGGCCAGGCTCGATCTGCACCACGCGCGTGGTGGCCGGTGTGGGTGTGCCGCAGCTGTCCGCCATCATGGAATGCGCTGAAGAAGGTGCCAGGCAGGATGTTCCCGTCATTGCGGACGGCGGCATCAAGCTGTCGGGCGATCTCGCCAAGGCGCTGGCGGCGGGAGCCGAAATCGCCATGATTGGATCACTGCTGGCGGGCACCGACGAAAGCCCCGGCGAGGTCTATCTCTACAATGGCCGCAGCTACAAGGCCTACCGGGGGATGGGCTCGGTCGGCGCCATGGCGCGCGGATCGGCGGACCGCTACTTCCAGCAGGAGGTGAAGGACTCCCTCAAGCTGGTGCCCGAGGGAATTGAAGGGCAAGTGCCCTACAAGGGCCCGGTGGGCGCGGTGCTGCATCAGCTCGTTGGCGGGCTTCGTGCCGCCATGGGCTATGTGGGTGCGGCCGATCTGGCGGAGCTTCGCGACAAGGTGCAGTTCATCCGCATCACGTCAGCCGGCATGCGCGAAAGTCATGTCCACGACGTGATGATCACCCGCGAGGCGCCGAACTACCAGGGTCAGGGCTGACGGCCTTGACCATGACCCAGTGGCTGCTGCTGCCCGCCTTCGCCCATGTGGCGCTGGTGTTCTTCACCGGTTTCCGCATGGGCCGGGCGCGGTTCAGTGCGGCACGGGCGGGCCAGGTGAAGGTGAAGGACATCGCGGTCGACAATTCGCGCTGGCCGGAGGACGTGAAGAAGATCGCCAACAGCTACCAGAACCAGTTCGAGGTTCCGATGCTTTACTATGCGCTGCTGCCGCTCCTGCTGGTGACGGGACTGGCGGACTGGATGGCGGTGGCGCTGTCATGGGTGTTCGTGGCGAGCCGGACGGTCCATGCCTTCATCCATCAAGGTTCCAACAACGTGTTGCCGCGCTTCCGGATGTTCGTGTTCGGTTTCTTCATAGTGGTTGCCATGTGGGCCTGGTTCGGCCTCAGGCTTTATGTGATCGGATAGACTGATGCGCCTCGCAGGCCGCGTTTCCGCGGCGATCGATATTCTCACCGACATTTTCGACCGGCACCGCCCGGCGTCCGAGGCGCTGAAGGACTGGGGAAAGGCGCATCGCTTTGCCGGTTCCACCGACCGGCACGCCATCGGCACGCTGGTCTATGATGCGCTCCGCCGCCGCAACTCGCTTGGCGCCCGCATAGGAAGCGACAGCCCGCGCGCGCTGGCGCTTGCCGTGCTGCGTGATTCCTGGGGATACTCGGCGAGCGAGATCGCCGATACGCTCGGTGAGCAGCATGGCCCGGGCGTGCTCACGGCTGAAGAATTGCTGGCATTGGCGCCCGACTTGAAGCCCGCCTTGCCGGCTCATGTGTCGGGTGACCTGCCGGAGTGGCTGGCGCCATCCTATGAGAAAGTCTTTGGCTCTCGCACGGCAAAGGAGGGGGCGGCAATTGCGTCGCGTGCGCCGGTCGACCTCCGCGTCAACACCCTGAAATCGACGCGGCCGCAAGTGCTGGAGGCGCTTGACCGGTTTGGGGCGGTGGAAGGGCCGTGGTCGCCGCTGAGCGTCAGGATTGCCGCCACCGGGCCGGAAACCCGCAATGCCAATGTCGAGGTGGAACCGGCTCATGGTCTCGGACACTACGAGGTCCAGGATTCGGGCTCGCAGGTGGCCGCACTTCTGTCGGGCGCGGCACCGGGCATGAGTGTCGCCGACATCTGCGCAGGGGCCGGTGGAAAGACACTGGCGCTGGCCGCGATGATGAAGAACGAGGGAAAGCTCATCGCCCACGATCTCGACCGGTTCCGGCTGCGTCCCATTTTCGAGAGGCTCACACGCGCCGGCGTCACCAATTGCGAGGTCATCTCGGCGCAGGACAAGGGCAAGCTTGAGGCAGCTGGTCCCTTCGATCTCGTGGTGATCGACGCGCCATGCTCAGGCTCCGGCTCATGGCGGAGAAAGCCCGATGCCAAATGGCGGCTGACGCAAAAGCAGTTTGAGCAGCGTCTCAAGGAGCAGGTGCAAGTCCTTGAAAAGGGATTCAATTTGGCGCGGCCAGGCGGCACCATTCTCTACATCACCTGCTCGGTTCTACCGGAAGAGAACAGCGATCAGGTGAATGCGTTCCTCTCCCGCCACCCCGGCGTGACGATTGTTCCGTACAAGGAGCAATGGGCGCGGACGATTGGTGGCGTAGCGCCGGATTCGGCTGACGGTTCGGAGCAGACCCTGCTGCTGACGCCCGCGCGGCATGACACAGACGGGTTCTTCGTGGCAGTGATGCGGAAGGGGTAGAAGCCCTTTACCTCCTGACCAGAAATCTTGCCATCGCGCGCAGCGTCTCCTCGCTGACGTGGTGCTCGATCCCTTCTGAATCGATCCGCGCGGTCTCTTCCGATACGCCGAGCGCCAGCAGGAAGGCTTCGACGATCTTGTGCTTCCTTCGCCCGTCCTCGGCCATTTTCCAGCCGTCGCCCGTCAGGAAGATCGAGCGGTAGGGCTCCTGTGTCACGAGGCCTGACTCCTGCAGCCGCTTCAGTGTCTTCACGACCGTCGCGTTGGCAACGCCCAGCCTGAGCGCCACGTCTGACCCGCGCGCCTCGCCCTTTTCGTCAATCAGGTCGGCAATCAGTTCCACATAGTCCTCTGCCAGTTCCGACTGGTGATCGGCCCTGACTCTTCGGAAAGCCGCCGAACGGATCTTTGCGGCGCCAGCCTTCTTGGCCTGCTGCGGCACGGGAACACTCCAAATTTTTTCTGCAGCTGCGAAATTACCCTATTGCAATAGACTTAGCCAATGCTAAACTTTTTGTCATGCCGGAGGATGCCGTGACATCAGTGACATCAGTTGAGGAAGCCGGATGGCGGCGCAAGCGCAGCGAGCCGTCGCTCGTCGACGTTTTCCGTTCCATCCATGTCTCGCGCTCGGGGTCGCCTTGGAAGCGGGCCATGGCTTTCATCGGCCCCGGCTATCTCGTCGCCGTCGGTTACATGGATCCCGGCAACTGGGCGACCTCCATCGCGGGGGGCGCGCAGTTCGGCTATGCGCTGCTTGCCGTGGCGCTCATGTCCAACATCATGGCCATCATCCTCCAGTCGCTCTGCGCGCGGCTTGCCATTGGGTCTGGCCGGGATCTGGCCCAGGCCTGCCGTGATGCCTTCCCGCGGCCCGTGGCCTGGGTGCTGTGGCTCTTTGCTGAAGTGGCCATCATCGCCACCGACATCGCGGAGGTCGTGGGCACGGCCATCGGCCTCAACCTGTTGTTCGGCATTCCGCTGGAACTGGGCGTCATCATCACGGCGCTCGACGTGTTCCTGATCCTCTGGCTGCAACGCCTCGGGTTCCGCTGGATCGAGGCCTTCATCATCGCGCTGCTCGGCGTGATCTTCGTGTGCTTCTTCATCCAGATCGCGCTGGCCGACCCCGAATGGGGGCAGGTGATCCTCGGCTTTGCGCCCACCGTGGACATCGTCAAGAACCCGGCCATGCTCTATCTGGCGCTCGGCATCATCGGCGCCACGGTCATGCCGCACAATCTCTACCTCCATTCGGGCATCGTGCAGACGCGCGACTACGGCGAGAGCCTGCCCGAAAAGCGCGAGGCGCTGAAATTCGCGACCTGGGATTCGACGGTGGCGCTGATGTTCGCGCTGCTCGTCAATGCCTCGATCCTCATTCTCGCGGCGGCGACATTCCATCGGACGGGTGCAACCACCGTCACCGAGATCGGCGAGGCGCACTCGATGCTGGCGCCGCTGGTGGGCTCGCTGCTGGCGCCGAAGCTGTTCGCCATCGCGCTCCTGTGCTGCGGCCTCAATTCCACGGTGACGGCCACCATGGCGGGGCAGATCGTGATGGAGGGCTTCCTCGACATCAAACTCCCCGCCTGGTTGCGCCGCCTCATCACCCGCATGATCGCCATCGTGCCGGCGGCGGGCGTCACCATCTATTATGGCGCGGAAGGGACGGGCATGCTGCTGATCCTCAGCCAGGTCATCCTTGCCTTCCAACTGCCCTTCGCCATTGTGCCGCTGGTGATGTTCACCCGCGACAAGGCCAAGATGGCGGGGCTCGCCGCGCCAGTGTGGCTCACCGTGACGGCAGGCGTCATCGCCGCCATCATCATCGCGCTGAACATGAAGCTCCTGTGGGATATCGCGACGGGGTGACGCCCCATCTTGCAGACTCCGGCGTCCTTCCTTAAAGACCCGACATGCAAGACCGTATCCTCATCATCGACTTCGGCTCACAGGTCACCCAGCTCATCGCCCGGCGCATCCGCGAGGCGGGGGTGTACTCGGAGATCGTTCCATTCCAGTCCGCCGACAAGGCGCTGGACTGGCCGGGGCTCAAGGGCATCATCCTGTCGGGTGGGCCGGCCTCCGTCCATGAAGGCGGTAGCCCGCGCGCGCCGGACCGGGTGTTCACCCGTGGCCTCCCGGTTCTCGGTATCTGTTACGGCGAACAGACCATGTGCGCCCAGCTTGGCGGGCGGGTGGAGCCGTCCGACCACCGCGAATTCGGCAAGGCCTTTGTCGAGGTGAAGGAAGCCAACGCGCTGTTCGATGGCGTGTGGGAGCAGGGCGAACGCCACCAGGTGTGGATGAGTCACGGCGACCGCGTGACCGCCATTCCGGAGGGCTTCAAGGCCATTGCCACGTCCGATGGCGCGCCCTTCGCCGCCATCGCCGACGAGCGCCGGCAGTTCTACGCCACGCAATTCCACATGGAGGTGGTCCACACGCCGGACGGCGCGCGGCTTCTCCGGAACTTCGCGCTCGAGATCTGCGGCGCACGCGGCGACTGGTCGATGGCGCATTTCAAGACCGAGATGGTCCACAAGATCAGGAAGCAGGTCGGTTTCGACCGGGTCATCTGCGGGCTCTCGGGCGGGGTCGATTCCGCCGTCACCGCCGTCCTCATCCACGAGGCGATCGGCGAGCAGCTCACCTGCATCTTCGTCGACCATGGATTGATGCGGCTGAACGAAGCCGAGGAAGTGGTGAAGCTGTTTCGCGAGGCCTACAACATCCCGCTCGTGCACGTGGACGCCTCGAAGATGTTCCTCGATGCGCTGGCGGGCGAGACCGATCCCGAAAAGAAGCGCAAGACCATCGGGCGGCTTTTCGTCGAGGTGTTCGAGGCGGAGGCAAAGAAGGTGGGCGGCGCCGGCTTCCTGGCGCAGGGAACTTTGTATCCGGATGTGATCGAGAGCGTGTCCTTTACGGGCGGACCATCGGTGACGATCAAGTCGCACCATAATGTGGGCGGGCTGCCCGAACGCATGAACATGAAGCTCGTGGAACCGTTGCGCGAGCTCTTCAAGGATGAAGTGAGGCTTCTGGGGCAAGAGCTTGGATTGCCTGCACATTTCGTTGGCCGTCATCCGTTCCCCGGTCCCGGTCTTGCGATCCGGATTCCGCATGACGACGTGACGAAGGAGAAGCTCGACATCCTGCGCAAGGCCGATGCGATCTATCTCGACGAGATCCGCAAGGCGGGACTCTACGATGCGATCTGGCAGGCCTTCGCCGTGCTGCTTCCCGTCCGCACCGTGGGCGTGATGGGCGACGGCCGCACCTATGACCGGGTGCTGGGCCTACGCGCTGTGACCTCGACCGACGGGATGACGGCGGAGTCCTATCCCTTCGACCACAGCTTCCTCGCCCGCGTCTGCACCCGCATCATCAACGAGGTGAATGGTGTTTCCCGCGTGGTCTATGACGTGACGAGCAAGCCGCCCGGCACCATCGAGTGGGAATGATTTTTGCCCATCCGGGCGTATCAGAAACCACGCCAGGGTACGATGCAAACCATTGAAAATAAAAATAAATCCTTCCGGTGACAGTCAGCAACTATCGGTACGCAGAGTTTGGCTTTGGCGGCCTGCCTGACGGAGCTCTGGTATATTGCGCTCACGAACTTTTCAAAGTACCGTCACGGTCAATGAGCCTCGTGACGGTACTTTTTCTTCTTTAAGTCATTGAAGATGAAAGAAATTTCCTGCCATGAGTCCTCGAAATTGTGCTGACGGTACTTTTCAGGAGGCAATAGGGATGTTGACGGATGCCGCCATCAAGGCATTGAAACCAAAAGAGAAAATTTACAAAGTTGCAGACCGGGACGGCATGTATGTTCGCGTCATGCCCAGTGGCGCGATCTCGTTTCGTCTGGATTACAGGCTCAACGGCCGCCGCGAGACCGTCTATCTGGGCAGGTACGGACGCGACGGGATCTCGCTTGCCCGGGCCCGAGAGAAATGCATCGACGCAAGGCGTGCCATTGGCGACGGACGATCGCCGGCGATAGAGAAGCAGCGCGACAAGCGCCGCCTGAAAGAGGCGAAGAGCTTTGGCGAGTTGGGGGAGAAGTGGCTCACCGCCGCGCCGATGGCCGACAGCACGCGCGCCATGCGGCGTTCTATTTTCGAGCGCGAGCTTCTGCCGGTCTGGCGCAATCGTCTCCTGACGGAGATCACGCCCGACGATCTAAGAACCCACTGCGGTAAAATCGTTGAACGCGGTGCTCCGGCGACGGCTATCCATGTGCGAGACATCCTGAAGCAGATCTACGGATTTGCGATTCTGCATGGTGAGAAGGTCGCCAACCCCGCTGACGAAGTGGGACCGGCATCGATCGCCACCTTCGTGCCGAAGGACCGCTCGCTGTCGCCCTCTGAAATTCGAGTGATGCTGAAGCAGCTCGAGCATATCGCTACACTTCCCACGATCCGTTTGGGAATGCGGCTCTATCTTCTCACTATGGTGCGCAAGAGCGAGCTGCAGGACGCAGTGTGGGATGAGGTAGACTTCGAGAATGCGGTCTGGACGATCCCAAAGGAACGGATGAAGCGCTCGAAGGCGCATAACGTCTATCTGTCGCGCCAGGTGCTCGACATCATGATCGCCCTGAAGACCTGTGCGGGAAATTCGAGATACCTTCTGCCGTCGCGGTATGATGCGGATGCTCCGATGTCGCGCGCCACCTTCAACCGGGTGACCTACGCGGTCGTCGAGCGGGCGAAGACGGAAGGTTTGCCCTTGGAGCCGTTCACGGTTCACGACCTGCGGCGGACAGGTTCGACTCTGCTGAACGAACTCGGCTTCAACAGCGACTGGATCGAAAAGTGCCTGGCGCATGAGGATGGGCGCTCGTCGCGTGGCGTCTATAACAAAGCCGAATATGAGGTGCAGCGTCGACACATGATGCAGGAGTGGTCGGACATCTTGGACGCCTGGGTCGATGGCAAGAAGTACGTGCCGACGCTCATCCCGCCGTCGATGCCGATCTTGGAGCTCGATCCGGCTCTTTGACCGGACGGGCTCGGCGCAGCTTCACGTCTGGGCCGGGCGCACGGAGAATTGGTTTTGAGCGACGGGCCGCGAGCCATGCCTGAACCTCGCTCAAATCCCAAACCACGCATCGTGGAGTCAAAGCGAAGCGTCGCGGAAATTCCCCTCGCTGTTCCATTTCGTAGATGGTGCTATCAGCCAACGGAACCATCTCGCGTAGCTGCTGCCTGCGAATAGTTCGTCTAATTGAAGTTGTTTCCGAGCGATTCATGGTGCGTACCTCTGTTGAAAACGCTGAGGTAGATAGAAAGCGATAATCTTCGTAGTTTGGAAGACGTTGAGCCAGATAGTAGCACAAATGGAGATGTTAGCGTGCAAACAGGATGGTGTAAATTGGAGAGCCAATCCACAGGCTGGTTCGCCGGGGTCGGCAAAGACTCGAACTACGAATACTCGATCCCCTGACCCAATGCCATGCCGCAACCGCCAAAAATCCGCAATCGCGACCGGGATCGCGCCAAAGCGCTACGCCTCGCCGGAGCCCTCGCTGAGAACGCGCGCGATCGCGCTTGCGCGAGAACGAGGGATAGTGCGAACACGCGATCTCACAGACATCGGCATTCCCCGCTGTTACCTGACCCGGATGTGCAACGAGGGGCTGCTCACCAAGGTCAGCAATGGACTTTATCGTGCCACTGAACGCGAGGCAGCTTGATCCGATTTCGGTTAAGCCTCATCCGATGGCAAGAGGTGTAGCTGTCCGATCACGTGAACAAAAGCCCCGGCGCGAAATCGGCGAGTTCATCCCGTTCGGTCGTACCTCATAGGTTAAGGGTACGACCGTCCTCGCGGGTTCGTGTTCCATCGATATCTGCCCCAATGAGGGCGACCGAAGCAGGGTGCCGGCGATAGTTGCTCTGGCCGCGATGAGCCGGTTGACAGTTTCGTTCGCGCCCGCGCTGGACGAAACAGATTGGGTATCATACCTGTTGTTGCGGAGGGGCGGTGTGGTTGGTCGGATCACGGGATGTGCTACAGCTCACGGGACTCTCGGCGGATCAGCTTCGCGAGTGGACGATGCGGCGCGCCCTTATCAAGCCCGATATTCTGGCGCAGAAGCGGGGGAGTGAAGCGAAGTTTTCCTGGCAGATTGTTTTTCTCCTGCAGCTCGCGGTCGTCCTGCGCACTCGATTCTACGTCGAGCTAAAGGTGCATCGGAATCTACTCGCCTCCGCCCGCGAGCTTCTCGATGGTGCCTCGTTTCTCAGCCTTTTGGGGCACTACTACCCACTATCCGAAGTGACTGAGTCATATTTGCACTATCGTGCGGCGTTGCCGCGTGATTCAATATGGCATGATAAGCAATGCCATGACAGTCCGGCTGCGGCCGGGAGATCGTGCGATTCTTGAGGCGCGCTTGCGCGCCGGCAGCACCGAGCAGCGGCAGCTGTTGCGTATACGGATCGTGTTGGAGGCGGCCGACGGTCACGCGACACGGGAGATCGCCCGCGAGTTGGAGACGACGCCGACCACAGTCAGCTTGTGGCGTATCCGTTACGCGCGCGAAGGCCTTGATGGGCTGGAGGATCGGCTGCGGCCCGGCACCCCGCCGATCTACGGCGAGGCAACCGACCAGCGGATTCGCAAGGTTCTCGACCAGCCCCCACCCAAGGGATTTGCTCGCTGGAACGGGCCATTGATCGCGCGGTTGTTGGGCGACGTCGATGTACAGTATGTTTGGCGATCGCTGCGCAAGCAGAAGATCGATCTGGCCGGACGCAAAAGCTGGTGCGAGAGCAACGACCCGGATTTTGCGGCAAAGGCCGCCGATGTGGTCGGCCTCTATCTGGCGCCACCGAAAAGCGCGATTGTCCTGTGCGTCGATGAGAAACCATCGATCCAGGCACTTGAACGGGCGCAAGGTTACTTGAAACTGCCGAGCGGACGCGCCCTGACCGGGCAAAGCCACGACTACAAGCGGCATGGCACCACAACCCTGTTTGCCGCCTTTGAGGTTGCGACCGGCAAGGTCAGGGCAGCACACAAGAAACGCCGCCGCCGCAAGGAATTTCTCGACTTCATGGATGATGTTGTCGCCGCCTATCCAAAGGCACGGCTCAAGGTCATCCTCGACAATCTGAATACTCACCAGAAGAACGACGAATGGCTGAAACGCCACCCGCTTGTAACTTTCCACTTTACGCCGACACGCGCCTCATGGCTCAATCAGGTCGAGGGCTGGTTCTCCATCTTGCAGGGCAAGTCGCTGACCGGCGCATCGTTCACCTCCGTCGAACAACTCAAGCAGCACATTAATGCGTTCATCAAAGCCTACAACAAAGACGCAGAGCCCTTTGTCTGGACAAAATCCAAAGTCCACCAGCGCCGCGTCAAAGGGCGCCGTCTTAGTGACTTATGATTCCGGGTACTACGCTGGCGATCTACGACCTGCGGCGTTGCGAACTGCTATCTTCGCGCGCGCCTTCGGTCGTGGACGAGGATGCGGCTCTCCTGCGGTTGGACCGACATCTTGATATTCTGTCGCAAGGATTCGGGTCGCCCGACCCCGTAGCGTAGCTTCCACTTTTTCCGACCATGCCGATCCGGAACACCGAAACAATCGAGGCTGGGGGGGCGTGTATTGAAGGCGGCGCGGTCGTGAACGCACTCCAAATCATCGAACAAGAACTGCGCAAGCTCGGCTACAAATCTGAGGCGCTCATCCGCGACCACACGTTCGCAAACGTGCTCTCGGACGTGGGCGAGGAGCAGCGGGTCGATCTGGCCGCGTTCACTCAGGTGCCCGAGTCTTACCGCTCAGCCGCGTTCGGTGTGATCACGGGAGCGCCGGACGAAAACGCGATTTCCGGTCGCCGGGAGCTTGGCGAAGCAGCAAACGCCTGACATGAAGTGTCAGCGGCTTCTGTCAATCACCTGATCTCGATTGGTTCTCACAGGTCCCGCACACGGATGTCATGCCGGATGGGCTCGAATTGAACCGCCGTCATCGCGAAATCAACTAAGCTGCCGTCATGAAGCGATCAACGCCGAAAGGTTTTTCAAAATGACATTCCTCCGCACCATACTGTCCACAGCCACCGCGGCCACGATATTCTGGCTGCCGTTTGGCGCCGCGATCTCCGCCTCGGCTTCCGCCACCGTCTGTGAAGGCGAGGCCTTTGTTAAAAATGCCGGACAAGCCATGATGAGCGCCGCACGCACGAAGTCGCCGCGAGCGTTTTCAGGCGTGGCATCACGATACGCGGACTTGGATTCCATCGCCATGTTCGCGCTTGGGCCACACCGCAGCAAACTGCCGCAATCCAGCAAGGCCGAGTATGTCAACCTGACAAAGCAGTTCATCGGCCGTCTCATGGCGGAAAATTCGAGTCGCTTTACCGCATCGAATCTGGCGATCACCAGCTGCGCATCCCAGGGCAATGATGTGACCGTCGGCACGCGATTGTCCGGTGGCCAGAAAGTCACGTTTAAGCTACACAAAGCGCGCAGCGGTTATCTTGTCCGAGATGTCAATGTTTCATCGGTGTGGCTGGCGCAGCAATTGCGAACAACCTTCACCGGCGTGCTAAGGCGCAACAACGGCAACATGGATGCGCTGTTCCGCTACCTGCGCGGCTGACGGCGCGACAGGCTGGAACACCACAAAAATATTTTGTGGGGTTCGAACGCGTTCGCGACTTCCATTCGCTTAATGAGGGTTAAGGAAGCGGCCGGCGGAATAGTGACTTGCGGAATTCCTGTCTGTTACACATGGAAATTGGCTTATGCGGCAGTCGAAAAACTTCGCTCTCGCGACTGTGACTTGACCGGCTGTTGATCCGCCGCTATCGGGGTGCAATGACAGTTCCTGGGCCATTGCGGACCTTCCGCATGCTGATCGGCATGCTGATTGCGTTTGGCTTGCTGCTGGCGCCTGTCCAGGCCACGGCGGTGTCATTGGCGTCGCATACGATGGCAATTGGCGGCGAATCCTGCCCGCAGAAGCAGTCATGCTGCGACATGTCAAAATCCACACGGACTTGCTCCGACGCGGCGGCCTGCTTCGCCAAGTGTGGCGGCGCGGCCGGATTTGAACATCAATCCGGCATTGTGAACTTGCCGTTCACCGCCGGGATTGCCCATGCGCCGCTGGCACTGGCCTTGTCGCCTTTCGCGCCGCCGCCGCTGCGAAGACCCCCGCGCATCTGACCTCCTGAAGCTTGATGTCCGGGTTGCGCCTTGCGCGGCCCGTCTCCTTGCATTTTTGAGGGTTTCCCGATGCGTGTTCTTGCACGATTGCTGTTGACGTTGCTGCTGATCGCCCTTGGTGGCTTGGCAGGGTTCCTTGCCGCCACGACTTTCCGTCCCCATTGGGAGGCGCTGGCATCCCAGATCAGCGGCAAAATGCCCGCCGCCGTGGCCGCCGCGCCATCGGGCGAACGGAAGATTCTTTACTACCGCAACCCGATGGGCCTCCCCGACACATCGCCAGTCCCCAAGAAGGACTCGATGCAGATGGACTATATCCCCGTCTATGCCGACGAAGGCTCCGGCGATCCTTCGATCGTCAAGGTAAGCGTCGAAAAAGTGCAGCGTGCCGGTGTCCGTACCGAACCGGTTGAAAAGCGCGTTTTGTCCGAGCCGATCCGCGCGCCGGGCTCAATCCAGCTTGATGAGCGGCGCGAACTTTCGATCACATTGCGTGCCGAAGGGTTCATCGAGAAAGTCTACGCGGGTGCGACAGGCCAATATGTAAAGGCCGGGGAACCGCTGTTCCGCTTTTACAGCCCGCAGATCGTTCAAGCGCTGGTCGAATACCGGCTGGCCGTTGCCGACGGCCAAAAGCAAGTAGGAGTGCGCAAGCTGCTTAATCTCGGCGTGCCCAAGGAGGTCATTGCCGCGATCCCCGCGAAAGGTGACATCCCGTTTTCCATGGATTGGCCGTCACCTGTCGATGGGGTCTTGATGAGCAAGACGGTGGTCTCCGGCGCTCGCATGATGCCCGGTGACGAACTCTACCGGCTCTCCGATGTTTCCACAGTTTGGGTTATTGCCGACGTCGCCGAAATGGACATTGGCAGGATCAGCATTGGCGATCCGGCTGAAGTTACCCTGCGCTCCTATCCTGGTGAGATATTCCGTGGAAATGTCGCCTTTGTCCTCCCCGAGTTACGGGCCGAAACTCGAACCGCACAAGTTCGCATTGAGTTACCCAATCCCGATCACAAGCTCCTGCATCGCATGTACGCCGACGTGGTGATCGATACCGGGCAATCGGCGGGTGTGCTTGCCATACCGGCTTCGGCGATCATCGACAGCGGCAACCGGCAGGTGGCCATCGTTCAAGTGAGCGAAGGCCGCTTCAAGCCGATGGAGGTTCAAATCGGTCGAAGAGGCGCTGGCTATGTGGAGATTGTCTCGGGGTTGAAGGAGGGCGAGCAGGTCGTCACGCGGGCCAACTTCCTCATTGACGCCGAGAGCAATCTGCAGGCGGCGCTGACCGGACTCACCGCTCCTGAAGGAACAGCACAATGATCGGCAAGATCATCGAATGGTCAGCCCGCAACATGGTGCTGGTGATCATTGGCACATTGTTTCTAACGCTGGCCGGTGCCTATGCGGTGAAGACCACACCACTCGATGCGATTCCCGACCTCTCGGATACCCAAGTCATCGTCTATACAGAGTTTTCCGGTCAGGCGCCGCAGGTGGTCGAGGATCAGGTCACCTATCCTCTGACCACGTCCTTGCTCAGCGTGCCCAAGTCTAAGGTCGTGCGCGGCTTCTCGTTTTTCGGCGTGTCATTCATCTATATCATCTTCGAGGATGGCACTGATCCGTACTGGGCGCGGTCTCGCGTTCTTGAATATTTGAGCGCCGCAGCCCGGCAATTGCCGCAAGGTGTAACCCCTTCACTTGGGCCGGACGCCACAGGTGTGGGATGGGTCTACCAATATGCGCTGACCGGCAAGGGACAAGACCTGGGTGATCTCCGCACGACACAAGACTGGCAGCTCCGTTATGCCTTGGCCAAGGCAGAAGGCGTGTCCGAGGTGGCGAGTGTTGGCGGCTTCGTCAAGCAATACAGTGTCATCGTCGATCCGCGTCAGTTGCAGAGCTACGGTATTTCGCTGAATGATGTGCGCAATGCCATCCGTGCCAGCAACATGGATACAGGTGGCCGCACTGTCGAGATTGCCGAGACCGAATATGCGGTTCGCGGGCGTGGTCTGTTTCGCAATGTCAAGGACATCGAGATGATCGTCCTCAAGGCCGAGGGTGGAACGCCGGTTCTGCTGCGCGACGTCGCCCGCGTCGAGTTCGCGCCCGATGAGCGGCGCGGCATTACCGAACTGAATGGAGAAGGTGAAGCCGTTGGCGGCATCGCCATCCAGCGCTTTGGCGAAAACGCCCTGTCGGTGATTGACAATGTAAAAGCCCGGCTTGCGGACGTGATGGCCAGCCTGCCTGAGGGCACAGAAGTTCAGACTGTCTATGACCGCTCCGATCTCATTCATCGCGCCATCGAGACCTTGAAGAGCACTTTGTTGGAAGAAAGCCTTATCGTCGCCGCTGTCTGCGTGATCTTCCTGTTGCACGTGAGGAGCGCGCTAGTGGCGATCCTCATGCTGCCGGTTGGTATCCTGATGGCCTTCGCTCTCATGCGCATGTTGGGATTGTCGTCAAACATCATGAGCCTCGGCGGCATTGCCATTGCGATTGGCGCCATGGTGGACGCGGCCATTGTGATGATCGAGAACGCCCATAAGCACATGGAGAGGGCCAAGCCCGGAACGCCGCGCATCGAGATCATTGTGGCGGCGTCAAAGGAAGTCGGCCCCGCCTTGTTCTTCGGCCTGTTGGTCATCACCGTGTCGTTCCTGCCAATCTTCGCGCTTGAGGCACAGGAGGGCCGCCTGTTCAAGCCGTTGGCCTATACCAAATCCTTCGCCATGGCCGCTGCTGCGGTGTTGTCGATCACGTTGGTTCCCGCCCTCATGTTCCTGTTTATCCGGGGCCGCATTATCGCCGAGCACCGGAATCCCATCAACCGGCTGCTGATCTGGCTCTACCGCCCGGTGATCAAGGGCGTGTTGAAGGCACGGGGATGTCCCGTACTCTGTTGAAAATGCCAAGGCTGGCGTCGCTGGTTGAACCTTATGCAGCATCGGCCAAGCGGTCAACTGCATGGGAGGCTGGCTGCTCGGTCCGATGGTTTTGAAGTGCGGCCTTGAGGATTGGC